>VBCM01000156.1 GCA_005883675.1 Betaproteobacteria bacterium
CTATGTCGATGGGATGCACGACCGATGGCAAGAGATCCCGCAATACTTTTCTCACCTCTAGGCAAGTGCAGCCCAACAAAGTGCTCCAGCTGACGCCCCCGCTCACTTCGCTCGCTCGGCGCAGCTGAGCGCCGGCGTCCTGCTCGGGGCCGGCATTTTTCTTGTCCATCGGCAAATCGAGCGTCGCATCGATCAAATAGGTAAACTCTAGCCATGGAGCTTCTTCCTGGCATCCTTCTCCTCGCTGTCATCGTCCTTTTCGTCGGCATCGCGCTGGATGCCGCGTACCGCAAGTAGCGCCTTCTAACATGGCGGTGTTGCCGGATGCGGCGGCAACCGCATCGCCATATGCGCGGCGGAGCTCGCCGCGCCGCAAACCTCCAGGTTAGGCCGCGAATCAAGTGACCCAGACCTGCCAGGGCGCATGCCACTGTGGTCGGATCACATTCGAGGCTCGCGCCCGGCTCGATTACGCTGTTGATTGCAACTGCTCGGTCTGTCGTCGGAAGGGCGCGCTGTGGCACCCGGCGGCGGAGGCAGATCTGCGTGTCCTCACCGGCGAGTCAGATCTCGTCCTCTACCAATTCAATACGAAAACAGCGAAGCACTATTTCTGCAGGCACTGTGGGATCCACCCGTTCATTCGTCCCCGACTCGACCCAAGCCGGTGGGCTTTCAACGTCCGGTGCATCGACGGTATCGATCTATCCTCCATCAAGATCCGCCCGTTCGACGGGCAGAACTGGGAGGTGGCAGCCAAGGCCTACTATGACCGCCTTAAGAGACCGCCTGCGGCCTAACAGGCGCGTGGTTGTCCGACCATAGTAGAGCGAGTCTCGCGTTCGATCTGCGGCGCGGTTTGTAAGACAAGTCAGTGTGACGAGGTTGCCATGAGCCCAAAGAAGGAAACGCGGAAGTCCGCCAACAGCATCACCGCGACCGGCAAGAAGTCCAAGGGATTCACGGACGAGGAACGAGCTGCGATGAAGGAGCGCGCTCAAGAACTGAAGGCGGAGGCGCGCCGCGGCACGCGCGCGGGCAAGGCGGATGGGGAAAGCGACGTGCTCGCGAAGATCGCCGAGATGCCGGAACCGGATCGCGCCATGGCCAAGCGGCTCCATGCGATCATCAAAGCGAGCGCGGCAGCCCTCTCGCCGAAAACCTGGTACGGGATGCCCGCGTATGCCAAGGACGGCAAGGTCGTCTGCTACTTCCAAAGCGCGCAGAAGTTCAAATCGAGGTACGCGACGTTCGGCTTCAGCGACGAAGCGAACCTCGACGAAGGCGCCATGTGGCCGACCTCCTTCGCGCTCAAGGAGTTGACCGCCACCGAAGAGGCAAGGATCGGCGCGCTCGTGAAGAAGGCGGTGAGCTGAGGACTGATCCGGCAGTGCCCCGCCCCACGCGGATCCATGTTGCCGGCCGCGTTGTCGAAATTCCCGGCCCGCGTTCGACTAGAGGGTGAAAGGAGTCGGACAATGCGGAAAATCATGGCCCTCGGGCCTTACCCTGATGCTCGAAATCTCCATGCCGGGAGGAACGATGGTCGGCCTCCTGCTCTCCCTCGTGCGCCGCAAGCTCGCCGATAGCAGCCTCTGACAGGAGAACACCATGTCTCGATTGAAACTCCTCGCCGCGCTCGCCACCCTCGCCGCCTCGATCATGTCCGCAGGCGCGGATGCGGCGCCCAACAAGACCGGCCACGAATCGATCAACGGCGTCGACTATTACTACGAGGTGCACGGCAAGGGCGAGCCGCTCCTCTTGTTGCACGGCGGTCTCGGATCGATCGACATGTTTGCTCCGATGATGCTGCCGGCGCTCTCGGCCCATCGCGAGGTGATCGCGGTGGACTTGCAGGGCCACGGCCGCACGCCCCTCGGCGAGCGACCGTTCAGCCTTCAGTCCATGGGCGAGGACATGGCGGTGCTGGTGAAGCGCCTGGGCCGCGAACGTGTCGACGTGGTCGGCTATTCGCTGGGTGGCGGCGTCGCGCTGCGCATGGCGATCCAGCAGCCGCAGAGCGTGCGGCGCCTGGTCATCGTCTCTGCGCCCTACTCCGACGACGGCTTCTACGCGGCGATGAAGCCGCAGCAGGCGGCGGTGTCGGCGCAGATGGCGCCGATGATGAAGGACACGCCGATGTACAAGTCGTACGCGGCGGTCGCGCCGAAGGTCGAGGACTTTCCGCGGCTCCTCGATACGCTCGGCGCCTACATGCGCGGCAAGTACGACTGGTCCGCGGAGGTGAAGACCCTCAGGATGCCGGTGATGCTCGTCTACGGCGACAGCGACATGATCGCGCCCGAGCACATCGTGAAGTTCTACCAGCTTCTCGGCGGCGGACTGCAGGACGCGGGCTGGCAGCGCGAAACGATGTCGAAGAACCGCCTCGCGATCCTGCCCGACCTCACGCACTACGACATCTTCACCTCGCCCAGGCTCGCCGCGACGGTGCTCGCCTTCGTCGACGGCAAGAGCGACGCGAGGAGCTGGGCGGAACAGGTCAACGCGCCGAAGTGATCGTTCGAAAACGTCGCGCTGGTTTCCTTCTTCTGGAACTTCTAGGATGAGAACATGAAAAAGTCGGGCGCGAGCCAAGGCCAGTCGGCATCGGAGCTCATCTCTAAAAGAATCGCCGAGCTCGGGGACTGGCGCGGGAAAACCCTCAGCAGAATGCGCAAGCTCATCAAGGAAGCAGACCCGGAGGTCGTCGAGGAGTGGAAATGGATGGGCACGCCGATTTGGTCGCACGACGGCATCATCTGCACTGGCGAGTCCTACAAGAATGTCGTGAAGCTTACCTTCGCCAAGGGCGCGTCTCTGAAGGATCCCGCCCATCTCTTCAACTCGAGTCTCGACGGAAACGTACGCCGCGCGATCGACATCCACGAAGGAGAAGAAGTTGACGAGTCCGCCTTCAAGGCGCTCGTTCGCCAAGCGGTCGCCCTCAACAGTTCCGGCAAGTCGAAACCTTAGAAGGTCCGCCTTGACGATACTTCGCTCAGCAGCCGTGGTCTTGATCGCGGCCTGGTCGAACCACTCGGTCGCGCAAGGCTATCCGGAGCTCTTGAGTCGCATGACGGGCACATGGGAGGTGCAGCAGCGCATGTGGCCGGGCCCCAAGAAAGATCCCGTCACTTTACCGGCAGCTATCGCGCAGAGGCGCCTCATACGGGACATGTACCTGGAAGAGGTGATGCAGCCGGTCGATGACCGTCCCGGGCAGCCCGGTTCATTCAATCGGCACGCGCTTCTAAACTACAACCCTGTTACGTCGCGCTATGAGTACACCTCGCTCGATACCCGGGGGCCTCAGCTTATGGTCGAGCGAAGCCTGCCCATTGCGTCCGGAGCAAGCGCATCCGATTTGAAACTCCAAGGAGGTTCCTTCCTGGCGCCAGAGTGGGGAAGCGCCAAGAACGTTCGATTCAAGTACCGGCTCACGATTGGCGTAATCAGAGAAAATCAGCAGACCGTTCGACTGTTTCTTACGCCGGAGACGGTGCTGCCTAAGACTGAGTTTCTCGCGTTCGAGTATGTATACACCAAGAGTCCATAGGTCCATGGTGCCCGAATTCAGACGTTAGGCCCGCACATGTCACCTTTGGGCCTGCTCTACCTCTGGGCTGCAGCTCTCGCAGTTGCGCTTGGGGGCGCGCATTCCTTCTTAGGCGAGAAATACATTCTCATTCGATTGTTTCGTCGCCGCGACTTGCCGCAGCTTTTTGGCGGGACAGAGTTCACCATCCGGACGCTCCGTTTCGCGTGGCATCTCACTAGCGTGGCTTGGTGGGGCGCCGCGGCGTTGTTGTTCCTGTTGGCCCAAGGGCCGCTCTCGTCCGCCGCAGTATCCGGTGTCTTGGCAGCGGTGTTTCTGGTAAGTGCGGCTATAACTTTCATCGTATCGCGCGGCCGGCATTTAGCGTGGCCGGTGCTTCTGGCCATAGGCTTCATTGCACTTTATGGCGCGCAGGCGTAACAGCGCAGCCCACCCGGACGTCTGGCGTGCATATACGACACCCGAGAACATTAAGCAGTGGAATGCTGCGTCGGATGATTGGCACACGACCACCGCCAAGGTCGACTTGCGCGTGGGCGGTGCCTTCTCCTCTCGCATGGAGGCAAAGGATGGCAGCGTGGGATTTGATTTCGCCGGCACCTATACGAGAATCGTAGAGCCCAAGCTGATTGAATACTCTTTCGGCGACCGTACGGCGCAAGTCGAGTTTGCCGATAGCCCAAATGGTGTCAGGGTGCGAGCAACCTTCGATAGTGAACCAACTCATTCGATCGAGCAGCAACAGCAAGGGTGGCAGGCCATTCTCAACAACTTCCGTCGTCACGTTGAGACGAGCCGGTAACTGCTAGTGGTCGCAAAACGCATTGTGTTAAAGCGCATCGCCCTCATCGCTCTTCTCACGTTGCCTGTCGCTGCGTGGGCATTCATCAAGCCAGTGCGCGTTCTTGCCCCCGAACTGATCGGGCTCACCTGCCATGGCAGAGTCTGCGTCGATGATCCTTCTCGCATGGCGGAAGCGAGTGGCCTGTACCAAGGAGCGCTGCAGTTTGTTCAAGTCCAGGTGGGTGAGCTTCAAGCTTTACCTCGTGCAGTGTTTTGCTCGACCCAGGCGTGCTCCGAGTCATTCGGCTTTACGTCAGTAAACGCGTACAACGTAGGAACCTTCGGCATTGTCGTGAGCCACCGTGGGTGGCGCCCGTACCTGGTAAGGCACGAACTCATTCACCACCTGCAAAACGAGCACTTGGGGAGCCTGCGCACGTGGCTCTTCAAGCCCACCTGGTTCAGGGAGGGCATGGCGTATTCATTGAGCCAGGACCCGCGCCGGCCGCTGCCACAACCTCTGCAAGGCTACCGTTCCGAGTTTGAAACCTGGTTCAAGCAGGTCGGCAAATCGCAACTCTGGCGAGAGGCGGAGGGCCTATGAGACGGCCCGCCTGACTGCAGCGGGGGCTTGCAAACCGGTCCTGCGCCCCTCACTTAGCGGAACGGCGGCGATCTTGGAACCCGTTCCCCAATTCCTGCTGGACGAAAGCGAGCGCGGCGCGGCCGGCATGCGCCCGGCGCCGGATGATGGCCGCCTGCTCGACGCCTATTCGGCAGCAGTGGTCGGCGCGGTCGACGCGGTAGCGCCTTCCGTCGCGCATCTCGAAGTCACGTTCAACCGGCGCCGCGGCAGCGGCTCGGGCTTCGCTTTTACGCCGGATGGGCTTCTCCTCACCAACAGCCACGTGGTGCACGGCGCGCGCGGCATCCGCGCGACGTTCGCCGACGGCTCGAGCCGCGAGGCCGATCTCGTGGGCGACGATCCGGACACCGATATCGCGGTGATTCGCTTGGGCGGCGCGGCGACGCCGGCGGCCGTGCTCGGCTCCTCGCGCGAGGTGCGCGTCGGGCAGCTCGCGATCGCGATCGGCAATCCGTATGGCTTCCAGCACACCGTTACCGCGGGCGTGGTGAGCGCGCTCGGGCGGAGCCTCCGCGCGCAGAGCGGACGCCTGATCGACGATGTGCTGCAGACCGATGCCGCGCTCAATCCCGGCAATTCGGGCGGGCCGCTCGTCGATTCGCGCGGCGCGGTGATCGGCGTCAATACCGCGATCATCCCCGGCGCACAGGGCATCTGCTTTGCCACTGCGATCGACACGGTGAAGGCGGTCGTGGTGCAGCTCCTGCGCGACGGGCGCGTTCGGCGCGGCTTTCTCGGCATCGCCGGCGCCACGGTGCCGCTCGCGCGACGGCTCGCGCGCCATTTCGAACTCGACAACGCGCGCGCGGTGCGTGTCGAATCGGTCGAGGCGGGCGGGCCGGCGGCCGCTGCTGGCGTCGCGCCGGGTGACCTCATCGTGCGCTTCGGCGGCGAAGCGGTGAACGGCATCGATGACGTGCATCGGCTCCTCACCGCCGCGCGCATCGGCGCGCCGTCGGTGCTCACCGTGCTGCGCGCGGCGCAGCAACGCGAGTTGGCAGTCGTGCCTGCCGAGCGCTAAAAGACGTATTTCGACTCCTCGTCGCTGCGAAGTGACAGAAGTTTCGCGTTTGCGCGGCTTGCGGGCTGCGGCCGAGGGGAATACCGTGCGCGCAAGGAGGTATCAAGACGGGCACCAATGGCGTCGCCGTCTATTACCCCTTCGCCCTCGTCGCACTAAAAGAGTTCGTCCAAAGCGACGACCACGAAGAGACGGGCGATTTGTTGCTCATTTTCGAGGACAACGAAGGCGCGCAGGTCACGATCAAGGTGCGCCAATCCGTCATTTCCCAACTGCTCGAACGGCTGCCGCGGCCGGCCGATCCACATAGCTGAAACAAAAAGGCCGCCTGCGCGGCGGCCTCTTTGATCGGCTCCTTCGGCTATTGCTGCGGCATGCCGACGATCGCGAAGGCGCGGAAGCTGGCGTACTTGTCGCCGATCTTGCGCGCCTCCTTGTATTCCGGCGAGTTGCGCCATGCCTCGATCTTTTCCATGCTGTCCCATTGCTGGATCGCGACGCGCGACTTCGGTGGCGCGCCTTCAAATGACTTGACGTTGGATCCCGCGGCGAGGAGGCGGCCGCCGTACTGCTTGATCGTCGCCTGTGCCTTGGGCGCGTATTCCTTCTGGTAGCCCTCGGGGTCTTTCATGTCAATTTCGCCGATGTAGTAGACGGGCGGCTTCCCTTGCGCATGCAGCTGCTCGATGGTCACGGCGCCGGCAGCGAACCCGGCCACCGCTGCGGCCAATACTGCGTAACGAGCTTTCATGGTCATTCCCCTGTAGGCGTCCCGGCAGGTGGGAAGAATGCGGACCGGGACGTCCGACCACTCTAGGCTTCGCACTAGGCGGGGTCAATGCGATAGATTAGCCAGGACATGCGGCTCCTCATCGCCGGATTCCTGTGCTGGGCGAGCGGCCTCCTCGCCGCGCCGGTCGCGGTCGTGCCGCTCGAAGGCGCGATCGGACCGGCGACTGCGGACTTCGTGCGCCGCTCGCTCGAGCGCGCGGCCGCGGACGGCACGCAGCTCGTCGTGCTGCGCATCGACACGCCGGGCGGCCTCGACAGCGCGATGCGCGAGATCATCAAAGCGATTCTCGCCTCGCCGGTGCCGGTAGCTTCGTTCGTCGCGCCAAGCGGCGCGCGCGCTGCGAGCGCCGGCACCTTCATCCTCTACGCCTCGCACATCGCCGCGATGGCGCCGGGCACGAACCTCGGCGCTGCGTCGCCGGTGGCGATCATGGGCGGTGGCTCGGACAAGGACGGCAAGAAAACGGAGGATCCCATGATGCACAAGGCGATGAACGACGCCGTCGCCTACATCAGGGGCCTCGCGCAGCTTCGCCGCCGCAATGCCGACTGGGCCGAGCAGGCGGTGCGCGAGGCGGTGAGCCTGCCCGCCGACGAAGCGCTGAAGAAGAAGGTCATCGACCTGATCGCGCCCGACGTGCCGGCGCTCTTACGCGCGGTGGAGGGCAGGACAGTCGAGGCGGGCAGTGCGAAGCATACGCTGCATGTCGCCGGTATCGCGCCGGCGGAGTTCGTGCCCGATTGGCGCACGCGCTTCCTCGGGGTCATCACCAACCCGAGCGTGGCGTACCTGCTGATCCTGCTCGGTGCGTACGCGCTCCTCTTCGAATTCATGAATCCGGGCCTCATCCTGCCCGGCGTCGTCGGCACGATCGCGCTGCTCGTTGCGCTCTACGCGCTGCATCTCCTGCCGGTGAACTATGCGGGTCTCGCGCTCATCTTCATCGGCATCGGCTTCATGGTTGCCGAGGCGTTCTTCCCCACGTACGGCTCGCTCGGCATCGGCGGGCTCATCGCCTTCGTGCTCGGCTCGATCATGCTGATCGAGGACACGAAGGTGCCGGGGTTCGAGATCCCGATCGCGCTGATCGCCGGCGTCGCGGCGGCGAGCGCGGCCTTTCTGATCTTCGTCATCGGCATGCTGGTGCGCTCGCACAAGCGCCCGGTGGTGAGCGGGCGCGAGCACATGATTGGCGCCGCGGGCGAGGCGCTGGAAGATTTCGAAGGCGAAGGCTGGGCGCGCGTGCGCGGCGAGAGCTGGCGCGTGCGCGCCCCCGGGCCGGTGCGCCGCGGCGAGCGGTTGCGCGTCACTTCGATGCAGGGGCTCGTACTTACGGTGGAGGTCGAACGATGATTCCTTTCGGCGTGGGCGTGGTCGTAATCGTCGCGATCCTGCTCTTCATGTCGCTCAAGGTATTCCGCGAATACGAGCGCGCCGTGGTGTTCCTGCTCGGGCGCTTCCAGGCGGTGCGCGGGCCGGGGCTGATCATCATCTTCCCGGTGATCCAGCAGACGGTGCGCGTGGATCTGCGCACGCGCGTCTTCGACGTGCCGCCGCAGGACGTGATCACGCGCGACAACGTCTCGGTGAAGGTGAACGCGGTGGTCTACTTCCGCGTCGTCGATCCGCAGCTCGCCATCATCCAGGTGGCGAATTTCAACGAGGCGACGAGCCAGCTCGCGCAGACCACGCTGCGCGCGATCCTCGGCAAGCACGAGCTCGACGAGCTCCTCGCCGAGCGCGAGAAGCTGAACCAGGACATCCAGACGGTGCTCGACCACCAGACCGACGCCTGGGGCATCAAGGTGTCGAACGTCGAGATCAAGCATGTCGACATCAACGAGACGATGATCCGGGCGATCGCGCGCCAGGCGGAAGCCGAGCGCGAGCGGCGCGCCAAGGTGATCCACGCCGAGGGCGAGCTGCAGGCCTCCGAGAAGCTGCTCGCGGCGGCCGAAATGCTCGCGAAGCGCAGCGAAGCGATGCAGCTTCGCTACCTGCAGACCCTCACGCAGATCGCGGGCGACAAGGCCTCCACCATCGTCTTCCCGGTGCCGATGGATGTGCTCGGGCCGTTGCTCGGCAAGAAATAAATCGGGGTCAGAGCCCTAATTATCTTGCCGGGCCGTAATTGCGACCCTGGATCGGAATTAGGAAATAAAAAAGCGGGCCGATCGCTCGGCCCGCCTTTCTGATCGCTACAGCGAAGCCTTACTTGCTCGTGCCGCCGTAGGTGGAGCCGCCGCTGCTCGGGCTCTTGGTCGTGTCCGAGGAGCTGCTGCTCGGGCTCGAGGAGCTGGACGAGCCGGAGCTCTTGTCCGAGCTGGACGAGCCGGAGCTCATGCCCGAGCTGGACCCGGAGCTCATGCCGCCCGAGGTCGCGCCGCTCGAGGCGCCGCGCTCCTTCTTCTTGTGCGCGTCCCACTCGGCCTTGCTGATCTGGCCGTCATGGTTGGTGTCGATCTCGCTGAACTCATCCTTGCCCGAGCTGGAGGCGCCGGCAGCGGCGCTCTTGCCCGAGCTGGAGCCCGCGCTGGACGGAGACGAGCCGCCCGCGGCGGACGAGCTGCCGCCGGTGGCCGCGCTGCCGCCGGTGGCCGACGAGCCGCTCGACGACGGGGTGCTGCTCTGCGACGTGGACGGAGAAGCGGTCGAGCCGGAGCTCGACTTGCTCTTCGCATCGTCGGCGTAGGCCGACACTGCGGCGAACGTGAGCAGCGAGAAGCTGAGCAGTACTGGTTTCACGAATTGCATACGGTACGTCCTCCTTTTCGTTAACGAATCGGGAAATGGCACGCCATGGACGTGCTAAATAAGGGGAAGCACGCAGCGTGCCGAGTGCTTAAGCCCTCCTTAAGCTTGCCGGCCCAGCATGGCGGGCATGGAAAAACTACGCTGTGGAGGCAATCAGTCATGACGATGCAACCCCTGCGCGCCGCCCTGCTGGCGGCGCTCTTTCCCCTAGTGGTCGGCGGCTGCTCGGCGTCTACCGCGGCGACGCAGCCCGCCGCTGTGCCGGCAGCGCCGGCCGCCGCTGCCGTGCGCGGCCCGGGCTTCGACTTCACGCAGCTCGCCAAGGACGAGGGTCCGGCGGTGGTCAACATCAGCGTCACCAAGGAAGTGGCGACGCAGATGCCGCAGCTCGACCCGAACGACCCCTTCTACCAGTTCTTCCGCCGCTTCCAGGTCCCGGTGCCGCGCCAAGCGCCGGAGCGTGGCATCGGCTCGGGCTTCATCATCAGCCCGGACGGCTACATCCTCACCAACGCGCATGTCGTCGACGGCGTGAAGGAAGTGCACGTCAAGCTTACCGATCGCCGCGAATTCACCGCCAAGGTGGCGGGCACCGATCCGAAGACCGATGTGGCGCTCATCAAGATCGACGCGGCGAATCTGCCGACGGTGCGCATCGGCAGCGCCAGGAACGTCGAGGTCGGCCAATGGGTCGTGGCGATGGGCTCGCCCTTCGGCTTCGAGAACTCGCTCACCGCCGGTGTCGTGTCGGCGAAGTCGCGCTCACTGCCCGGCGATGGCTATGTGCCCTTCATCCAGACCGATGTGGCGGTCAACCCGGGCAATTCCGGCGGGCCGCTCTTCGACATGAACGGCAACGTGATCGGCATCAACTCGCAGATCTACAGCCGCTCGGGCGGCTACATGGGCGTGTCGTTCGCCATCCCGATCGATGTGGCGATGCATGTGAAGGACGAGCTCGCGAAAAGCGGCCACGTGACGCGCGGGCGCATCGGCGTCGCCATCCAGTCGGTGAACCAGAGCCTCGCGCAGTCCTTCGGACTGGCGAAGCCCGAGGGCGCGCTGGTGAGCTCGGTGGCGGACAATAGTCCCGCCGCGCGCGCCGGCATCAGGCCGGGCGACGTGATCCTCGCCTGGAACGGGAAGACCATCGATGATTCGGCCGAGCTGCCGGGCCTCGTCGCCGACACGCCGCCGGGCAAGCATGCGACGGTGAAGCTCTGGCGCAACGGCGCGGAACAAACGCTCGGGGTGACGGTCGCCAGAATGGCCGATGAAAAAGCGGCGAGCGCCGAAGGCGCGAATTCCGATGCGAACTCCGGGAAGCTCGGCCTTGCCGTGCAGCAAAGCGACCGGGGCCTGGTGGTCGCCGGCGCCTCCGGCCCGGCGGCGCGCGCCGGCGTGCGGGAGGGCGACGTGATCCTGGCTGTCAACAACCAGCCGGTGAAGAACGTTGAGCAATTGCGCCGCCTCGTGGACAAGGCGGGAAGACACGTCGCGCTGCTCGTGCAGCGCGAGGATGCGAAGGTGTACGTGCCGGTGGACCTCGGGTGACGCCATGAGACTCTTGCTCATAGAAGACGATGTGATGATCGGAACGGGCGTGCGCGCGGCGCTGCGCCAGGACGGCTACGTGGTCGACTGGGTACAGGACGGCGCAGCCGCCGAAGCGGCGCTCGCTGCCGAGCCCGCCTACGCGCTGGTGTTGCTCGACCTCGGCCTGCCGAAGAAGGACGGGCTCGCGCTGCTCGAGAGCCTGCGCCGCCGCGGCAAGCGCATCCCGGTGCTCATCATCACGGCGCGCGACGCCGTGGCCGATCGCGTGCGCGGGCTCGATCTGGGTGCGGACGACTACCTGGTGAAGCCCTTCGAGCTCGACGAGCTCGGCGCGCGCATCCGCGCGCTCCTGCGGCGCCACGCCGGGCGCGCGGAGCCGGTGGTCGAGTTCGGCGGCTTCCGCCTCGATCCTTCGACGCGCAAGGTGAGCTACCTCGGGCGCGAGGTGAGTGTCTCGGCGCGCGAGTTCTCGCTGCTCTCAGCGCTGCTCGAGCGGCCCGGGCGGCCGCTTTCGCGCGCGCAGCTCGAGGAGCGCCTCTACGGCTGGGGCGAAGAGATCGCCAGCAACTCGGTCGAAGTGCATGTGCACAACCTGCGGCGCAAGCTCGGCGAGCGCGCGATCCGCACCGTGCGCGGCGCGGGCTACGTGATCGACGAAGCCGAGGCGTGTCGATCCGCCGCAAGCTCCTCGTAGCGCTGCTCGCGGCGCTCGGCGTCACCGGCGTCGCGGCGAGCGGCGCGACGTGGTTCGAGGTGCGCCGGCAGGCGAACCAGCTCTTCGACTATCACCTCGAGCAGATGGCGCTCTCGCTCGCCGACCAGCCGCTCGCGGCGAGCGCGGCGCTCGTTCCGCAGCTCGGGCTCGGCCAGGACTACGTCGTCCAGGTGTGGGATTCGGGCGGCGTGCTCGCCTACATCTCGAAAAACGGCGCGCCGCTCCCGCCCGCGAGCTCGGGCTTCGATGACGTGGGCGTCGACGGCGAGGACTGGCGCGTCTTCACGCTCGAGGCGCCCGACCGCACCATCCAAGTCGCGGCGCCCGCTGAGCTGAGGAGCGGCCAGGCGACGGCGATGGCGCTGCGCATCCTCGTGCCGATCCTCGCCACCATCCCGGTGTACGGGCTCATCATCTGGCTGATCGTCGGCGAGGGCCTGCGGCCGTTGAACCAGATCGCGCGCGCCATCCGGCGCCGCCAGCCGGCCTCGCTCGAGCCGCTGCCGCAGGCGCGGCTGCCGGAGGAAGTGGCGCCGCTCGTGAGCGAGCTCAACGCGCTGCTCGCGCGGCTGCGCGAGGCCCTCGACCGGCAGAAGCGCTTCACCGCCGATGCGGCGCACGAGCTGCGCTCGCCGCTCACCGCGCTGCAGGTGCAGCTCGACATGCTCGCCCGGGCGCGCACGCCCGAGGAAAACCGCGCCGCGCTCGAAGCGCTGCGCGCCGGCATGAAGCGCGCGGCGCGCCTCGTCGAGCAGATGCTCACCATGGCGCGCCTCGAGCCGGAGGCCCAGCTCGCGCAACCGGCTGCCGTTGCGCTCGATGCGCTCGCCGCGCAGGTCGCAGGCGAGCTCGAGCCGCTCGCCGAGGCGCGCAGGATCGAGCTCCGCCTCGAGCGGCTCGAAAGCGTCGCGGTCCGAGGCGACGCCACGGCGCTGCATGCGCTTGCGCGCAACCTCATCGACAACGCCATCCGCTACGCGCCGGCGGGCGGCGCCGTGCGCCTTGCCGCGTTCGCCGAGGACGGCAGCGCTTTTTTGGTCGTGGAGGACGACGGCCCGGGCATCCCGCCAGCGGAGCGCGCGCGCGTCTTCGACCGCTTCTATCGCCTGCCGGGCTCGCACGCCGAGGGCAGCGGCCTCGGCCTCGCTATCGCAAGACAGGTGGCGGACGCCCACGGTGCCGAGATCGCGCTCGGCGACGCGGCTGGTGGCCATGGCCTGCGAGTCACGGTGCGATTCAAGACGGCGTAAGCGTGCCGGGGCTCGTCTTGTATGCGGCCGCGTAGCGAATCATCTGGCTGAAGAACGTGGCCGCCGGCCTCGCCGCCGCGCCGTGGCTCGCGCGCTCGGCCTTCGCGCAAGCGAAGGCGAGCAAGGAGGCGATGAAGTACCAGGACCAGCCGAAGGACGGCCAGCGCTGCGATACCTGCACGCAGTTCGATCCAGGCGCGAAGCCGGGCGCGCAAGGCACGTGCAAGGTCGTCGATGGGCCAATCAGCCCGAGCGGCTGGTGCATCGCTTACGTGAAGAAGAGCTAGGCGGCCCGCCCGGCGGCGGACCCGAGGGCATCGATGGCCGCAGAGCATGCCAAGCGGACCATTAAGCCAGCTTAACTTCATGCGGGAAGATGGTTTGCAATATGGGTCCCATGACTCGCCTCACGCTTGCCACCCTGGCCTGCGCGGCTCTCTCCGTCCTGTGCGCCCCGCAGGCGGCTGCGCAGTCCGCGCCGCAGCCCGACAACTCGGCCAACGCCAGCGTGCCGAAGCAGCCGGCGCCCGCGCGCTCGGCGGCCGCCGGCGGCAGCGCCGTGGTGCGCGATGAGGCGACGAGCAACCGCCTTTTCCGCGAGCTCGATCGTAATGGCGACGGCTACCTCTCGCGCGAGGAGCTCTCGAGCGACCAGGCGCTGAGCAACAACTGGATCGCGGTCGATCGCAACCGCGACGGGCGCATCTCCCGCTCCGAGTTCGAGGCCCTCGGCACGCGCTAGCGGGACCAGGCCGCGGGCGAGATGCTGCGCGTGCCGAAGTCGCTCCACCCCCAGGCCAAAGAGCAGCGCAAGCCACAGCAATCCGGCGAGCGCGGCAATGCGCAGCAGCGCTCCCGCGCCGCGCAGGTCCATGAAGAAGATCACACGGCCGGGCGCTCCATCTCCTCCTCGCCCTAGCGGCGCACGACGTCGTAGATCACCGAGCGTGCGCGGCGTCGAGCGCTCCTCGATGTGCTCGGCTTGCCGCAGTCCTTGTCCGAATCCTTGGCGCGCTTCATGCTCGGCGGGCTGCGTAAGCAACGTTCAAGCCGCGGCGCGTGGTCGAACAATTCTTGCTCGGCGTGAGGTATCCCCGGTGGTGTATTTCAACTTCCTGAAGAGGGAAAAGGAGGCTTTCGTATGGCAGTGAATGGTAAACGCGTCGCGATTCTCGTGACGGAAGGTTTCGAGCAGGCCGAGATGGTGGGCCCGCGCAAGGCGCTCGAGGATGCGGGCGCGAAGACGGAGATCGTTTCGCCCGCGGGCGATGAAGTGCAGGGCTGGAATCACTACGACAAGGGCGACTGGTTCAAGGTGGACGTCGGTATCGACGCGGCGAACGCGAACGACTACGACGCGCTGCTGCTGCCGGGCGGCGTGGCCAACCCCGACCAGCTACGCGCCAATCCAAAGGCGGTGCAGTTCGTGAAGCAATTCGTCGATAGCGGCAAGCCCATCGGCGTGATCTGCCACGGCCCGTGGACGCTGATCGAAGCAGGCGCGGTGAAGGGCCGCACCATGACGTCGTGGCCATCGCTGAAGACGGACCTCACCAACGCCGGCGCGCGCTGGGTTGACAAGGAGGTGGTGACTGACCGCGGCATCGTCTCGAGCCGCAAGCCCGCCGATATCCCGGCCTTCAGCCGCAAGCTGATCGAGGAGATTGCCGAAGGCCGGCACGCGCGCGAGCGCCACGCGGCGTAGTGCGGGTTTCGGCTGCCGCCATGAGAGTCAGCGACGTCATGACGCGCGAGGTGCGCGTCTGCCGCCCGAGTGAGAGCGTTCGAGACTGCGCCGTGGCAATGGCGCATAACGACATCGGCGCTCTTCCGGTAGCGGAGGTAAACCTGCTTGTCGGGATGGTGACCGACCGCGACATCGTCATCCGCGCGATCGCCGCCGGCAAAGGTCCCGACACGCCGGTGCGCGAGGTCTTGAGCGACCAGGTGCTGTACTGCTTCGAGGACCAGGACCTGGCGCACGTCGCAAAAAGCATGGGCCTCGCGAAGATCCGCCGCCTGCCGGTCTTGAGCCGCGACCAGCGATTGGTCGGAATGCTGTCACTCGCCGACGTCGCGCGACGTGACGCCGAGACCGCAAGCGCGGCGCTCGCGGATGTCTGCAGGCGTAGCGGCCCGCCGGGCTGTTCCGGGTAGGTGCCGCGCTCGATCCAGCCGTCGGCATACACCTTGCAGAAGCCGATGCATGAACCGCGAGGTGCCTTGGCCTAGGTTGCGAGCACGATGGCCGGCTTTGGGCGAGCTTTGGGTCGAAACAGCCGACGGGCCGATTTACGCACGCGTGGCCGTGCATCCGCGCGGCGAGCGCACAGTGAGCGTGGTGCTGGTGCACGGCCTCGTGATCGCAAGCCGTTACATGGTGCCGACCGCCGAGCGCCTCGCGCCGCTCTGCAACGTGTATGCGCCCGATCTGCCGGGCTACGGCAAGAGCGCGAAACCGGCCCGTGTGCTTTCGCTTGCCGGGCTCGCCGACGCGCTCGCGCGCTGGATGAGCGCCGCGGGCCTCGAGCGCGCGCATCTCGTGGGCAACTCGTTCGGCTGCCAGGTCATCGCCGAGTTCGTCCTGCGCCATCCGCGGCGCGTGGACCGCATCGTGCTCCAGGGACCGACCGTCGATCCGAGCGCGCGCACGCTCGGGCGGCAGCTCCTGCGCCTCGCGCGCAATTCCGCGCGCGTCGGGCGCGGGCCACCGTTCGGATGGCGCTCGAGGACCGCATCGAAGACAAGCTGCCGAGCATCCAGGCGCCGGCATTGGTGGTGCGCGGCACGCGCGATCCGCTCGTGCCGCACGCCTGGGCCGAGCGCGTGGCGCAACTGCTGCCGCGCGGCGAGCTCGTGGAGCTACCCGACCTGCCGCACACGATCAACTACTCGGCGCCCGACGCCTTCGTGGCGGCAATCGCACCGTTTCTCCGGTTGCATGCGCAAGCCCCCATACGTCGCGAGCTTTGACTCGGCCACGGCGATGGCGCAGGCGCTCGCGCGCTGTCTCGCCGGGCGCGACTTTCCCATGCTCGGCGTGCTGCCCGCATGGATGGCGCCGGTGATGAAGCTCGTCGCAGCCGCCGTGAATGCGGCTCCGAAGCGGCCGCAGGAATGGGTCTACCGCTTCAGCGGCGCGCGGGAGGCGCTGCCGCTGCGACGGTTGAGGGAAGCGAGCACCGATCGCATCGCGCAATGGCTGGTCGATTTCTATCCGCAGCGCAAGTATCCGGCGGTGATGATCGGTTCCTCGGACGGCGCGCTCGTGCATCTCGCCGCGCTCTTCGGCATTCCGTGGCTGCCGCAAACCTGCCTGGTACCGGTGCGGCGCACGGGCGTCGATCCGGACGATGCGCAGGCCGACCTGGAATGGGCGCGCGAGCCGTCGAAAATTTTCCTCGAGGCGAATCCCGATGTTCAGCTCCATCAGCTCTGCGATCCGAGCCAGGACCGGCTGATGATCCAGCACATGAGCTACTTCCGCTTCAAGCGGCTGCGCCTAGGCCGCGCCTACGAGCGCTTCCTGCAGGATTCGCTTGAACCTGGCGGCACGGTATTCATCGTCGATTGCCGGCTGCGCTGGCCGGTGACGCGCCTTGGCGAGCGCTACGTCTTCCAGTTCGGCGCCGTAGGCGGCCCTACGCTGCACGAGTATTTTCACGGCGGAGAGCGCGTCGCCGCGCATCTCGCGCGCCACGGCTCGTCGCGCCGCCGCTGGACCCCGCCCGCGCCGAACGCCCAGGCGCCCGAGGCCGAATGGGGCTTCGAGCCGGCGCTCGCCGCCGACGTGCGGCGCCTTGCGGCCAAGCACGGCTGGCGGGTGCGCACCATCAGCTACGACGCTCCCGAGGACCTCAGCCCGCGCGTGGCCGATCTCTATGCGCGCTGGAACGCACGGCGCGGCGTGAAGGAGCGCCGGCTCCTCGCCGAGTCATTCATCATCATGGAGCCATACTGGACGATGCGCACGGGGGCGATTCCTTTCTGGATGGTGTTCAACATGGAGCCTTCGGCGCGCGCCCTCGAGCGCTATCTGCGCGAACGCGGCCCGTTCGACGAGGTCGGCATCATGCTCTTCTCGCATGGCGTCGATTCCGTGGGCCTCGCGCGCGCGGAGCGATGGCAGCGGCTCGGCCAACTCATCGGCGTCGACGCGCACGCCTATCCGCGCGACTTCGGCGTGTTCGTGCGCTATCACTATGCGCTGCGAGAGCACTTTGTGGCGCGCTATCCGTTGAGCGCGCCGCTGCCGCTGAGCGAGCTCGAGCCGTTCTGTGATGCTGCTCAGGCGCGTTCGCCGACGGCTCGCGTGTAGGCTCGCGCTCTATTCAGATCGCGCGCTCGCGCTTCTCGAGTGCAGCACGCCGGTTTGCGCGCTCGCCTATACGGGCGGCGTGCCGCGCGACACGCTGGTGGTGTTCCTGCCGGGCATCGGCGATTTCGCCGAGGACTTCGAGCGCCGTGGCTTTATCGACGCACTGCTCGCGAGCGGCCTTCCGGCGGACGCCGTCGCGGTGGACGCGCACTATGGC
>VBCM01000071.1 GCA_005883675.1 Betaproteobacteria bacterium
CCGGTCTCTGAATCGACTTCGCACTCGCAGACCGCGCAGCCGTTCGGAAACACGGGATCGTGCATCTCGTGCTCGGCGACGACCGCGAGGCCCGCCTGCAGCTCCGGCGGCAGCAGCGCACGCTCCGCGGCGGCCGCGAGCTCGAGGAAGTCGAAGCTGCGCTCGCCGCTGAGGAAGCGGCCGTCGCGAAAGCGCGATGGTGCTTCGCAGAGGTGGGAGGCGAGGCGCTCGCCTTTTTCGATGAGCGCTTTGGCGCCGGTGGAAAATACGGTGGCCGCGTGCCGCATCGAGCGGCCCGAATGCGAGCCGCCGCCCGCGCGCACCACGTCGGTGTCGCCGAGGACGATGTCGATCGTCTCGAGCGGGACGTACAACAGCTCGGCGAGCACCTGGGCGAAGCTCGTCTCGTGTCCCTGGCCGCTCGGCTGCGTGCCAATGACGACGCGCACGCGCCCTGCGGCAAGCACCGTGATCTCGGCGCGCTCTTTCGGCGAGCCGATCGACGATTCCACGTACGGCGCGATGCCGATGCCAAGGCGCCGGCCACGGCGCAGCGCCATCTCGCGCCGCGCCGCGAAGCCGTGCCAGTCGGCGAGGCGCAACGCGAGATCCATGTTCGCTTCATACGTGCCGCTGTCGTAGGTCATGCCGACCGCGTTGCGGTAAGGCATCGCGTCCGGGGCAACGAGGTTTCGCCGGCGCAGTGCCAGACGATCGAAGCCGAGCTTGCGCGCCGCCGTATCGATGAGGCGCTCGAGCGCATACGTGATTTCCGGCCGCCCCGAGCTGCGGTAAGGATTGGTGGGCGGCGTGTTGGTGAACACCGCACGGCTGCGCAGCGTCGCCGTCGGGATGCGGTAAGGGCCGGTGATGAGCCCGGAGCCTTTGCTGAGCGGCGAGAGCGACACGCAGCGCGCGCCGACGTTGCTCACGTTGTCCGCGCGCAGCGCGAGAAACTTGCCCTCGCCGTCGAGCGCGAGCTCGAGCCTCACCACGAGATCGCGCCCCTGGTAATCGGAGATCAGCGATTCGGCGCGCGTCCCGGTGTACTTCACCGGCCGCCCGAGCCGGCGCGGTGACGACGCGAACCCGGTCCGCCGGGATGCCGAGCACCGCGGCGAGGTCGCGCTTCTGACGCACGGCGCCGCCGCTCGGCGCCCAGAGCGTGTAGCGCTCGCCGTCGTACACGCCGAGCGCCGAGCGCGGCTCGAGCGCGCATGCCGTCACGCGCGGTACATGAAACTCCATGCGCACGACGTGCGCCGCCGCGGCAAAGGCCCGTTCGGTCGCCCGCGCGTCGCCGAACACAGTGTCGATGAGCACGTTGTCCGGCACCTCGTCCCAGACGGCGGCCCCCGGTGCGAGCGCATCCTCGGCGTGCGTGACGCTCGGGAGCGGTTCATAGTCGATCTCCAGCGCCTCCCCGGCATCGAGCGCTTCGGCTTCGGTGTGCGCCACGACCATTGCCACTGCCTCGCCGACATGGCGCGCCTTGTCGGCAGGAAGCAAATCGTGTGGGCCATAGAAGTGCGGCCTGCCCAGCGGCGCGTTTAGCTTCATGTCGTACCTCGTCGCCGGCATGGGCGTGTGGTCGATCGGCCGTAAGCCATCGGCCCTGCAATCCGCGCTGGTGAAGACGGCAATCACGCCTCGATGCGCGAGCGCCGGCGCAGTCGCGATGCGCCGGATGCGCGCATGCGCATGCGGCGAGCGCACCATCGCGGCGTGGAGCTCCCCGGCAATATGCACGTCGGCGCTGAAGCGGCCCTGGCCGGTGAGCAGCCGCGCGTCTTCTTTGCGCGCGAGCGGTTTGCCGATGGTCACGGCGAAATGATGCCCCTCATTGACACTGCGAGAAAGCCGAGCGTAGCTTTGGGCGGCTATCAAGCGAGGAGGAGGCACCATGGGCATGCGCACGATCGTTGCCGCCGTCGTCGCCGCGGCGTTCGCCGCCGGCGCGCAGGCGCAGGCGCCAGCGACCAAGACCATCAAGGTGCAGTCGACCTGGCCGGCGAGCATCACGCTGCAGGACCACCTGCGCATCCTCGCCGAGCGCATCGACAAGCTCACCGCAGGAGCGGTGAAGATCGAGGCGATGTCCGCAGGGCAGATCGTGCCGCCCTTCGAAGTGCTCGATGCGACCAACAAGAAGGTGCTCGACGGCTATCACGCCATCTCGTACTACTGGGTCGGCAAGAGCCCGACGATGGCGCTCTTCGCCGGACCGCCGGGAGGCCCCTTCGGCATGGATCACATGGATTACCTCGGCTGGCTCTACGTCGCTGGCGGCCTCGAGATGTGGCGCGAGTTCTATCAGAAGGAGATGAAGCTCGACGTCATCATGTGGCCGGCGCATCCGTCGAGCCCGCAGGCGCTCGGCTGGTTCAAGAAGCCGCTCAGGTCGGTCGCCGACTTCAAGGGCATGAAGTGCCGCCAGACCGGCCTCAACGCGGAGATCTACGCCTCGGGCTGCCGGGCGTCTTCAAGTACCACTACACGCCGGGCATGCACGAGAACAATTCCATCGGCGAGTTCGGCATGCATCTCGACGTGTGGAAGAGCCTGACGCCGCAGCAGCAGGAGGCGGTGAATTCCGCGGTCAAGGACACCTTCATCACCTGGCTCACGCGCTGGCAGAAACAGAATGCGGATGCGATCGAGGAGATGATCAAGAAGCACGGCGTGCAGATCCGGCGCACGCCGCCCGAGATCCTGCTCGCGTCGCTGAAGGCGTGGGACGAGGTCGCCGCCGAGAACTCGGCGAAGCACCCGAGCTTCAAGAAGGTGTACGACTCGCAGCGCGAGTACGCGGCGAAGGTAGTGCCGGCGAAGCGCTACATGTTCCCGCCGTACTCGTTCGCCGCGAACTACTACTGGCCGCAGGAAGGCGCGCCGGCGGGCAACGCCAAGAAAGCGGCTGCCAAACAATAAACCGCCTCGCTCTCGCGATCGCGATGACGTGGGCCGCCGGCGCGGCCCAGGCGATGGAGTTTCGCGTCGCCGGCAACGAGCTGCACCTGCGCGGCAAGGTCGACGGCTACGAGCTGGCGCTGCTGAAGGACGCGCTCGCCGAGCATCCGGGCATCGACACCGTGGTGTTCCGCGGCTCGCCCGGCGGCGATGCGTGGACCGCGTACCGCGTCGGCGACTGTACGCGTTGTGCTCGTGCGTGCGGCCCTCGAGGTCCTGGTAGCGGATGCTGATCTGCATATAACGCGGCACCTTGCCGTGCAGGCCGGGAATCGAGAGGCAGCGCTCCCACACCGGGGTCTTCTCGGGCGTCTTCGGCGTGATCACCGGATTCACCATCACCGTCCAGGGCCGCGGCACGAGGCCCGAGCCCGGCGGAATGCGCGCGGCGATGATGCGGTAGACGACCACGCGCTTCGAGACGAACACTTGCGGCGCGGCGAGGCCGCTCGCCCCGATGTCTTCGAGCGTCTCCTGCATGTCGGCGGCGAGACGCCGGATCTCCGGCGCGGTCGGATCGGCTACCGGCTCGGCTTTTCGCTGGAGCACGGGGTTCCCCATCTTCGCGATGCGAAGCACGGCCATGCAGTTATTTTGGCAGCTAGCGCGGATTCTGCGGCGGCGGCGCGCTCGGCGGCTCGGCGCGGCGCGTCGCGCCCGCGGCGACGCGCTCATCGCGCAGGCAGTCGTCGCGCGGCGTGCCCAAGAGCTCGGTGCAGCGGCTGAGGGCGCGATCGCTGTCGCTCTGCGAGCGCTCGGGCGGCGCCGGCGGCTTCTTGACATCTGCGCTTGCTTCATCGCGCACTGCCGGATCGACCGGGCGCGTCTCGCCGAGGCCGGGAGTTTGCGCGAATGCCGCAATGCCCCAGTGCAGTGTGACGAGTGCCACAAGCGTGCGCTTCATAGTGCAGCGCACCGAGCAAGGATCGCACCGCGTCACTGTTGCGTGACAGCACGTCGCGCTTCGGCGCGCGCAAGACGCGGAACTTTGCGCTAGCCAAGCCGCCGCACGCTCGCTACGCTCGGCCTCCGCTGGTCACAGGAGAGGAGACGCGACATGAACGGCAACGTAGCCCGCACCCTCTCGTTCGTCCCCGAGCGCGTGTCCCGCGTGCAAAGCGGCAGCCTCTTCGATCCGGCATCGCCGGGCGTTTGCGCGCACCCGGAACGAGTCGCCCACCTCGCCCGCTTTCTCGAATGGCTCGGGCCGCTGCGCGAAGTGACCAAGGACGACCTGCGCACCTTTGGCCTGATGACGCCGTACGGCAAGCCGTCCCACGACGGGGCGCTCGACGCCGCGCTCGACGGCGCGCCTGCCGAGGACGACGGCGGCGACCCGGAAGCGACACAGCCCCAGGGCGAGCCCCAGGATTTGCTCTCCTAGCCGGTCGCGGCAGCGCAGCATCGGCACGCTGTTTGCAAGCTCCAACGTTGTCCATCCAACCGTTGGAGGCTCTATGCTTAGCTGGGCGATCGGGTTCTTCATCGTCGCCATCGTTGCGGCGATCCTGGGCTTCACCGGCATCGCCGGCGCGGCCGCCGGAATCGCAAAAGTCCTGTTCTGGCTGTTCCTGATCGCGTTCGTGGTATCGCTTGTCATGGGCTACCGCGGGCGCGGCGGCGGTCCGGGCACACCCCCGGTGTAAGCAGCCCGTCAATACAAGATCGGGGTCGCAGCCCACGAGGACTGCGGCCCCGATTTTTTTGTTGCCCGTGCCGGCGGATCGGGGCATCCTGCGGGCCTCACTTCCGGGAGGAGCTATGAGGCTCGCTTGGCTGCTGCTCGCACTCTTCGCCGTCTCCGCGCATGCGCAGAAGATCGGCCCGTCCGACATCGGCGGCGTGGTCACCGGTCCGAAAGGGCCCGAAGCCGGCGTGTGGGTGATCGCCGAGACCACGGATCTCGCGACCAAGTACGCGAAGATCGTCGTCACCGATGACAAAGGGCGCTATCTCATCCCCGAGCTGCCGAAAGCCGGCTACAGCGTCTGGGTGCGCGGCTATGGACTCGTCGATTCGCCCAAGGTGCAGGCCGCGCCGGGCAAGGCGCTCAACCTCACCGCGGTGCCGGCGCCGAATGACGCGGCGGCCGCGCAGTATTACCCGGCGATCTACTGGTACTCGATGCTCGAGATTCCGCCGGCGAGCGAATTCGGCGGACACACCAAGATTCCGAAGGAGCGCACGCAGGTCGATTGGCTGAAGCAGGTGAAGAACATCGGCTGCATCGGCTGCCACCAGCTCGGCCAGGCCGCGACGCGCACGATCGAGCCGTCGCTCGGCAAGTTCGAGAGCTCGGAACAGGCCTGGGTGCGGCGCATCCAATCCGGGCAGTCGGGCGAGCAGATGACGATGCAGCTCGCCGGCAACTTCGGCGGCGCGCCCTACAAGTACTACGGCGAGTGGACCGATCGCATCGCGAAGGGCGAGCTGCCCTTCGCCAAGCCGCAGCGTCCGCAGGGTGTCGAACGCAACGTCGTGATTACGTCCTGGGAATGGAGCACCGAGAAGCGCTATTTGCACGATCTGATCGCGTCGGACCGGCGCAACCCGACCGTGAATGCCTACGGCCCGCTCTACGGTTCTCCTGAGTACTCGACCGACAACATGCCGATCCTCGATCCGAAGAGCAACAAGGTCACGTTCTTCAAGATGCCGGTCGCGGACGCCGAGATGCCCGAATCGCTGGGGCCGGGCCATGCGGCGAGCTTGAAGCCCATGGAGCCCTCGCCGTACTGGGGCGATGAGAAGCTCTGGGATACCCGAGCCAATAACCATAACTCGATGTTCGACAAGCAGGGGCGCCTGTGGCTGGCGGCGAGCGTACGCGGCCGGGACAACCCCGCGTTCTGCAAGAAGGGCTCGGATCACCCGTCGGCCAAAGTATTCCCGCTGGAGCAATCGTCCCGCCAGGTGGCGGTGCTCGACCCGAAGACGATGAAGTACACGTTCGTCGACACATGCTTCGGCACGCATCACCCGCAGTTAGGCTATGACGCCGACAACACGCTATGGCTCTCCGGCACCGGCCCCGTGGCGGGATGGGTGAACACGCGCGTGTTCGACGAGAGCCACGACGCCGCGAAAGCACAAGGCTGGTCGCCGTTCGTCCTCGACACGAACGGCAACGGCAAGCGTGATGAATACGTCGAGCCGAACCAGCCGATCGATCCGGCGAAGGACAAGCGCATCATTCCGGGCTCGGGTCCGTATGCAGTGATGCCGCATCCGAAGGACGGATCGGTCTGGTACACCGTTGGCGTTTTCGGCGGCACGCCGGCGTTCCTGCGCTTCGATCCGAAGACGCAGCTCTCCGAGGTCTACAACGTGCCGATGCCCTATTTCGGCATCCGCGGCGGCGATATCGACAAGAACGGCGTGGTATGGGCCTCAGCGTCGAGCGGGCATCCCGGAAGGCTGGGCGGGCTATCAGTATCCGGGGCCGGGCTTCCGTGGCTTGGGCGAGAACAGCGCGGAGTCGAGCTACTACACCTGGGTCGATCAGCACAACACGCTCGGCTTGGGCGAGAACATCCCGATGTCCACCGCGAACCTGAATGACGGCTTCGTCGCGCTGAAGGACGGAAGCATGATCATGCTGCGCATCCCGTATCCGCTGGGGTTCTACGCCAAGGGCTTCGACGGGCGCATCGACGACCCGAAGGCCGGCTGGAAGGGGCGCGGCCTGTGGAGCACGAGCGGCGATCGCACGCCGTGGCTCATGGAAGGCGGCAAGGGCTCGAAGCCGCGCGCGGTGCACATCCAGCTGCGGCCCAATCCGCTCGCCGACTGATGAAGACGATTTTGGCAGCCGCGAGCGTTGCGCTGGCGGGCATGGCTCAGGCGGCGGACATTGCGGTCCTCGCCTCGCCAGCGATGAAGGAAGCGTACGTGGAGCTCGTGCCGCGCTTCGAGCGCTCGAGCGGCAACCGGGTGACGACCACCTGGGCCGGCACCGCCGACATCATGAAGCGCATGCAGGCGCGCGAGGCCTTCGATGTGGTGATCGCCGCCGCCAGTTCGCTCGACGAGCTCACCGACAGCGGGCGCCTCGTGGCGGGCAGCCGCAAGGACCTCGTGCGCTCGGGGGTCGGCGTCACGGTGCGCGCCGGCGCGCCGCAGCCAGACATCAGCACGGCGGATGCGGTGAAGCGCGCGGTGCTCGCGGCAAAGTCGGTCGGCATCTCCACCGGTCCGAGCGGCGTGTACATGAGCGGGCTCTTTGAGCGCATGGGCATCGCCGCCGAGCTCAAGCCCAAGCTCAAGGTGCCGCCGTCGGGGGCGCAAATCGCCGAGCTGGTAGCGAAGGGCGAGATCGAGCTCGGCTTTCAGCAGGTGAGCGAGATCGTGCACGTGAAAGGCGCGCAGTACGTCGGGCCGCTGCCGGCGGAGATACAGCGCATCACGGTGTTCGCGGGCGCCGTGCACGCAGCATCGCAGGAACCTGACGCGGCGCTTGCACTGCTCGAGTTCCTTGCGTCGCCCGAGCACGCGGCGCTCCTGCAAAAGCACGGCCTGGAACCCGGCGCTTCGGCACCCTACTGATAGTTCCACCGGATCATTGCCCGGCGGCGTGAGCGCTCGCATAGTCACGGGCGTTCACAACTCCCAAGAGGTCCGAATGAGGCTCGCACAATCGCTATTCTTTCTCGTCGCCGCGGCGCTCGCGCTCGCAGTCGGCGCCAGCTATGCCGAGGACAAGGTCGGCCGCGACAAGAACGATCCGGGGTTCAACGCGCTCGACAAGAATAAGGACGGCTACATCTCGCGCGCCGAGGCGAAGGGCAACCCGACGCTCGCCGCGAAATTCAACGAGGCGGACAAGAACCACGACGGCAAGCTCTCGCGCGCCGAGTACCTCGCGGTCATGACCAAGCAGGACGCGAGCACCGCGAAGAACAAGATCGAGGGCGCGCTCGAGAAAAACAAAGAGCAAAAGGCCGGCGAGGGCTCGACCAGCCCGGCGAAGTAACCGGCTTTACGCGCGCCGGCGCGCGGGCAGGCTCCAGCGGCCGACGCGCGCCGTGATCCACTTCACCGAGCGCCGCGCGCGCTCGCAGACTACCGGCAGCGGAAGCTGCCGGTAGTCGTCATTGAACACCTCGAAGCTGTAGTCCCCGCGGTAACCCATCTCGTCGAGCGCGCGCGCGAGCTCGATCACCTTCTCGCTGTGCACGCCCTCGCCGGGGAAGACGCGCGAATGGCGCGCGGTCTCCATGCGATCCTGCGGCGAGCGCGTCTCCTGCCACAGGAAGTCGGAGAGCTGCACGAGGAAGATCTTCGGGGGCTCGAGCTCCTCCAGCGTCTCGAGCGAGGTGCCGGTGGCGAGGATGTGAAACGAATCGAGCGCGAGGCCGAGATTGTGGCGCTCGGCGCGCTGCACGATCTCCCAGGCCTGCGGGTACTCGTTGACGTGCCTGCCCCAGGAGAGCGCCTCGTAGGCGATGCGGATGTCGTAGGGCACGGCGAGCATGGCGAGCTTGCGCAGGTCGCGCACCAGGCGCTCGGCGTCGCCGCTCGCGTGCGGCGAGGCTGACGAGCACACGAGGAGCACGCGCGAGCCGAGCGCGCGGCACATCTCGAGCATCGCCTTGGCCACATCCAACTTGTAAGCGTGCAGCCGCCCCTCGAGGCCCTCGAAGTCGCGCAGCACCTGGAAG
This sequence comes from Betaproteobacteria bacterium, assembly GCA_005883675.1. GTDB lineage: Bacteria > Pseudomonadota > Gammaproteobacteria > Burkholderiales > SG8-39 > SCGC-AG-212-J23. The sequence goes on from VBCM01000071.1 coordinate 8,631, forward strand.
CCGGTGACGCGCAGCCCGCTCGCCTTCACCGCCGTGATCGCCGCCGCCTCGCCGCCCGGATGGCCGACGATGTCCGTCGCGTTCAGCATGATCTGCGTGAAGCGCGCCTCGCGCACCGCCGCGAGCTTCGCCTCCAGCGGCCCGGCGAGCGTGATCGTGTCCATCCCGAAGTGATCCAGGTTCATAGGCGCAATTGCGACCCTGGATCGGAATTCATGGTTGGAGATGGCTGTGGACAAGCTCGAAGGTCACGCCGCCGAGATAGGGCTGCGTGAGCGCGCCTTTCTCGCTCGGCTGCACGGCGCCGCGATCGACGAACACGATGGCGCGCTGGCGCAGCGCCTTTACTGCCGCCGGGA
>VBCM01000182.1 GCA_005883675.1 Betaproteobacteria bacterium
ACGCCGAGATAGCGGCTCTGCAACTCGCGGTTCGCGCTGAGCTCGGGCGTGCTGCCGCTCCAGACGACGCGTCCTTTCTCGAGGACGTAGTGCCGATCGGCCACGCGGCAGAGCGCCTTCACGTCCTTGTCGATGACGAGGAGGGCGAGCCCCTGGGCTTTGAGCTCGGCGATCGAGCGGTAGATCTCGTGGCGGATGAGTGGCGCGAGGCCTTCGGTCGCTTCATCCAGGATGAGCAGGCGCGGGTTCGTCATCAGCGCGCGGGCGATGGCGAGCATCTGCTGCTCGCCGCCGGAGAGCTGGTTGCCGTAGTTCGACCGCCGCTCGCGCAGCTGCGGGAAGAGAGCGAACACGCGCTCGAGCGTCCACGGGCCGCCGCGCCGCGCGGTGGCGACGAGGTTCTCGCGCACGGTGAGATTCGGGAACACCTGCCGGCCCTCCGGCACGAGACCCAAGCCCGCCTGCGCGATGCGGTAGGACGCGAGGCCGCGCAGCGCCTTGCCGTCGAAGAGGATCTCGCCCGCTTTCGGCACGGCGATACCCATGATCGACTTCACCGTGGTCGTCTTCCCCATGCCGTTGCGGCCAAGAAGCGTCACGACTTCGGCGGCGCGTACTTCGAGGTTGACGCGGAAGAGTACCTGGCTGCGGCCGTAGGCCGTCTCGACGTCGCGCAGCTCGAGCATCAGGACGCCTCGCCGAGATAGGCCGCGCGCACTTCCGCGTTCGCGCGAATCGCGAGCGGCGCGCCGGTCGCGATCACGCGCCCGTAAACGAGCACGGAGATGCGATCGGCGAGCCGGAAGACCGCGTCCATATCGTGCTCGACAAGGACGATGCTGTAGCGACCCTTGAGCGTGCCGAGGAACGCGATCATGCGCTGCGATTCCTCGGCGCCCATGCCGGCCATCGGCTCATCGAGGAGCAGGAGGCGCGGCTCGAGCGCGAGCGCCATCGCCACCTCGAGTTGCCGGTGCTCGCCGTGCGCCATGTTCGCCGCCACAACGTCGGCGCGCGCGCCGAGTCCGACCTCTTCGAGCAGCCGGCGCGCCGGCTCGCGCAGCGTCGGCTCGCGCCGCGCGTCGCGCCAGAAGCGAAAGCTGTGGCCCGAGCGCGCCTGCACCGCGAGCATCACGTTCTCGTGCGCCGTGAACTCGGGGTAAACGCTCGTGATCTGGAAGGAGCGCGCGAGCCCTTTGCGCGCGCGCCGCGGCGCAGAGAGCGCTGTGATGTCCTCGCCCCCGAAGACGATACGCCCGGCATCGGGGCGCAGCTCGCCCGCGAGCTGGCCGATGAAGGTGGTCTTGCCAGCGCCATTGGGCCCGATCACGGCGTGCATCTCGCCTTCGCGCACGTCGAAATCGATGCCGTCGCTCGCGCGCAGAGCGCCAAAGCTCTTCGTGAGGCCGTGCACTTCAAGCATGCGGACGCTCGAAGATGCCGGCGAGGCCGCGCTTGAAGAAAATCACCGAAAGCACAAGGAGCGGCCCCAGGATCACTTGCCAGTGCTCGGTCCAGCCTTTGAGGATTTCCTCGGCGATGAGAAGCGCGAATGCCCCGATCATCGGCCCCGCGGTGCTCGCCATGCCGCCGAGAATCACCATGAACATGAGATCGCCCGATTGCACCCAGCTCGCGAGGCCGGGCGTGATGTAGTTCGTGTGGTTCGCATAGAGCGCACCGGCGAGCCCGCAGATGGCGCCGGCGATGACGAACGCGGTGAGCCGGTAGCGGTACGGCGAAAAGCCGATGGCGCGCGAGCGCGCTTCATTCGATTTCGCCGCGCGGATCACCATGCCGAAGCGCGAGTTGACGATCCGGTAGGTGACGTAGATCGTAAGCAACATCAGCGCGAGACACAGGTAATAGAACCTCACCGCGTTGCCGAGGTCGATGAGGCCGGAGAACTGGCTGCGGCTTCTCAAGCGCATGCCGTCGTCGCCGCCGAACACTTCGAGCGAAATGCCGAGGTAGTAGAGCATCTGCGTGAAGGCGAGCGTGATCATGATGAAGTAGATGCCGCTCGTGCGGATCGACACCGCGCCGATGGCGAGCGCGGCGAGCGCCGAAGCGCCGATCGCGACCGGCCACTGCGCCCAGCCGCTGGTGATGCCGTAGAAAGCGAGGATGCCGACCGAGTACGCGCCGAGGCCGAGATACGCGGCGTGGCCGAAGGACACCATGCCGCCGTAGCCGAGAATGAGATTCAGGCTCGTCGCCGCGATGGCGAGGATCATCATGCGCCGCACGAGGTCGATGTAGAACGGCTGGCCGAAGGCGCTGGCGATGGGGGGCAGCGCCGCGAGCATGAGCGCTACCACGACCCAGAAGAGCGCGCCGCGGGTCATCGGCTCTGGAAGAGGCCCGCCGGCTTCAGCGCGAGCACCACCGCCATCAGCAGGTAGATGAGCATCGACGCGAGCGCGGGGCCCGCGGCGTCGGCGGCGGTGGGAGAGATCACGGTAGCGAGCACCGGCCGCAGGAATGCGCGGCCGAGCGTATCGACCACGCCGACGATGATCGCGCCCACCAGCGCGCCGCGGATCGAGCCGATGCCGCCGATGACGATGACGACGAACACCTGGATGAGGATCAGCTCGCCCATGCCGGGCTGCACCGCGTAGATCGGCCCCGCCATGAGGCCGGCGAGGCCGGCAAGCGCCGCGCCGAAGCCGAACACCACCGTGTACAGAAGCCGGATGTTGACGCCGAGCGCGCCCACCATCGTCCGGTTGGCGGCGCCGGCGCGAATCAGCATGCCAAGGCGCGTGCGCGTCACCACATACCAAAGGACCACGGCCACGGCGAGGCCGACCATCAGCACCACCAGCCGATAAACCGGATAGCGCGAGCCGGTGAAGAGCTCGACATGTCCTTGGAGCCACGCCGGCAGCGACGTGTAGAGACTGCCACGCCCCCAGATGATGGCGATCAGCTCGTTGAAGAAA
>VBCM01000183.1 GCA_005883675.1 Betaproteobacteria bacterium
AGTGCTGGGCGCGCACAATCCCGACCCGGCGCATCCGACGGCGCGCGGGCTGCGCATCGGCAAGCGGCTGCCTGAGCGCGCGGCGGGCGAGCCCTACGATCCGGACCTCGAGTGGGATCGCGACGGCCAGTACTACCACTACCTCACCCGCTGGATGCGCGCGCTCGAGCGCGCCGGTCGCGTGGCGAACGACGAGCACTACCGCGCTTGGGCAGTCGAGCTCGCTGAAGCCACGCATCGCCACTTCGTCCATCCGCGCGGCATCTACTGGAAGATGAGCGTGGATCTGTCGCGGCCGCTCGTGCCCTCGCAGGGCATGCACGATCCGCTCGACGGCCTGGTGGTTGCCGCGACGCTCGGGCTGGCAACAGAAGCACGGGAGCTCGCGCGCCTTTGCGCGGAACGGCGCTGGGCGACCGAGGATCCGTTGGGCGCGGGCGGGCTGCTGCTCGATGCGCTCGGCCTCGCGCGGCTCGTCGCCGAGGGGCGCACGGACCTGGAGGCGCTGCTCGCGCATGTGCTGGAGGACTGCGCAGTCAGCCTCGCGGCGGTAGCGCAAGCCGACTTCGTCGGGCTCCGCGCCTCGCGGCGCCTCGCGTTTCGCGAGCTCGGTCTCGCGGTCGGCCTGCACGCCATCGCGTCGCTCGGCGAGCATGCGGATGTGGCGCTACTCGAGCGCTACGTGCCGCTCGCAAAGGCGCTGGAGGATTTCTGGCTGCAGAGCGCGAACCAGGCGGCGTCGACCTGGACCGCGCACGCCGACATCAACTCGGTGACACTCGCCGCGGCGCTCGCGCCGCGCGGCAGCCTGCTCTAGCGGAATTCGGGGACGGAGCCCGAACTATTTCGGGCTCCGTCCCCGATCGAGATCGGGCTCCGTCCCCGAATTCCTAGTCTTCGATGCGGCAGTCCTCGCAGGACACGCCTTCCGCGGTCCAGAGGGCGTGCGTCTGCGTGCAGCGGTCCTGGTTGTCCCACACGCGGTTGCCGCGGATCCACGCGCCGCTCACCGGCGCCGCGAGCGCGATGCCCGCGCGCACGCGCGAGGCCTCGTCGCGCAGGAGATAGGGAGTGCGCTCGGAGGGCGGATGCCTTTCCCACGCGGTAGGCGCGCCGGGCCGGCACGGGAGGAGATGGAGCTCCTGCTCGCGGTTCGACGCGACGATGGCCGTCATGCCGGCGACAAGCAGCGTCTTGCCTTTGTGCGCGTCCACCGGCCAGTGCGCTTCCGCATCGCACAGCCCGTTTGGCGTGTAGCTGACGCCCGGCCCGCCGCGCGACACGTTACCGGGCACGCGCCGGCCGTTGTTGCGGATGCGGTTGTGGACGATCGACGCATCGATGGTCGGCGCGCCGAGGTGCACGCCGTCGATGCCGTTCTTCCAGATGTCGTTCGCCTCGATCACGATCTCGCGCGCCGGCGTGGGATCGTCCTTGCTGTTGTGCTGGTAGTAACCGTGGCGGCCGTTGTAGCTGATGCGGTTCGCGCGCACGGTGTAAGGCCCGCGCGTGTTGCCGATGGTCACGCCGTCCCGGCCATTGCCGTCGATCAGGCACTCGCTCAGCGTGCCGCCATGCCCGGCGACGCCGGCGACGCTGTCGGCCGAGACATCGAAGCCGATCTCGTGGTTCTCGCACAGGATGCAGCTCGCGACGAGCAGCCCTTCGGCGCCCCAGTCGGAAATGCCGTAGCGGTTGTCGACGCAATGGCAGCCGAGGATCTTGATGCCGCGCGGCCGGTGCTTCTTGCCCTGCTGCAGCTCGACGAAGATGCCGTGGCGCGCGTTGCCGGTGGCGATGCAGTCGATGATGTCGAGCCGCTCGATCGGGCCCCAGCCGCCAACGCCGATGCCGATGCCGGCGCCGCCGGGCTCGCGGCCGCTGTTCAGCCGTCCGCAGCGATCGGCGATCACGCCCTGGATCGTGCCGTCCTGCAGGTGATCGCATCCCAGGCCGGTCGCCGCCGTGTCATGGATGTGCAGCTCGCGGAACATGGGCCGCACCATGTACTGCAGGTCGAGCGCCTTGGCGTGCGTGTCGTACTTCGGCAGCTCGACCCGCGCGCCGTCGACTTCGAAGCTCGCGAACATGCAGTCGCTAAGCGGGCGCTCGGCGGCTGCGCCGTCGAGCTGCTCGTTGTACCGCGCAAGCGCGACCACCGCATTGCGTGCGCCCGGATTTGCCAGGACGAAGCGCGTCGCGCCGGCACCCGCACCCTTGAGCGATACGCCGCTCGCCCACACCGTGGTCGCATCGGCGATCAGGTATTCGCCCGGCGGGCAGTAGATGACGCGCGGCCGCCGGTCCTTCGCGTACGCCGCGCCGAGCTGCGCCACCAGTGCCGCGAGCGCCGCCTGGTCATTGGTGCGGCCGTTGCCGGTGAG
>VBCM01000025.1 GCA_005883675.1 Betaproteobacteria bacterium
CGAGCGCCGCCGCCACGGCGAGAGCGACGATCTGGGGCGAGGCGAACCAGTCGAGGTCCTTGCCCTTGTCGAGCATGAGCTGCAGCGCGCCGACCCAGAGCACGAGGAGCGCGAGCCCCACAACGTCGATCGGCTTCTTCACGCGCTCGGTCTCGCGCCCGCGATAGAGCGACGCGGTCATGACGAGCGCCACCGCGCCCACCGGCACGTTGATGAAGAAGATCCACGGCCAGGAAAAGTTGTCGGTGATCCAGCCGCCGAGCACCGGGCCGACGACCGGGGCGACGAGGATGGTGAGCGAGAACGTGGCGAGCGCGATGCCCGCTTTCTCGCGCGGATAGGTCGAGAGCAGAAGCGTCTGCGAGAGCGGGATCATCGGTCCCGCTACCGCGCCCTGCACGATGCGGAAAAACACGAGCATCGGCATGGAGACGGCGAGTCCGCAGAGGAGCGACGCGATGACGAAGAGCGCCGTGGTGGCGAGGAACAGGCGCACCTGGCCGAAGCGCTCGGTGAGCCAGCCCGTAAGCGGCACCGAGATCGCGTTCGCCACCGCGAACGAGGTGATGATCCAGGTGCCCTGGTTGGGCGAAACGCCGAGGTCCCCCGCGATTGCCGGGATCGACACGTTGGCGATCGACGTGTCGAGCACGTTCATGAAGGTGGCGAGCCCGACGGCGAGCGACGCCGCGACGCGCGCGCCGCCTTCGAGCGGCTTAACGACCGCCGCTTGCGCCATGCGCGGCCTTCGCCGCCGTCGCCGCCGTGGCGGTGACCGGCGCCACGTGGGTGTTCTCGGCGATGATTCGCTCGATGCGCTCGTTCGCCTGCGCGTCTATCGAGGCGAACGCCTTGGTCTCGTAGGCCGGCGTTTCGCGCGCCACGCGCTCCAGGCGCCCGGCGGAGCGATCGTGCGTGTCGACGTCGACCTTCATCGACAGGCCGATCTGCAGCGGGTGCTCGGCGAGCTCCTTGCGATCGAGCGCGATCCTCACCGGCACGCGCTGCACCACCTTTATCCAGTTGCCGCTCGCGTTCTGCGCCGGCAGGAGCGCGAACGCGCTTCCCGTGCCGGCGCTGAAGCCGGCGACGCGGCCGTGGAAGGCGACGGCGCCGCCGTATGCATCGGCCTCCAGCGTCACCGGCTGCCCGGGGCGCAGGTGCGCGAGCTGGTTCTCCTTGAAGTTCGCGTCCACCCAGACGTCCTCGAGCGGGGCGACGGTCATCAGCACGGTGCCCGGCGCGACGCGCTGGCCGATCTGCACCGAGCGCCGCGCGACAAAGCCCGCGGTCGGCGCGGGCAGCTCGGTGCGCGAGAGTCCCAGGTAGGCTTCGCGCACACGTGCGGCGCTGGCGAGCACGTCGGGGTGATCGTGGACGTCGGTGCGATCGACCATCGCGCGCTGCGCGGCGAGCTGCTGCTCGGCGGCCTGCAGCGCGGCGCGCGCCGAGTTCACGGCGTCGATCGCATGCTGCAGCTCTTCGCCCGACACCGCGCCCGAAGCTTCCACCGAGCGCCGGCGCGCCAAGTCCTGCTCGGCCTTGCGCAGCTCCGCACGCCGCATGGTGACGTTCGCCTCGCCTTCGGTGCTCGTTGCGCGCAGGTTCCTTACCGAGCGCACCGTCTTCGCGAGCTGCGCCTCGGCCTGGTCGAGGACGACGCGCGCATCGGCCTTGTCGAGCGACACCAGCGTCTGGCCGCCCTTCACGTAGTCGGTGTCGTCGGCATGGATCGCGAGCACGGTGCCTGCGACCTGCGGCGTGATCTGCACCAGGTTGCCGCCGACATAGGCGTCGTCGGTTGTCTCGTGCCAGCGACCATGCAGCAGCCAGTACACGGTGTAGCCGGCGCCAGCCAGCAGGAAGAGGCCGATGACGCCGATGAGGAGAACGCGGCGCTTGTTCATTGCATGGCTACCTGTACGTCGAATCCGCCGCCGAGCGCGCGGATGAGATTGATGGAAAGCGCGAGCTCGCGCGCGTGCAGATCCGCGCGCAGGTTGCGCTGCTCGAGCACCTGCGTCTCCGCCGTCAGCACCTGGAGCAGGCTGCCGATGCCCGCCTTGTAGCGCGTCACCGCCAGGTTGTAAGCCTCCTCCGCCGCCGCGAGCGCCGTATCGGCCTCGGCGCGTTGCACTTGCACCGAGCGCATCGATGCGAGCTGGTCGACCACCTCCCGCAATGCGTCCGCCAGCGCTTGGTTGTATTGCTCCACCGCGGCGTCGTAGTCGGCGTTGCGCGCGGCCAGATTTCCGCGCAGCCGGCCGGAATCGAAGATCGGCAACCGGATCGCGGCGCCCGCACTGGGTATAGCGCTGCCGGTCTCCAGGAGCTTCGACAGCGTGACCGACTGGACGCCGATCAGCGCGGTGAGGCTGATGTCCGGATAGAACGCGGCCTTGGCGGCGGCGATGTCGCGCGAGCCCGCCTCGACGCGCGCGCGCGCCGCGGCGATGTCGGGGCGCCGGCCAAGGAGGTCCGCCGGCACGCGGGAAGGCAACGCCACCGCGGCCATGTGGAGCTGCGGCCGCTCGACGGCGAGGCCGCGATCGGGGCCGTTGCCCAGCAGCGCGGCGAGCTGGCTGCGCGCGAGCGAGATTTCTTCTTCGATCTGCGCGATGCGGGCGCGCGCCGCGGGGATGGAGGTCTCGACCTGCTTCAGCTCCAGGCGCGAATCGAGGCCGGCGCGCACGCGGTCGGTGGTGAGGCTCTGCACGCGCTCGCGATCCTCCAGCGTGCGCCGTGCGAGATCGAGCTGATCGTAGGCACGCGCAAGCTGCACGTACACGCTCCCCACGCCGGCCGAGAGCGCGAGGCGCGCGGCGAACGCCTCGGCCTGCGCGGCGCGCGTGCGGCCGAGCGCCGCTTCGTAGGCTGCGCGGTTACGCCCCCAGAAGTCGGCCTCCCAGCTCGCGCTCACATCGAGCTGGGTCGTCGTGTAGCTCGAGCCGCCGATCGGCGGCGGGAAGATGTAGTTCTCGGAGAAGCGCTGGCGATTGACGCTCGCGTCGGCGTTGACCTGGGGCCGCAGCGGCGCGCGCACGATTCTCGCCTGCGCCCGCGCCTGGTCGAGCCGCGCCTGCGCGAGGCGCATGTTCGGGCTGCCGGCGAGCGCTTCGTCGACCAGCGTGTCGAGCTGCGGATCGCCGAAGCGCTTCCACCAGTCGAGCGCCGGCCACTCGCCCGTGGCACTCTCGGCGCCCAGCGATTTCTCGGCCTGGAGCGCCGCCGGGTCCGCGGGCGTACTGCGATGCCCGATGCCGCGGTCGCTGGCGCAGCCGGCGAGCAGCAATACAAGGAGGAGCGCGCGGTTCATTCCGCCCCGTTGGCGTTGTCGAGGATGCGCTTCAGCAGCCGCTCGAGCGTGCGCGCCTCGGCTCGCGAGAAGCCGCGCAGCATGCGGTTCAGCACCGCGACCTGCACGCGCCGCACTTCGCCATGCAGGCGCCGGCCATCGCGCGTGAGCTCCAGATCCGCGGCGCGCCGGTCGTGCTCGCGCGGCACGCGGCGCACGTAGCCGGCGGCTTCGAGCTTGTCGACGATGCGCGTCATGGCGCCCGGGTCGTGCGCGAGCTCACGGCCGATGTCGGCCGCCGTGCCGGCCGAGCCCTCAGCGAGAAGCACGATGACGAGCGCCTGCGCCGTGTTGAGGCCGAGCGCCTCGAGCTCGCGGTCGAACTCGCGGGCGAGCGCCTTCCGCGCGCGCCCGACCAGCGCGCCGAGCGCGTCGCGGCTTCTGAACGAGCGCAGCTCGTACACCGGCACGAGCGCCGATTTGATTGCCTCGGCAACCATTGCTGCGGCAATCGTATCGCCCGGCGGCGCCGGGCGTCAACCGCGGCGCGTTGCAAAATGAGACCGCCCGCTCAGCAGCAGCCGCGCAGGCGGTCCTTGTCGATGGTGTAGCGCGCGTTCAGCCGGTTCAGGTAGAACTCCTCGTAGCTCATCACCGGTTCCCCGGGATGCGCCATGCGCCGGTGCTGCACATACGTCTCGTAGTCCGGAATGCCCACCATGAGCCGCGCGGTGCGCGCGGCCCACTTGTACGCCGTGCGAAGCATGTCCATCGCGCTCTCCTACGCCGCTACGGCGCCGATTTCGCGCGCGGTGACGCCCGGCGCGGCTTGCGCCCGGCGGATGCTGATGAAGCCGTAGACCACCATGGTCAGCACGACGGCGACAAACAGCGCGGCGAGCGTCGCGTCGACGTAGTCGTTGAACACGACGCGGCTCATCTCGCCCATGGTCTTCGCCGGGGCGAGCACCTTGCCGGCGGCGATGGCATCGCCGAACTGGCGCGCATGGCTGAGGAAGCCGATCTTGGTGTCGGCGCTGAAGACCTTCTCGAGCCCGGCGCTGACCGTGCAGATCACGAGCCAGGCGGCCGGTACGATCGTCACCCAGGCGTAGCGCGCGCGCTTCATCTTGAAGAGGATCACGGTGCAGGCGATGAGCGCGATCGCCGCCAGCATCTCGATCACCCCCTGGTAGAGGATGTAGCCCCACAGCACGCAGGCGAGCGCCGAGCCGACGAGATTGTTCGTCCAGGAACGCGTCTCCCGGAAGGCGGGAAGCGCGTGGCCGACGAGGTCCTGCAGCATGAAGCGCAGCACGCGCGTGCCCGCGTCCACGGTGGTGAGGATGAAAAGCGCCTCGAAGAGGATCGCGAAGTGATACCAGATGCCCATCAGCGCCTTGCCGCCCAAAAACCCGGACAGGATTGTCGCCATGCCCACTGCAAGCGTAGGCGCGCCGCCGGTGCGCGACAGGATGCTCGTCTCGCCGACGTCGTGCGCCATCTGCGTGAGCTCGGCGGGCGTGACGGTGAAGCCCCAGTTGGAAATGACCTGCGCCGCGTGCGCGACATCGGTGCCGATGAGCGCGCCCGAGCTGTTCATCGCGAAGTACACGCCCGGGTGGATCACCGTCGCGCCGATCATCGCCATGATGGCGACGAAGGACTCCATCAGCATGCCGCCGTAGCCGACGAAGCGGATATCGCGCTCGTTCTCGATCAGCTTCGGCGTCGTGCCGGAAGCGATGAGCGAATGCCAGCCGGACACCGCGCCGCAGGCGATGGTGATGAAGAGGAACGGAAACACGCTACCTGCCCAGGCCGGGCCAGTGCCGTCGATGAAGCGCGTCACCGCCGGCATCTGCAGGTCGGGGCGCACGATGATGATGCCGATCGCGAGCAGCACGATGGTGCCGATCTTGAGGAAGGTCGAGAGATAGTCGCGCGGCGCGAGCAGCAGCCACACCGGGAGAACCGAGGCGCAGAAGCCGTAGGCGATGATGAGGAGCGCGAGCGTCGGCCCGGAGAAGGTGAAGGAGCTCGCGAGCGCCGGCGTTTCTGCCACCGTGCGGCCATAGATGAGCGCCGCCATTAGAAGCACGAAGCCAATGATCGACATCTCGCCGATGCGGCCGGGACGGACATAGCGGTTGTAGACGCCCATGAGCAGCGCAATCGGGATCGTGGCTGCCACGGCGAAGGTGCCCCACGGGCTGTGCGCCAGCGCGTTCACCACCACGAGCGCCAGCACCGCCAGGATGATCACGCAGATGAGGAGCACGCCGATCCCGGCGACCGTTCCCGCGGTCGGCCCCATCTCGGCGCGGATGATGTCGCCGAGCGACCGGGCGTCGCGCCGCGTCGACACGAAAAGCACGGTCATGTCCTGCACCGCGCCGGCGAACACGACGCCGGCGAGGATCCAGAGCGTGCCAGGCAGGTAGCCCATCTGCGCGGCGAGCACCGGGCCGACAAGCGGGCCGGCGCCGGCAATTGCCGCGAAGTGGTGGCCGTAGACGACGTAGCGGTTGGTCGGCACGTAATCCAGACCGTCGTTGCGCACATACGCGGGGGTCGGCCGCGCCGGATTGACGCCGAGCGCCTTCTGCGCGATGAAGAGCGCGTAGAACCGGTAAGCGATGAAATAGATACATACCGCCGCCACCACCAGCCAGGCGGCATTCAGCGTCTCGCCGCGATGCAGCGCGACCACCCCCAGCGAAACGGTTCCGATTACGACGATTGCTAGCCACAGGACGGTGCGGGGGATCGCGCTCATGGCATGCCTCCTCGTAAGAGCGGCAACGGATTCTAGACACCCCGGCGCGAGCAGGGTGCATGCCCGGTTTCAGGAGCAGAGGCTCTTTAGCCTGAGATCCGCTTCGCTCGGCGTGCCGTTGACCCAGACGTCCGATGCGTCCACCGCGACGATGCCGGGAAGGAGGTCTGCCGGTTGCAGGCGCTCGGCCCGCAGGTCCCGCTCGCAGACGAATACGACCGCGCCACCGTGCCGCGCCCGCTCGATGAGCGCCCGCACCTCGTCCTCGGCGCGCGAAGCCCGCACGCGCACGAGCTCCTTGCGCAACACGAGCAGCCGGTAGGTTGGCGCATGCGGCGCGGCGACAGCCTGCTCGAGGCTCGCGCCGTGGCCGGCGATGACGAGATCCGGGTCGGCCGCCTGCGCGAGCGTGCCGAGCGACAAACCGAGGAGTACAGCAAGCGTTGTTCTCATGCGGCAAGCCTGGGCACGCAGCTTATCGCCGCCGTGTCGCCGCGCATTACAGCCGTAACTTGCGCCGCCGGCGCCGACATCCGCGCGCAAAGGGCGGCTCGCAGGCTTGCGCCATGAGCCGGATACTCTTTGCCCTGCTGCTTGGTGCCTGCGCCGCCGCGCAGGCCGCGGATCTTTCCAAGCCGATGATCCTCGTCGCGGCGCCCGAGCTGCACGATGCGGTGTACGGCGCGACCGTCATCGTCGTCGCGCCGCTCGGCGGCGACCAGCATATCGGCTTCATCGTCAACCGGCCGACCGAGCTCACGCTCGGCAAGATATTTCCCGAGGACGGTCCGTCGCAGAAGGTGCGCGATCCCGTGTATCTCGGCGGGCCCAACGAGCCGGCAATGATCTTCGCGCTGGTGCGGCGTCCGCAGAGTCCCGATGGCAAGTCGCTCGAGCTGATGCCGGGTGTCTATGCCGCGATCCAGGCCGGCACGGTGGACACCATCATCCGCGCCGAAGCGGCGAGCGCCCGCTTCGTCGCGGGATGCGTGGGGTGGCAACCGGGCGAGCTGCGCGAGGAGATCGAGCGCGGCGCGTGGTACGTGCTCGCGCCCGATGCAGGCTTGCTCTCGAAGCCCGCCGACGGCTTGTGGGAAGAGCTCGTGCGCCGCTCGCAGGCCGCGGCGAACGCGATCTGAGGGCGCCTGTTTCGGCCGTAATAAGCGAAGCCGGAACTGAAATGGACCCGGCATCGCCCCTCCGCAGACTACTGTCCGTGGCAATCCCGTACCCAGCAAGAAAGGAATCAGTCATGAAACCCATCGTCATCGCAATGGCCGTTGCGCTCGTCGCCGGCTGCGCGGAGCTGCCGGACAGCATCAAGCATCCGTTCGCGGCGCGCGGCGCCACGACGCAAACCGATACGCCCGATGTCGGCAGCCGGACGCAAGAGGCGAATCCGTATCCGTACAACTCGCCGTACGGCAACTGACCGGCCGCTGCCGCCGCATGCCCATGCTGCCCATCGCACTGCGCTTGTCGCTGCGATTGCTGCGGGCCAGCCTGCATGCGGCGGTGGTGTTCACCGCTTCGGTAGCGCTGCTGCTCCTCTTTCTCCTCTGGTCGGTGCTGCAGCTCTTCGATGAAAGTGAAACCGCTTCCCTCTCGCGCCCCAAAGAGGCGGCCCGAGCCATCGCCAGGTTTGATTGAGAGCCGCCTGCGGCAGGCGTTTGCGCGCCTGCCGCTGCTCCTCGCCGTCACCTTCGACCAGGACCTCTCGCTCGCCGATGTAGAGATGCAGCCCTGCCCCGGCTGCGACTGGAGCGACGAGGTTTATATCGACGTCGACGCCGAAATCTCGGCGCTCATCGCCGAGCTGAAGCGCGAAGGCGCGAGCGAGCTGCTGCGCGGCCGCACCTTCGCGCGCACGCTGCAATGAAATCCGCGTTGCTTCTGCTTGCGCTCCTGGGCGGCTGCGCAAACATCGTCACCGCGCAGTGCGGCAGCGATCCCTTACGCCATGGGCGAACGCGACGGCCGCATCGGCGTCATGTCGCAAGACCAAGGAATGTAAGTCATTCTTCGGCGAGTTGAGATACTGCGGCGCGTAGCCTTGCCGCATCACGTCCTGGAGGCGCGCCGAAGAAGCGCGCATATTCGCGATTGAATTGGGACGGACTGTCGTAACCGACACTGAACCCGACCTTCGCAACATCATCGCCGTTCGTCATGAGGCGCGAGCGCGCCTTCTGCAGCCGGATCTGTTTCTGGTACTGCAGTGGGCTCATCGCCGTCGCCGCACGGAAGTGGCGATGGAACGACGTGGCGCTCATCGCCACTTGCTTCGCCAGTTCCTCGATCTGGAGCGGCTGCGCGTAGCGTTCGCGAATCCAGCGGATGGCCCGCCGGATCCTCGACAGCCGGCTGTCCGCGAGCCCGATCTGGCGCACCATTTCACCCTGATCGCCGCATAGCAGCCGCCAGACGATTTCGCGCTCGATCAGCGGACGCAGTATCGGAATGTCCGACGGGCGGTCGAGCAAACGCAGCAGTCGTACGACGGCTTCCAGCAACTCGGCAGGCGCTTCACTCACGTCGATGCCGAGCCGTTCAACCACGCCTCGATCCTCTGACGCTGTTTCGAGCAGCACGGAGGCGATCAGCTCCGGCTTCAGTGTCAGGCCGACGCCCAGGAACGGCGCCTTGTCACTCGCTTGGGTGACTTGAGAGGTGACCGGTAGCTCTACGGATGCCACCAGGAAGTGGCCGGCGCGGTACTCGAACACGCGGTCAGCCAATACCGTGCGCTTGGCGCCTTGCGCGACCACGGCGAACACCGGCTCGTCGATGCTGTGGATCGGCTCGGTCGGCTTGAAAACCGCTTTCACCGTGAGCCCGCTGATGAGCGTTCGCGCCTTGCCGCCGGCGGCGTGGCGCGCGATCAGCGCGCGTAATTCGCTTAGCTTTTGCATAGCCGGCATCTCACATCACTTCGATGGACGAGGCAAGCCCGGACTGACGAAACCGACCGCGATTGGCAGGATCGTGCAAGAACTCGGCAGCATCGGTCTACCGCGCCGCGTCTCCGAATCGCTCTAATGACAGGCACCATGCGCATCGAACGACTGCTTCCCTGTGCGCCCCAGGAGCTGTGGGCGAGGCTCATTGAAAACGCCGAGGCGACGGATCGCGGCGCCGTGCTGCGACTCGAGCCGACCTGCGCTCTAAAGGAGACCACAGGGACAATCACACGCTATCAATCGCCGACACTCCTCGAGTGCCGGTCAGGCGAGCGCTTGCTGCGCTGGGAGCTCCTGCCGCGCGCGGACGGCATGACGCTCCTCGTCTTCACGGTCAGCCCATGACATCAGCGCCGGCGCGCAGGCCAGGCGCGCATCGCCGCCTCGGCGGCAGCGACCAGACTGCGGCGGCTCGCGCCGTCGCGCGCCTGCAGCGCCATGCCTTTCAACAGCGTCGTATAGAAGTCCGCAAGCGCGTCGACATCGGTGCCGCGCGGCAGTTCGCTTGCGGCCAGGCCGCGCTCGATGCGCGCCTTGAGCGCCTTCTTCACGTCCGCCCGGCGCTTGGCGAGCTGCGACTGCAGCGATGTCTCGGCGCATGCCGTGCACGAGAGCATGAGCATGCACCCGCGCGGTGCATCGGGCTGTGCATACAGGCGCGCCGCCTCGTGCAGCAGCCGCTCGATCGCCTGGCGCGCCGTCGGCGCCTGGTCGAGCAGCGGTCCCAGCTCATCGCGGCGGCCCTGCTGATAGCGCTCGAGCGCCTCCAGATAGAGGCGCTCTTTGTCGCCGAACGCGGCATACAGGCTCGGCGGATTGATGCGCATGGCTCGCGTGAGGTCCGTGATCGAGGTGCCTTCGTACCCCTGACGCCAGAACACCTCCATGGCGCGCTCGAGCGCCGCCTCGCGGTCGAAGCCGCGCGGCCGCCCGCGCAGCCGGGGCGCTGAGGCGTCGGTCCTTTTCATAGCGATCACTATAAAACAAAACCGCCGGCGCATTACAGCCGTAACGATGCGGCTTTTGCGCCCCCTAGAGTCGCGCCCATTGCGATTTGTAGCGATCGCTAAATAAATAGGAGTCTGCCATGCCCGCTGTTTCGACCCCCCTCCTTACCCGCCGGCGGCTGGTCGCCGCGGCGACGCTCGCCGCGTTTGCCGCCCTCGCGGGCGGCGCACTCTATCTCAAGCCGCTCGGCGCCGAGACGCACGGCGCCAAGCAAGCCGCGCCCGCGGCCGTTCCGCTGCCGGTGGCGACGCTCGAGCAGTCGGAAGTGTCCGTCTGGGACGAGTTCTCCGGGCGCCTCGAGGCGGTGCAGCGCGTCGAGGTGCGCTCGCGCGTGGCCGGCGCCGTGAAGTCGGTTCACTTCGTCGAGGGCACGCTGGTCAAGCAAGGGGAGCTCCTCGTCACCATTGATCCGGACCCGTATGCGGCGGAAGTCGACCGTGCGCAGGCGCAGGTGGTCGCGGCGCAGGCGCGGGTCAACTATGCAACGAGCGAGCATGCGCGCGCCGAGCGCCTGTGGGACGAGCGTGCCATCGCGCAGCGCGAGCTCGACGAGCGCATCAACGGCGCGCAGGAAGCCGAAGCGAACTTGCGTGCGGCGCAGGCGGCGCTGCGCTCGGCGCGCCTGAATCTCGAATACACGCAGGTACGCGCGCCGCTGGCGGGGCGCGTCGGCAGGCTCGAGATCACGGTCGGCAACCTGGTGGCGGCCGGTCCCGGCGCCCCGGTGCTGACCACGCTGGTGTCGGTCAATCCCATGTACGCAAGCTTCGACGCCGATGAGCACGTGGTGCTGCGCGCGCTGCACGACGGCGGGCGCGATATTCCGGTGGAGGCGGAAACCGTGACCAACGGCGGCCGGCTGCTGCACGGGCGCCTGCAGCTCATCGACAACCAGGTCAATACACGCAGCGGCACGGTGCGCGTGCGCGCCGTGTTCGACAACCAGGACGGCAGCCTCATCCCCGGCCAGTTCGTGAAGCTGCGCATGGGCCATGCGAAGACCGAAGCCGCGGTGCTGGTCAGCGAGCGCGCGGTCGGTACCGACCAGAACAAGCGCTTCGTCATGGTGGTGGGCGATGACAACAAGGCCGCCTACCGCGAGGTGACGCTCGGCGTCAGCGTGAACGGCCAGCGCATCGTCACCTCGGGTCTCAAGGCCGGCGAGCGCATCATCGTCAACGGGCTGCAGCGCGTGCGCCCGGGTACGCTGGTCTCGCCGCAGCCGGCACAGATGGCGAGCGCGTCATGAACCTCTCGCGCTTCTTCATCGACCGGCCGATCTTCGCCGGCGTGCTGTCGGTCCTCGTCTTCCTCAGCGGCGCCATCGCGCTTCGCTTACTGCCGGTCTCCGAGTATCCGGAAGTGGTGCCGCCGTCGATCGTGGTGCGCGCCAACTACCCGGGCGCGAGCCCGAGGGTCATCGCCGAAACCGT
Source organism: Betaproteobacteria bacterium (assembly GCA_005883675.1). Lineage (GTDB taxonomy): Bacteria > Pseudomonadota > Gammaproteobacteria > Burkholderiales > SG8-39 > SCGC-AG-212-J23. The sequence continues at coordinate 11,476 of VBCM01000025.1, forward strand.
GGCGACGCCGCTCGAGGAGCAGATCAACGGCGTGGAAGGCATGCTCTACATGTCGAGCCAGGCCACCACCGACGGCGTCATGACGCTCACGGTCACCTTCAAGCTCGGCACCGACCCGGACCTTGCGCAGCAGAAGGTGCAGAACCGCGTCGCCCAGGCCGAGCCGCGCCTGCCGGAGGAAGTGCGCCGCCTCGGCGTGACCACGGTGAAGAGCGCCGTCGATCTCACGATGGTCGTGCACCTCGTGTCGCCCAACGAGCGCTACGACATGACGTACCTGCGCAACTATGCGGTGCTCAACGTCAAGGACCGGCTGGCGCGCATCAATGGCGTGGGCCAGGTACTGCTCTTCGGCTCCGGCGACTACTCGATGCGCGTGTGGCTCGACCCGCGCAAGGTCGCCGAGCGCGGGCTTTCCGCGAACGACGTGGTGCGGGCGATCCGCGAGCAGAACGTCCAAGCCGCGGCCGGGGTGCTGGGCCAGTCGCCCGGCGCGGAGAAGGTCGATCTGCAGCTCTCGATCAACGCGCAGGGACGCCTGCAGACCGAGGAGGAGTTCGGCGACATCATCGTCAAGACCGAGCCGAACGGCGCCGTCACGCGGCTGCGCGACATCGCACGCATCGAGCTCGGCGCGTCCGAGTACGCGCTTCGCTCGCTGCTCGACAACAAGCCGGCGGTGGCGGTGCCGATCTTCGCCGCGCCCAACTCCAACGCGTTGCAGATCTCCGACGACGTGCGCCGCACGATGGCCGAGATCAAGAAGACCATGCCCGACGGCGTCGACTACCAGATCGTCTACGACCCGACGCAGTTCGTGCGGGCCTCGATCAGGTCGGTGGTGCACACGCTCTTCGAATCGGTAGCGCTCGTCGTGCTGGTCGTGATCCTCTTCCTGCAGACTTGGCGCGCCTCGATCATCCCGCTGGTCGCCGTGCCGGTGTCGATCGTCGGCACGTTCTCGCTGCTCTATCTCTTCGGCTTCTCCATAAATGCATTGAGTCTGTTTGGATTGGTGCTCGCGATCGGCATCGTGGTGGACGACGCCATCGTGGTGGTGGAAAACGTGGAACGCAACATCGCGGCCGGCCTGCCGGCACGCGAGGCCACCTATCGCGCGATGCGCGAGGTGACCAACCCGATCATCGCCATCGCGGCAGTGCTGGTGGCGGTGTTCGTGCCGCTCGCCTTCATCAGCGGGCTTTCCGGCCAGTTCTACCGGCAGTTCGCGCTGACCATCGCCATCTCCACCGTGATCTCGGCGATCAACTCGCTCACGCTCTCGCCGGCGCTCGCCGCCCTGCTGCTCAGGCCGCACGACGGCCGTCCGAAGAACTGGTTGTTCCGCGGCTTCAACCGCATCTTCGGCACGGGCGTGCGCGCCTACAGCATTGGCGTGAGTGGCGTGCTCTCGCGCAAGGCGCTGATGATGGGCGTCTACGTCGTGCTGCTGGGCGCGACAGCGCTGCTCTTCGACCGGGTGCCCGGTGGCTTCGTGCCGAGCCAGGACAAGCAGTACCTGATCGGCTTCGCGCAGCTTCCCGACGGCGCAACGCTCGACCGCACGGAGGATGTGATGCGGCGCATGGGCGAGATCATGATGAAGCAGCCCGGCGTGGAGAACGCGGTCGGCTTCCCGGGCCTCTCGATCAACGGCTTCACCAACAGCTCGAACTCGGGCATCGTGTTCGCCGCGCTCAAGTCCTTCGACGAGCGCAAGAGCCCGGCGTTGAGCGGCGGCGCGATCGCCGGCAGCCTGAACAAGCAATTCGCCGCGATTCCCGACGCCTTCATCGTCATCTTCCCGCCCCCGCCGGTGCAGGGCCTCGGCACGACCGGCGGCTTCAAGCTCTACCTCGAGGACCGCGCGTCGCTCGGCTACGAGGCGCTCGACGCCGCCACTAAGGCGTTCCTCGCGAAGGCCTACCAGACCCCGGAGCTCGCCGGCATGTTCTCGACCTATCAGGTGAACGTGCCGCAGCTCTACGCCGACGTCGACCGCACGCGGGCGCGCCAGCTCGGCGTGCCGGTGACCGAGGTGTTCGACACGATGCAGATTTATCTGGGCAGCCTGTACGTGAACGACTTCAACCGCTTCGGCCGCACCTACTCCGTGCGCGTGCAGGCGGATGCGCCGTACCGCGCACACGCCGAGGACATCGGGCTCCTGAAGGTGCGCTCCAACGCGGGCGAGATGGTGCCTCTCTCCGCGCTGCTCAACGTGAAGCCGAGCTTCGGCCCGGAACGCGCGATCCGCTACAACGGCTTCCTCGGCGCCGACATCAGCGGGCGCAACGCGCCCGGCTTCTCCTCGGGCCAGGCGCAGGATGCGATCGAGCGCGTCGCCGCCGAGACGCTGCCGCCCGGCATCAGCTACGACTGGACCGAGATCACCTACCAGGAGATCCTCGCCGGCAACTCGGCGCTGTGGGTCTATCCGCTGGCGATCTTCCTCGTCTTCCTGGTGCTCGCCGCGCTCTACGAGAGCCTGGCGCTGCCGCTCGCCATCATCCTGATCGTGCCGATGGGCTTGCTCGCCGCGCTCACTGGCGTCTGGCTCAGCCACGGCGACAACAACATCTTCACGCAGATCGGCTTCATGGTGCTGGTCGGGCTCGCGGCGAAGAACGCGATCCTGATCGTGGAATTCGCGCGCGAGCTCGAGTTCGCCGGCCGCACGCCGGTGCAGGCCGCGATCGAAGCGGCGCGGCTGCGGCTGCGGCCGATCCTGATGACCTCGATCGCCTTCGTGATGGGCGTGCTGCCCCTCGCCTACTCGGTGGGCGCCGGCGCCGAGATGCGGCGCGCGATGGGCATCGCGGTGTTCTCCGGGATGATCGGCGTCACCGCCTTCGGCATCTTCCTCACGCCGGTGTTCTACGTGCTGCTGCGCGCGGCGACCGGCAACCGGCCGCTCAAGCAGCACGGCGAGATTCCGCACCACGCCGAGGCCTTCGCCGGCGGCGAGATCAGGCCGCTGCCTGCCGCGCCGATCGATAAGGACACGCCATGATGAATAACGCGATGCTTTCCGCGGCACAGTCCGTGATTGCGACGACGGCGACAGCCTGGGGCCTTTCCGGAAGGAAATGGTGGCCGGCCCTGTTCCTGGTGACGTTGCTCGCCGCCTGCTCGGCCTCGCTGCCGCCAATCGACCAGGCTGCGCTGCCGGCGACGCCTACTGCATATAAGGAAGGCGATGGCCGCTGGACGGTCGCCCCGCCCGCGGAAGCGCAGGCGCGCGGCGAATGGTGGAAGTCGTTCGGCGATCCGCTGCTGGACGACCTCGTCGCGCGCGCCAACGCCGCCAATGCGAGCATCCAGGTCGCCACGGCGCGGCTCAAGCAGGCGCGCGCGTTCGTGCGAGCGGCGGAAGCGCAGCGCTTGCCCGAGATCGACGCCAGCGCAAGCGCGGATCGCGGCCGCGGCCTCGTGAATGGCGTGCCCGTCCAGGGGACGCGCAGCCTGTTCACGGCGGGCGCCGACCTCTCGTACGAAGTGGATCTATTCGGCCGCCTCGCCCAGGGCGTGGACGCGGCCAAGCTGGACGCGCAATCCGCCGAGAGCCTGCTGCAAAGCGCGCGGCTGCTCGTGCAAGCGGATGTCGCGCAGACCTATCTCGCGCTGCGCGCCATCGACGACGAGCGCGCACTCGTGCGCAGCACGGTGGTCGCCTACCAGGAAACGCTGGCGCTCACCGAGCGCCGCTATCGTGCGGGCGACGCCGCGGAGCTCGACGTCGCGCGCGCGCGCACCGAGGTCGCCGCCACCGAATCGGAAGCGCTGGCGCTCGACCGCCGGCGGGCCGAGCTCGAGCACGCGCTCGCGGTGCTGGTAGGCGAGCCGGCGTCGAACTTCACGCTCGCCGCCGGCGCGTGGGACACCGCCCTGCCGATCATCCCGGCCGGCGTGCCAAGCACGGTTCTGACACGGCGGCCGGACGTGTCGTCGGCTGAGAACTCGCTTCTCGCGGCCCAGACGCGCGTCGGCGTGGCGAAGGCGGCCTGGTTCCCGACCATCGCACTGACCGCAAACGCCGGCTATGCCTCGAGCGATCTGCACGATCTCTTCCAATGGTCCTCGCGCGCCTGGGGCCTCGGCCTCATCGGCTCGCTGCCCGTCTTCGACGGCGGGCGGCGCAAGGCCGGCATCGAGAACGCGAGCGGCGAGTTCGACGCCGCCATCGCCCGCTACCGCGAGCAGGTGCTCGTCGCCTTCAAGGACGTCGAGGACCAGCTCTCCGCGCTGCGCCTGCTCGCCGAGCAGGCGCAAGCGCAGGACCGCGCGGTGAGCTCCGCCGCGCGCTCGACCGCGCTCTCCGAGATCCGCTATCGCAACGGCTACGTCAGCCAGCTCGAGCTGCTCGACGCGCAGAGGAGCGAGCTGCGCAACCGCCGCGAGGCGCTGCAGGTGCGCTCGGCGCAGTACCAGAGCACCGTCGCGCTGGTGCGGGCGCTCGGCGGGACCTGGAATTAGATGGTTACAGCCGTAACACTGGCGCCGCTACGTGCCGAGCCACGCCACGGACGTGCGCAAGACCTTCGAGCGCATCCTGCGCGAGCGCCAGGCGGCGCAAGCGCCGGCGGTGCACACGGTCGTGCCGCTGAATCGCGAAAGGCGCTCGGCCTGACGCCGCCATGACAGACCCCCGGCCCCTGTTTCCGCACCCGCGCCTCATCGCCGCCGCGATGCTCATCGTTCTGACCGCGGTCACCCTTGCCGCGCTCTACGTGCGGCCCCTGAGCAGCGACGCACCGCTCGCAAGCTCCGCCCTGCGCTCGATTACCTCGTAGATACCGCGGCCGCCCGGGCAAGGCGTACGCCTCGTCCGGGCGGCCGCAGGTGCTTCAATTTTTCTTCAGGTCGTAGCGGTCGAGGTTCATGACCTTGGTCCAGGCGGCGACGAAGTCTTTCACGAACTTCTCCTTCGAATCCGCGCAGCCATAGACCTCCGCGAGCGCTCGCAACTCGGAGTGCGAACCAAAGACCAGATCGACGCGGGTGCCGGTCCACTTGATCGCGTTGCTCTTGCGGTCGCGTCCTTCGTACACCCCGTCGGCGCCTGCCGCCGGCTGCCACTGCGTGTTCATGTCGAGCAGGTTGACGAAGAAGTCGTTGGTCAGCGTCCCGGGCTTCCTGGTGAAGACGCCGTGCTTCGACCCTCCGGCGTTCGCGCCGAGCACCCGCAATCCGCCGACGAGCACCGTCATCTCGGGGCCCGTGAGGGTGAGGAGCTGCGCGCGATCCACCAGCGCTTCCTCGGGCATCATGAACTGCCGGCCGCCGAGGTAGCTGCGGAAGCCGTCGGCGAGCGGCTCATCTTGTCCGGCCGCCTTTGCGGCTTTCTCGATCGCCGCGGCGCCGCCGAGAACGATTAGGTCGGCAAGCGAAACCTCTTTGCCCCCGCCTTTGGAACCTGACTGGGACGCGTTGAAGTCCTTCTGAAGCGCTTCGAGTTTCTTCAGGACCTTTGCCAGGTCCGCCGGGTTGTTGACTTCCCAGTCCTTCTGCGGCGCGAGGCGAATGCGCGCCCCGTTCGCGCCGCCGCGCTTGTCGGAGCCGCGGAACGTCGAGGCCGATGCCCAGGCCGTCGAGACGAGCTCCGCGAGCGTGACGCCCGACGCGAGGATCTTCGCCTTCCATTGCCAGGCGCCGGCCGGGCTCTTCGTCAGCTCCCACTCGTGCTTGAACAGGTTGTCGAAGAAGTTGTTGGTCCACTTCGTCGGCGTCTGCGACCAGGTGACCTCCGGGCCGCCGGTGATGGTGTCGGCGCCGAAGCCTTTGCCATGTTTGCTCTTCCAGCCGAGGCCCTGCTCCTCGATGGCGGCGCCTTCCGGCTCCGCGCCGATCAGCGAAGGATCGCCGGCGCCGTGTGTCTTGCCGAAGCTGTGGCCGCCGGCGATGAGCGCCACGGTCTCCTCGTCGTTCATCGCCATGCGCTTGAACGTCTCGCGGATATCCCGCGCCGCGGCGAGCGGATCCGGCTTGCCGTTCGGCCCTTCCGGGTTCACGTAGATCAGACCCATCTGCACAGCGGCGAGAGGGTTCTGGAGATCACGGTCGCCGCTGTAGCGCTCGTCCGCCAGCCACTTGCCTTCGGGGCCCCAGTAGATGTCCTCTTCGGGCTCCCAGACATCCTCGCGCCCGCCGCCAAAGCCGAATGTCTTGAAGCCCATCGACTCGAGGGCGACGTTGCCGGCAAGGATCAGCAGATCGGCCCAGGAAATTTTCCGGCCGCATTTCTGCTTGATCGGCCACAGCAAGCGGCGCGCCTTGTCGAGGTTCGCGTTGTCCGGCCAGCTATTGAGAGGCGCGAAGCGCTGCTGGCCGGCGCCGGCCCCGCCGCGGCCATCGGTGATGCGGTACGTGCCCGCGCTGTGCCAAGCCATGCGGATGAACAGGCCGCCGTAGTGGCCAAAGTCCGCCGGCCACCAGTCCTGCGAGTCCGTCATCAACGCACGCAGGTCCTTGACGACGGCGTTCAGGTCCAGGCTCTTGAACTCCTTCGCGTAGTCGAATTGCTCCCCCA
>VBCM01000184.1 GCA_005883675.1 Betaproteobacteria bacterium
TTCCGGCGGCGCGCTCGCGCGACCAATGTGCTGAGCTTCGCCTACGGCGGCGAAGGCGATGTCGTGCTGTGTCATCCGGTCGTGGCGCGCGAAGCGCGCGCGCAGGGCAAGCCGCTGCGCGCGCACTACGCCCATCTCGTCGTGCACGGCATCCTGCATCTGCGCGGCTATGTCCACGATGACGAGCGCAGCGCGCGCCGCATGGAAGCGCGCGAAATCCGCATCCTGCGCCGCCTCGGCTTCGGCGATCCCTACACGGTAGAATCACCGCGGCCGGCATGAACGACCCTGCGCGCCCCAGCCTGCTCGAGCGCCTGTCCGCGCTCCTCATGCGTGAGCCGAGCGATCGCGAGCAGCTCGTGCAGCTGCTGCGCTCGGCGTACTCGCGCAACCTGCTCGATGCCGACGCGCTCTCGATCATCGAGGGCGCGCTCACCGTCTCGGAGATGCAGGTGCGCGACATCATGATCCCGCGCGCCCAGGTCGACTTCATCGACATCAACGAGCCGGTAGAAAGCTTCATCCCGCGCATCATCGCCACCGCCCACTCGCGCTTCCCGGTGATCGACCAGAACCGCGACGACGTGATCGGCATCCTGCTCGCCAAGGACCTGCTGCGCCATTACGCCGGCGAGGAGGAATTCAACGTGCGCGAGATGCTGCGCCCGGCGGTGTTCGTGCCCGAGGCGAAGCGGCTGAACGTGCTCCTGCGCGAGTTCCGCGCGAGCCGCAACCACATGGCGATCGTGGTCGACGAGTATGGTGGCGTGTCGGGCCTCGTCACGATCGAAGACGTGCTCGAGCAGATCGTGGGCGAGATCGAGGACGAGTACGACTTCGACGAAGCCTCCGACAACATCATCCCGGAGCCGGGCGGGCGCTTTCGCGTCAAGGCGCTCACGCAGATCGCCGACTTCAACGCCGCCTTCGGCACGCATTTTTCCGACGAGACCGCCAATACGGTCGGCGGCCTGGTCATCGCGCATCTCGGGCGCCTTCCCAAGCGCGGCGAGTCCGTCAACATCGAAGGCCTGCGCTTCCAGGTGCTGCGCGCCGACAGCCGGCGCGTCTACACGCTGCTCGTCGACAAGCCTAAGGGCGATAAATAGGGACTGTCCCTCTTTACCAGCTTGTCGCCGGCGGGCTCACCGTCGGCGCCTTCGCGCCGCTTGGCTTCTATCCGCTCGCGCTCGTGACGCTCGCCTGGCTCGCGCACGTGTGGCGCGGTGCGCCGCCGAGGCGCTGCTTCTGGACCGGATTCTGGTTCGGCCTCGGCCTCTTCGGGGCCGGCGTGTCGTGGATCTACGTGAGCATGCACGACATCGGCGGCATGCCGGCGCCGCTCGCGGCATTCGCCACGCTGGTGTTCTGCGCGTTTCTGGCGCTCTACCCGGCCGCCGCCGGCTGGCTCCAGGCGCGCATCCCCGCCGGCGATGCGATGCGCGCGTGCCTCCTCATCCCCGCCGCCTGGACGCTCGCCGAGTGGCTGCGCTCCTGGATGCTCACCGGCTTTCCCTGGCTCTCGCTCGGCTACGCGGCGGTCGGCTGGCCGCTGCAGGGCTATGCGCCTGTCGGCGGCGTCTTTGCGCTTTCCTTTATTACGCTCACGCTCGCCGGGCTCATCTGGCTGCTCGCGGCGCGCCGCCCGCGCGCCGGGTATTGGCTGACGCTCGCGCTCGCCATGGTCGCGGGCGGGGAAGCGCTACGCCATGTCGAATGGAGCTCGCCCGCGAGCGCGCCGCTAAACGTCGCCCTCCTGCAGGGGAACATCGAGCAGTCGCTTAAATTCGATCCGGCACGCTACGCGCGCACGCTCGAGAGCTACGCGCGGCTCGCCGAAGCGACGCAGGCGCGCCTCATCATCTTCCCCGAGACGGCGGTGCCGCGCTTTCTCGACCAGGTGGAGCGGGACTACCTGCGGCGCCTCGACGCGGTAGCGCAACGCAATGGCGGTGATCTCCTGCTCGGCGTGCCGACGCGCAAGAGCAACGAGGAATTCTTCAACAGCGTGATCACGCTCGGCGTATCGCCGGTCCAGGCTTATCACAAGGTGCACCTCGTGCCCTTCGGCGAGTTCGTGCCGCCGGGCTTCGCCTGGACGCTGCGCGTGGTGGACATCCCGATGTCGGACTTCTCGCGCGGCACGCTCGGGCAGCGCCTGCTCGCCGTCGCCGGCCAGCGCATCGCGGCGAACATCTGCTACGAGGACGCGTTTGGCGACGAGATCGCGGCACAGCTTCCCGAAGCGACGCTTCTCGTCAACGTATCGAATGTCGCCTGGTTCGGCGATTCGCTCGCGCCGGCCCAGCACCTGCAGATCGCGCGAGCGCGCGCGCTCGAAACCGCGCGCATGCATCTCACCGCCACCAACACCGGCATCACCGCCGCGATCGATCGCGACGGCACGGTGCGCGCGCGCTTGCCGCAGTTCGCCGAAGGCCGGCTGGAGGTGAGCGCGCAGGGCTATGCCGGCGCGACGCCGTACGTGCGCTGGCGCGACTGGCCGGTCGTCGTCGTTTCGCTTGGCGTGCTCGCCGCAGCGGCGCTCGTCGCCCGGCGCAGACGCAGCCGGTAAAATCGGCGCGCTTTGCTCAGCTTTCAACAACTGATCCTGCGGCTCAACGATTACTGGGATCGCCAAGGCTGCGTGCTGCTGCAGCCCTACGACATGGAAATGGGCGCCGGCACGTTCCACACGGCGACCTTCCTGCGCGCGATCGGACCGGAGCCGTGGAGCGCCGCCTACGTGCAGCCCTCGCGCCGGCCCAAGGATGGCCGCTACGGCGAGAATCCGAACCGGCTGCAGCATTACTACCAGTACCAGGTGGTGCTCAAGCCCTCTCCCGACGACATCCAGGACCGCTATCTCGAGTCGCTCGTCGTGCTCGGCATCGAGCCGAAGGAGCACGACATCCGCTTCGTCGAGGACGACTGGGAGTCGCCGACGCTGGGCGCCTGGGGACTCGGCTGGGAAGTGTGGCTCGACGG
>VBCM01000026.1 GCA_005883675.1 Betaproteobacteria bacterium
TGCCCGACCAGAGCAGCAGCGTCGCGACGAGCACGAACCAAGTCCGCAGCTTCATGAAGGCGCGGATTATCGCGTGCTAAATTCACCGCATGCCTTTTGCGACTGCCGCGGGCCGCAGGCTCGCCTACGAGTGGCTCGGCGAGGCGGGCGCTGGCAAGCCGACGCTCCTGTTCCTGCACGAGGGACTCGGCTCCATCCAGCAGTGGCGCGACTTCCCGGAGAAGGTTGCCGCGGCTACCGGCTGCCGCGCGCTTGTCTACGACCGCTACGGGTATGGGCAGTCTGATGTGCTCGCCGAGCCGCGGCGCACGGTGCGATTCATGCAC
>VBCM01000027.1 GCA_005883675.1 Betaproteobacteria bacterium
CCGATCTCGCGCAGCGGCTGGGCCGCCATCACCGCGATGCGCGCAGGACGTTCTACGGCTGGGCCGACGTCTGGCTCGATCCGGACTTCAAGGGCTGGGACATCCGCGACGATTACCTGCCGCACATCCGCTGCCCGGTGCTCGCAATCCAGGGCTACGACGACGAGTACGGCACCATGGCCCAGCTCGACGAGCTTGCGCGGCGCGTGGAGAGCCCCTGCGAGCTGCTCAAGTTAGAGGACTGCGGCCACGCGCCGTTTCGCCAGCAGCCGGAAAAGACGCTCGAAGCGGTGGTGCGCTTCGTTACTGGGCGTACTTGATGCCGCGGCGATCCAGCATGCGCAGCAGCGCCGGCCAGTCCTTCTCCTGCGCCGGGCGCATCGGCCGTTGCAGCGCCGCGGTGGCCTTGGCCGCCGCATCCTGCGACATGAGCTGCACGTTGTGCATGCCGCCGGCGAGCGCGTCGACCTGGATCTGGCAGGCGCAGTCGAGGTAATACATGATCTCGAAGGCCTCGCGCACCGTCTCGCCGAGCGCGAGCACGCCGTGGTTGCGCAGGATCATCGCCTTCGATTTCTTGCCCAGATCGCTCGCCATGCGCGCCTGCTCATCCTGGTAGAGGGCGACGCCCTCGTAATCGTGGTAGGTGATCTCGGCCTGCACGCGCATCGCGTGCTGGCTGATGGGCAGGACGCCGCACTTCATCGCCGACACCGCGACCGCCGCGCGCGTGTGCGTATGGATCACGCAATTGATCTCCGGCCGGGCGCGGTGCATGCAGCTATGGATGATGAACCCCGCCTCGTTCACGCCCATGCCGATCGGGTCGTCCTTGATCTTGCCTTCCCAGTCGACCTTCACGAGGCTCGACGCGGTGATCTCGTCGAACATGAGCCCGTACGGGTTCAGCAGGAAGTCCTCGGTCCCCGGCACGCGCGCCGAGAAGTGCGTATAGATGAGATCGGTCCACTTGAAGATCGCCGCGAGCTGGTAGGCGGCTGCGAGGTCGACTCGCATCTGCCATTCTTCCTTGCTGACGCGTTCGCGAAGCGAAGCGGTGCCGATGGTCTTAAGATGGGCGCTCATGGCCGAATGATACTCCCGGGCAGATGAAGATCGACATTCACGCGCATATCGTCGAGCGCCGCTACGTCGATGCGCTGGTCAAGGACCTCGCCCTCGAGCCGCAGCAGACGCCGAGCGGGCAGACGCTTTACCGGCGAAACGGCTACACGTTCCTGTGGGAGCGGCCCGACATGTACGACATCGACGCGCGGCTGCGCAAGATGGACGCGCAGGGCGTCGACATGCGCGTGCTGTCGCTCTCGACGCCCAATGTCTACGAATGGCAGGGCGCGCGCCAGGTCGAGATGGCGCGCTACATGAACGACGCGACCGCGGCGCTCGTGCGCTCGCACCCGGACCGCTTCGCCGGGCTCGGCAGCCTGCCGCTCGATGACATCGAGGCGTCGCTCGCGGAGCTCGATCGCATCACCGGCGAGCTCGAGCTTGCCGGCGTGATGATCGGCTCAAATATCGGCGGCCTGCCGGTTAACGACGGGCGCTTCGAGCCGGTGTGGGCGAAGATCGATGCGCTGCGGCTGCCGGTGTTCGAGCACCCGATGTTCCCGCCGCACACCGGGAAGGAAGAGTTCGAGATGCCGCTGCGCATCGGCTTCGTGTTCGACACGACCGCCGCGGCGGCGCGCCTCATTTACTCGGGGGTCTTCGAGCGCTATCCGCATTTCCCCTATATCCTCGCGCACACGGGCGGCGCGCTCCTCATGGTGCTCGAGCGCCTCGACAACGGCTACCGCCTCTTTCCCGACTGCCGCGCGCATATCAGCCGGCTGCCAAGCACGTACGCGGCCGAGCTTTATTACGACACCTGCTCGTTCTTCTGTCCGGCATTGAAGATGGCGCACGAGCTCGTCGGCGCCGAGCATCTCCTGTGGGGCTCCGACGATCCGTTCCTCGGCGCCGACACGGCGCACGTCGATGCGCTGCCGATCCCGGCGGCCGACAAGGCGAAGATTCTCGGCGGCAACGCGGCGCGGCTCCTCAAGCTCAAGGTCGCGGCGTGAAGCTGCGGCGCGTCGTCACCGGGCATGATGCGCAGGGCAGGGCGGTCGTCTGCAACGACGGACAGCCACCGCGCCAATTCAGCGGCGCTGAGAAAATTGTCGCGACGCTCGTCTGGGCGACCGATGCGACGCCGTGCGATTACCTGCGCGACGAAGACATGGGCGAGCGCAAGCTCGGCATCGCGCCGCCGCCGGGCGGCACACGCTTTTCCGTGGTCGAGATCCAGCCCGGCAACGCGCCGTACCTGCATCGCACCGACAGCCTCGATTACGTGATCTGCCTGCAGGGCGAAGTCGAGATGCAGCTCGACGACGGCGCGAGCGTGAAGCTCGCGGCGGGCGACGTGCTCGTGCAGCGCGGCACGAACCACGCGTGGCTGAACCGCGGCAGCGGACCGTGCCGGCTCGCCGTCGTGCTCATCGACGGCAAGCCGAAGCGCTAGCTAGAGTTGCTTCGCGGCGAGCTGGTGCTCGCGGAAGTACTTCAGCGCACCGGGGTGGTACGGGAAGTCGTAGGTCTTGTACATGTTCTCGAGCGCGAACTCGCGCAGCGCCGGCGCCACCGCCGCGAGCTCGGCCTTGTTGTTCGCCATCGTGTCGATGATCTTGTAGACGAGCTCATCGGACACCGCGCTGTGCGTGTAGAGCATCTGGTCGAACGTGTAGACCTTGGTTGGCTGCGCGATGCCGACGAACGCCGGCCCGGGCTGCGCTTCGCTGAGATAGCCGTAAGGCGAATGCTGGCGCGCGGCGGCGATGCCCGGCTGCTCCGGGATCTCGAGCGCGCGGATGCCGCCCACCGTGGCGTCGACTTCGCGCACCTTTGGCGCGCCGAACGCGAAGAGAAAGGCATCGGCGCTGCCCGCGACGAAATCGTCTGCCGCGCGGATCACATTCGGCGCCATCACCGGCTGGATGTCCTTCTCGGTCAGGCCGCCGGTCGCGAGCAGGGCGCGCGACATCCCCTCGAGCGCGCGCATGGCGGCATAGCCCATGGGCACGCGACGGCCTTTGAGATCGGCGATGGTCTTCATCGGGCTCGACTTGCGCACGAAGATGCCGGCGCGCACCGGATTCACCGCGCCGATCATGCGCAGGTTGGGGTTCGCGGGCACCGCCATCCCGACCTCGATGGCATTGGCGAGCCCCAGCGGCGCGTCGCCTTTGCCCACGATGGCGAGCGCCATCGATTCGCCGGAGGTGGGCTGCACCAGCGCGTTGATGCCGCCTTTTTCCTTGAGCACCTTGGCGATCGACGAGCCGACCGTATGCGCGAGCGTTCCCGGCTGCATGGTCGCAATGCCGAGCGTCTGCGCGTGTACGGCGCCGCCCAGGCAGAGGGCCGCGCAATAGGCCAACGCTTTCATCATTGACGCCTCCTCTCTCGGCCCATGTTAGGCCGAAACCGGCAGCCCCACGTAACCGGGCGTTTCCGCCAGCGCCAGCGCTTCCAGCAGGAGTTCCGGCCGGTTGTGCTTGAGCCTATCGGCATCCGAGAGCAGGCGCCGCCAGAGCCGCGCGTGCGGCGCGCCGTGATAAAGGCCGAGCATATGGCGCACGATGGCGCGCAACGGCACGTCGCGCTGGCGCCGCGCATACTCGAGCATGCGGTGCACCACCTCGGCGCGTGTCCTGCCGGGATCGGCGAGCAGCCAGGGATCGTGGTACGCGGCGCGGCCGAGCATGACGCCATCGACGTGCTGCAGGTGCTGCGCAATCTGCGCGCGCGTGGTAATGCCGCCGTTGATGACGATCTCGAACTCCGGGAAGTCGCGCTTGAGCTGATAAACGTAGTGATACTTGAGCGGCGGGATCTCGCGGTTCTCCTTGGGCGAGAGCCCCTTCAGCACGGCGTTGCGCGCGTGCACGATGTACGTGCGGCAACCCGCCTGCGACACCGTGCCGACGAAGTCACGCACGAAGCCATAGTCCTCGACCTGGTCGATGCCGACGCGGTGCTTCACCGTCACAGGCATTGGCACAGCCTCGCGGATCGCCCGCACGCAGCGCGCGACGAGCTCCGGCTCCGCCATCAGGCAGGCGCCGAAGGCACCGCGCTGCACGCGCTCGCTCGGGCAGCCGATGTTGAGATTGATCTCGTCATACCCGTAACGCTCCCCCAGCCGCGCGCCGCGTACCAGGTCTTCCGCCTCGCTGCCCCCGAGCTGCAGCGCTAGCGGATGCTCTTCCGGGCTGAAGGCAAGGTGCCGCTCGACATCGCCGTGGATGAGCGCGCCGGTGGTAATCATCTCGGTGTACACGCGAGCGCGCGCCGCGATCTGCCGCATGAAATAGCGGTAGTGGCGGTCCGACCAGTCCATCATCGGCGCCACGCAGATGCGATGCGGTGTTAAATTCACCGTTCGAGTTTACTGCACGCATGAGCGCGAGAGCCCCCATAGGACAGCGACTGAAGGAGTTCGAGGAGCGCGAGATCGAACGCATCCTCGGCGCCTGCACACGCTGCGGCAAGTGCTACGAAGTCTGCCCGATGGCGCAGTACTCGAAGGCGCCGGCGAGCGACAGCAAAGCGGTGGTGGGCGGCGTGCACGCCGTGCTGCGCGGCGCGGCGGGCACGCCCGAGGCGCTCGGCTGGATCGGCGTGTGCACGCGAAGCGGCGTTTGCGTGCCGGCGTGCCCGGAGAACGTGGATCCGAAGATGATGATGCGCCTCGCGCGCATGACGGCGCTGGGCGGACGCGGACTGCCCGCGCAGCTACCGGTGAAGGAAGATCCGGACTATTTCGATCGCGTGCGCGCGTTTGCCAGGCTGCAGCTCAGCGACGACGAGCTCAAGGATTGGACATGAGCGAGCACATTACCTTCTGGTATGGGTGCAACGTGCTGCGGCACGGCGACATCATCCACGCCTGCCTCGATATCCTGCGCGCGCTGGGATACGAGCCGGAACCGGTCGGCGGCGTCGATTACTGCTGCGGCACGGTGAAAGACGCGAACCAGACGGCGGCGGGCGGCATGGCGACGCGCACCGTCGGCAAGCTAAACGCACGCGCTGCGCCGGTGGTGGTGTGGTGCCCGTCGTGCCATTCGCACATGCATGACTTCATGGCACGCACGAACGACCGGCACTTCGACATGACTTACGTCGTCGAGCTGCTGCACGCGAAGCGCGAGCGCCTGGGGCCGCTCCTCGTGCGCGAGCTGCCGATGCGGGTATTCGTACACCAGCACATCGGCTTCAACGACCTCGTGCCGGTGAACCGCATGGTGCCGGAGCTCCTGCGCCTCATCCCGGGCGTGGAAGTGGTGGAAGCCGATTACGTAGCGCCGGGCTACATGTGCGCCTCCTTCGCCGCTATCCCGAGGGCGCTGGAAGACATCAATAACAACACGGCGCGGTCTGCCAGGGCAGCGGGCGCCGACGCGGTGGTGACCGTGTTCCATCAGTGCTATCGCGAGCTCGTCGGCCTCGACGCCGCCGGGGCGATCCCGGTGTACAACTACATCCACCTCATTGCGCGCGCCATGGGGCTCGCGTACGAGGACGAATACAAGGCGTGGAAGCGCGCGGGCGAGGGCGCCGCTGCGCTGATCGGCGCCGAGCGCATTGCCAAGGTCGGCATCCAGTTCTACGAGCGCGCGATCCTGCCGGAACTCAAGAAGCGTCCCAAGCTGCAGAAATCCGATCCAGGGTCGTAATTAGCAAGCTGCGCCGCTCGGCCGATAATTACGACCCTGGATCGGAATTCCTAACGGTATTGACCGGTCGCCTCCGCGCGCGCCTTGATGAGGCCGAAGAGGCTCTCGGTGTAAGGCGCCGGTACGCCCGCCTTGCGCGCGATTTCCAACGTGCCGGCGAGGAGGCCGTCGATCTCGAGCGGCTTGCCCGCCTCCAGGTCCTGCAGCATGGAGGTCTTGAACTTGCCCAGCGCGCGCGCCATGTCGATGCGCGCTTCGGGGTCGATATCGGCATCGACGCCCACCGCGCGGCCGATGGCGAGCACCTCGCGCATGATCTTCACCATGTAGTCCTTCACCGCCGGATTCTCGATCAGCCGATCGGCCGTGCTCATCGTGAGCGCCGACACCGGATTGAAGCTCACGTTGCCGAGGAGCTTCACCCAGAACTCCTTCTCGATCGCCGGCGTAACGATGACCTCGAACCCGGCCGCGCGCAGCGCGTCCTCGACGCGGGTAGTACGCGCCGTGTTCTTGCCGCCGGGCTCGCCGACGATGAGCTTGCGACCCATGTTGTGGCTGATGAGTCCGGGCTCCGGTGTGGAAGCGGCGAGGTGGATTACGCAGCCGACGATGCGCTCGGTGGGCATCGCCCGCGCGAGATGCCCGCCCGGATCGAGCGATTCCAGCCGCTCGCGGCCATTACGAAACGGCAGGCGGTCGAAGAACCACCACGGTACTCCGTTCATCGCCGTCAGGATTGATGTGCCCGGACCGACCAACGGGCCGATGGTCTGTGCGACATCTGTAAGGCTTTGGGCCTTTACCGTGACCAATACGTAGTCTTGCGGCCCGAGCTCGCGCGGGTCGCTCGCCGCGTGGACGGCGTAGGACTCGACAGCGCCATTGCTGCGCACGCGCAGGCCCGCGCGGCGGATCGCCTCGAGTTGCGCGCCGCGCGCGACGACCGATACCTCGTGGCCCGCGCGGGCGAGCCACGCGGCCATCAGGCCGCCCACCGCGCCGGCACCGTAGACGCACAGTTTCATGGTGCTATTCTAGGAAACAAGGAGTGTGTCCATGTTTTCCTTCATGAAGAAAGCGACCAGGCTGATTGCATCGCAGAGCACGCTGCCCGGCCGCGACGAGGCGATGAGCGTTCCGCCGAAGCATTTCGTGAGCGGCCATCCGCTGAAGCCGCCGTTTCCCGCGGGCCTGCAGCAGGCGGTGTTGGGCATGGGCTGCTTCTGGGGCGCCGAACGGCTCTTCTGGCAGCGCCCCGGCGTCTATACGACTGCGGTCGGCTATGCGGGCGGTGAAACGAAGAACCCGACGTACGAGGAAGTGTGCAGCGGGCTCACCAATCATGCCGAGGTGGTGCTCGTCGTCTTCGATCCGAAGCAGCTGAGCTACGACGAGCTGCTCAAGGTTTTCTGGGAAGGTCACGACCCCACGCAGGGTATGCGCCAGGGCAATGACGTCGGCACGCAGTACCGCTCGGCGATCTACTGCTATGGCGACGAGCAGCTCAAGGCGGCGCAGAAATCAAAGGAGATGTACCAGCAGGCGCTCAACAAGAAAGGCTATGGCGCCATCAGCACCGAGATCCGGCCCGCGCCGACCTTTTACTACGCCGAGGACTACCACCAGCAATACCTCGGCAAGAACCCGGCCGGCTATTGCGGCCTCGGCGGCACTGGCGTTTCCTGCCCAGTGGGAGTCGTCACGAGCGCCTGATGCGGCTCGACAAATGGCTGTGGGCGGCGCGTTTCTTCAAAACGCGCAGCCTCGCCCAGCAAGCCGTGGCGGCAGGCCGCGTGCAGCTCAATGGAGAGCGCACGAAGCCGGCGCATGAAGTGAAAGCGGGCGACATGGTCGTGGTGCGCGTGGCCGAGTGGCGGTGGGAAGTGCGGGTCAAGGCGCTCTCGGAGCGTCGCGGCCCGGCGGAGGAAGCGAGGAAGCTCTACGACGAGACCGAAGCGAGCAGCGCCGAGCGCGAGCGGCGCCGGGATCTGCGCCGCTGGGGCACCGAGCCCGCGGCGGCGCTAAAGGGCCGGCCGACGAAGCGCGACCGGCGGCTGCTTGAAAGCATGCGTCACGACGACGCCGAGCCGCCAACGCGCGAAGGGAACTGACTCGCGCCCCGGTTGCCGGTAGCCTAACGGCAATGAGGAGGGGACTGGGAGGCGTGGCGCTCGCGGGCACCTGCGCCTGCGCGCTCGCGCAGGAGCCGCCGGAAGTCGTCGTCGTCACTGCTACGCGCGCGCCGCGGCCGGCGCTCGAGGTGCCGGCGTCAATCGACCGCATCGAAGGCGACGAGATTCGCGACCTGCGCCAGCAGGTGAACCTCTCGGAGAGCCTCGGCGCCGTGCCAGGCATCGCGGTGCAGAACCGCCAAAACTACGCGCAGGATCTGCAGATCCAGTCGCGCGGCTTCGGCGCGCGCTCGACGTTCGGCGTGCGCGGCATCCGGCTGATCGCCGACGGCATCCCGGCGACGATGCCCGACGGCCAGGGCCAGGCGGCGACGTTCGCGCTCGGCTCGGCGGACCACATTGAAGTGCTGCGCGGGCCGTTCTCGGTGCTCTATGGAAACTCCGCGGGCGGCGTCATCACGGTGGAGACGATGGACGCACCGGAGGTGCCCACCGCAGAAGCGGATCTGCTCCTCGCGAGCTACCGGACCTGGCGCAGCGCGCTCAAGTTCGGCGGTCAGTGGGACGGCGTCAATGCGATCGGCGATGTCTCGCGCTTCGAGACCGACGGCTATCGCGAGCACAGCGCCGCGCAGCGCGATCACTTCAACACCAAGCTCAAGTACGGCCCGCTTACGGTAGTGGCGAACAGCCTGCATCAGCCGGACACGCAGGACCCGCTCGGTCTGACACGCGCGCAGCTTGAGCAGGACCCGCGGCAGGCGACGCCGCAGGCGCTGCAATTCAATACCAAGAAGAGCATCTCGCAGGATCAGGTCGGGGGCACGCTGCGCCAGCAGGTGGGCGAGGGCCGCGTGGAGGCGATGCTCTACGTCGGCCAGCGCGGGGTGCAGCAGTTTCTCGCCATCCCGGTCGCGACGCAGAATGCGCCGACCCATTCGGGCGGCATCGTCGACCTCGACCGCGATTACGGCGGCGGGGCGCTGCGCTGGTTTGGCGCGCTCGGCGCCGTGCGCCTTGCGGCCGGCGCGGAGTACGACGTCATGTACGAGCGGCGCAAGGGCTTCATCAACAACAACGGCGTGATCGGCGCGCTCAAGCGCGACGAAGACAACACGGTGAACTCGAGCGCCGCGTACGCGCAGGCGGAGTGGCGCTTCGCCGAGCGCTGGGCGCTGCACGGCGGGGCGCGGTACACGCGGGTCAATTTCTACTCGAAGGACTATTTCGTCGTTGCGGGAAACGGCGACGACAGCGGCAGCCGGGCGTATCGCGCCACGACGCCGGTGGCCGGGCTGCTCTATCGGCTGAACGCCGGCACCAGCCTGTACGGCAACCTCGGGCGCGGCTTCGAGTCGCCGACCTTCGTCGAGCTCGCGTATCGCACGGCCGGCAGTGGGCCGAACTTCGCGCTGGACGCGAGCCGCAGCCGGCATGTGGAGCTCGGCATCAAGACAGTGATGCCTGGATGGGCACGCGCGAACGCGGCCTATTTCAACGTCCTGACCTCGAACGAGATCGTGGTCGATACCAATAGCGGCGGGCGTGCCATCTTCAAGAATGTCGGCCATACCGACCGCAAGGGTGTCGAGCTCGGCGCCGAAACGCTGCTCGCGGGTCCGTGGCAGCTGCGCGCGGCGTATACCTACCTCGATGCGACGTTCCGTGAGAGCTTCAATACGTCGATCACGACCACGGCGACGCAGGTCACCGTGCCGGCGGGGGCGGGGCTTCCCGGCGTCGCCAAGAACCAGGCGTATGGCGAGCTGCGCTACCGGCGCGCGCCTTTCCATGCCGTCCTCGAAGTCCTCCACCGCTCCAGCGTCCCGGTCAGCGATCCGAACAGCGATTTCGCCGACCCCTTCACGGTCTGGAACCTGGCCGCCGGCCTGGTGCAGCAGCGCGCGCGCCTGCGCCTCACCGAGTTCGTGCGGCTGGACAACATCGGCAACCGCGGCTACGCCGGCTCGGTGATCGTGAACGAGACCAACTTTCGCTACTTCGAGCCCGCGCCGCGGCGCAGCATGAGCGCTGGAATCCAGGCAAGCCTTCAGTTCTAATAGCGGCGCAAACCCTAGGAGAAGATCGATGAGAGCCGCTCTCGCTGCCGCTGTTCTCGCCGCATTCACCAGCGCCCAAGCGCAAGACAAGCCCGCCGCCTCGCCGCCGCCTTCCTGGCAGCAGGGCAAGCCGTCCGCGATGTCCGAATCGTCGCTGCACCCGTTCGCGATCGAAATGACGGGCAAACCCGCGAAGGACCTGCCGGTCGACAAGCTCAAGGTACCCGCGGGCTTCAAGGTCGAGGTATGGGCCGAGGGCATGCCCGGCGCGCGCTCGATGGCGCAGGGCGACAACGGCACCGTGTTCGTCGGCACGCGCCAGCTAAAGGAGGTCTACGCGGTAGTCGACAAAGGCGGCAAGCGCGAGGCGAAGGTCCTGCTCAAGGACCTCGATGCGCCGAACGGGCTGGTCTTCAACAAGGGCACGCTCTTCGTCGCCGAGCGCGGTCGCATCACGCGCTATGACGGCATCGAGAACAGCCTCGACAATCCGCCGCAGCCGAAGGTGATCGTCGACAACCTCGACCCGAACAAGGCGCCGGGCCACTTCTGGAAGTTCCTCGCCCGGGGGCCGGACGGCAAGCTCTACTTCAACATCGGCGCGCCCGGCAACATTGTCATGCCGACGTATAACGAAGCGTCGGTCAATCGCGTCGATCCGAACACCGGCGTCGTTGAGACGGTGGCGCGTGGCGTACGCAACTCGGTAGGCATGGACTTCCATCCGAAGACGAAGGAACTCTGGTTCACCAACCACGGGCGCGACTGGCTGGGCAACGATTCGCCGAACGACACGCTGCACCGCGTTTCGCGCAAGGGCATGAACTTCGGCTATCCGTACTGCCACCAGGGCGACACGCCGGATCCCGAGTACGGCAAGAACCGCTCGTGCAAGGAGTTCGATCCGCCCGCGCTCAAGCTCGGCGCGCACATCGCGCCGATCGGCATGCGCTTCTATACCGGCAAGATGTTCCCGGCCGAGTACCAGAACAACATCCTCATCGCGATGCGCGGCTCTTGGAACCGCACCGTCAAGCAGGGCTACAACGTGATGCGCGTGGTGCTGGACGATAGCGGCAAGGTGACGAAGTACGAGCCCTTCCTCACCGGATTCCTGCTCGACGCCAAGGCCGATCCGCCGATGTGGGGCCGGCCGAACTTACGTACGAAAAGTAAGGCGCTCATCTACGCTGCGGCGCTCGCGTTCTGCGGTGCCGCGGCGGCTGCCGATCCGCAGGCAGGTGAGGGCAAGGCCGCGGCCTGCGCTGCGTGCCACGGCGAGCGCGGCAACTCCACCAATCCCGCCGTGCCCTCGATCGCCGGGCAGCCGGAGAAGTTCATCGCCACGGCGCTCTTCATGTTCCGCGCCGGGAGCCGGCAGGATCCGCAGATGACGCCGATGGCGAAGCCGCTGTCGAACGCCGACATGAACGATCTGGCCGCCTATTTCGCAGCCCAGAAGCCGGCGCCCCCGCGCCATCAAGCGAGCGCCGAGAATGCAAAGGCAGGCGCCGAGCTCGCGACGAAGTTCAACTGCACGCAGTGCCACGGGCCGCGCCTCGTCGGTCAGCAGCAGATGCCGCGGCTCGCGGGCCAGAACTACGAGTATTTGCGCGCCCAGCTGCGCGCATTCAAGGCCGGCAAGCGCGGCGAGCTCGAGGGCAACATGACCGCGGCGGCGCAGCCGCTCTCCGACAAGGACATCGATATCCTTGCCGACTACATCGCCGGGTTCGGCGGCTAGCGCCTATTCAAGTACTGCGCCTGGATGTCGCGGGCGTTGAGCCAGGAGAGATCCTTCGGCAGCTCCTCCGCCACGAGCTTCTGCACTTCCTTGCCGAGTTCCTTCCTCAGTCGCCCGAGAAACTTGGGCGGCGCAATGAGGTGCAGCCGGTCGTAGCGGTGCGCGGTGCGCGCGCTTTCGAGGTAGTTGCCGACGCGCTTGGCGAAGAGCTCGGTGGCGTGCTCGGCGGCGCTCGTCTCCTCGCGGTCGGAGCCCGGCCCGCCGCCGCTGTGGCTGCTGAGCCGCGGATGCGCATCCGAGATGAGCTCCCGGTCATGCACCCGGCCCTCGGGGTTGAGGAGATTCTCCACTTCCTCGAGCTGCTGCGCCCGGTCCGTAACTTGCAAGATTCTGGCGCGGCTCGCGTCGGCCGCAATGATCCATGTCGTCGTCATGAACGTACGACTAGCAGGTTTCTTGCCGAGGAGAGCTGAATGAACCGGATCCTTTCCAGCGCCGCCGCCGGTGCTCTGGCGATGTATTTCCTGGACCCGCAGGGCGGCCGCCGCCGCCGGGCGCGTACGCGCGACAAGGTGGAGTACGCCAAAAGGCGCCTGCGCGACGCCTATGACGTCACTGCACGTGATGCGCGTCATCGCATGGTGGGCCTGCAAGCGACGAGCCGGCGTCTATTGCATCGCGGGCAAAGCGTTCCAGATGAGACGCTCGTCGGGCGCGTGCGAGCGCTGCTCGGGCGCTACTGCTCGCATCCGCACGCCATCGAGGTCGGCGTGCACGAGGGGGAAGTGACGCTCGCCGGGCCGATCCTCGCGCATGAGGCGCCGGGGCTCGTGGGCGCAGTGAAGAGCGTGGCGGGCGTGAGGCGCGTCTCGAGCGAGCTCGTGGAGCACCGCGAGGCTGGCAAGGTTTCGTCGCTGCAGGGCGGCGTGCCGCGGCGCGGGCAGCGCTTCGAGCTCATGCAGGACAACTGGTCGCCCTCGGCGCGGCTCCTCGTCGGCACCGTCGGGCTCGCGCTACTCCTGCGCGGCGGCCTCTTTTCGCGGCTGGGCGGTGCGGCGCTGCTTGCGCGCGCGATCACCAACCTCGATTTCGCGACGCTCTTCGGCTTTGCCGATGCGCAGGACGGCATCGAAGTGCAGAAGACCATCCACGTGCACGCGCCCGTCGGCAAGGTGTTCGACTTCTGGTCGCATTTCGAGAACTTCCCGCACTTCATGTCGAAGGTGCGCGACGTGCACGTAGCCGGCAACCGCTCGCACTGGGTGGTGCGCGGGCCGGCCGGCGTGGCAGTGGAATGGACTTCCGAGGTGGTGAAGAGCGAGCCGAACGCGCTCATCGAGTGGCGCTCGACGCCCGACTCCCATGTGCAGCACGAAGGCGAGGTGCGCTTCGAGCCCGAGAACAGCGGCACCCGCGTGACGGTATGCCTGTGCTATGTGCCGCCTGCCGGCGCCTTCGGGCACGCCGTAGCGTCGCTCTTCGGCGCCGATCCGAAGAGCGAGATGGACGCCGACCTCATGCGCATGAAGACCATGATCGAGACCGGCAAGCGCCCGCACGACGCGGCGCAGCCGCTTAATTCCGTACTAAGTACGAAATGAGTATTACGTACTTGGTACGGAATTCAAGCAGCCTTCGCTTTCGCGGCTCCGGCGCGGCTTATGAGCTCGCGCAGCACGAAGGGCAGGATGCCGCCGTGGTTGTAGTAGTCGACCTCGATCGGCGTATCGATGCGCGACTTGACCGGCACTTCGGCGACGCGGCCATCGGCATAGGTGATGCGCACCTTGAGCTCCTGCTGCGGCCGGATCTCGTCGAGGCCGAGCACATCGATCGTCTCATCGCCTTTCAGCCCGAGCGACGGGGCTGAGTCGCTACCGGCGAACTGCAGCGGCAGCACGCCCATGCCCACGAGGTTCGCGCGATGGATGCGCTCGAAGCTGCGCGCGATCACCGCCTTCACGCCGAGGAGCTGCGTGCCCTTCGCCGCCCAATCGCGCGATGAGCCGGTGCCATATTCCTCGCCCCCGAATACGACGGTGGGCGTGCCATCGGCGATGTAGCGCATCGCCGCGTCGTAGATCGGCAGCTCCTGGCCCTTGTAGCGCGTGAAGCCGCCTTCCTTGCCGCCGAGCATCAGGTTCTTGATGCGCACGTTGGCGAACGTGCCGCGCATCATCACCTCGTGGTTGCCGCGGCGCGCGCCGTAGCTGTTGAAGTCGGCCACCGCGACGTCGTTCTCCTGCAGGTAGATGCCGGCAGGCGAGGTGGGCTTGATTGAGCCCGCGGGGGAGATATGGTCGGTGGTGACCGAGTCGCCGAGGATGGCGAGGATCCGGGCGCCGCTCACGATCACCGGCCGCTCCGCCTGCATCGTGAAGTCCTCAAAGAAGGGCGGCTCCGCGATGTAGGTCGACGGCGGCCAGCTATACACCTGTCCGCTCGGCGCGGACACCTTCGTCCACAGCGGATTCGCCTCCGCCAGGTTGGAGTAGAGCTTGCGGAACGTGGCCGGATCCATGGCGAGATCCATCAGTGCGTGAATCTCCTCCTGGCTCGGCCAGATGTGGCCGATGTAGATCTCGCGGCCGTCTTTCGTCCTGCCGAGCGGCTCGTTGCGCAAGTCCTTCAGCATGGTGCCCGCGATCGCGTAGGCCACCACGAGCGGCGGCGATGCAAGGAAATTCGCGCGGATGTTCGGATGGATGCGCGCCTCGAAGTTACGGTTGCCCGATAGCACCGCCGCGCAGACGAGATCGTTCTTCGCGATCGCCTCATCGATCGCCGGCGCGAGCGGCCCGGCGTTGCCGATGCAGGTCGTGCAGCCGTAGGCGGCAAGCGCGAAGCCGAGCTTCTCCAGGTATTGCAGCAATCCCGCCTTGCGGAGGTACTCGGTTACGACGCGCGAGCCAGGAGCAAGCGAGGTCTTGACGTGCGGCTTCACCGTGAGCCCAAGCTCGACCGCCTTCTTGGCGAGCAGGCCGGCGGCCAGGAGGACGCCCGGGTTGCTGGTATTGGTGCAAGACGTAATGGCGGCGATCAGCACGTCCCCGTTCCTGATCTCGGCTCCATCGTAGGTCTTGTACGGCCTGCGCAAATCCTCGGCCTTCTTGCCGAAGCCGTTGTCCTTCATCGGCGCGCTGAAGAGCTTCTGGAAGGTCGCCGACACCTTGTCGAGATCGATGCGGTCCTGCGGCCGCTTCGGGCCGGCGAGCGAGGGCTTGATGCTCGAGAGATCGAGCTCCAGGTCCTGCGAGTAATCGATCTCGCCCTTTTTCGGGATGCCGAAGAGACCCTGCGCCTTGAAGTACTCGGCGAAGCGCTCTACCGCGTCGGCCGCGCGCCCCGTGCCGCGGAAGTATTCGACCGTCTTCTGGTCGACCGGGAAGAAGCCCATGGTGGCGCCGTACTCCGGCGCCATGTTGGCGAGCGTCGCGCGGTCCGTCACCGACAGGGAGGCGGTGCCCTCGCCGTAAAACTCGACAAACTTGCCCACGACCTTCGCCTTGCGCAGCATCTCGGTGACCGTTAGCACCACGTCCGTCGCCGTAAGCGCGGGATGCAGCTTGCCCTTGAGATGCACGCCGACCACGTCCGGCGTGAGGAAGTACACCGGCTGCCCGAGCATGCCCGCCTCGGCCTCGATACCACCGACGCCCCAGCCGACGACGCCGATGCCGTTGATCATGGTGGTATGGCTATCCGTGCCGACCAGCGTGTCGGGATAGCAGATGCCGTCCTTCGCCTTATGCACGCCCGGCGCGAGGTACTCGAGGTTCACTTGGTGCACGATGCCGATGCCTGGCGGCACGACCTTGAAGGTGTCAAACGCCTGCATGCCCCACTTCATGAACTGGTAGCGCTCTTCGTTGCGCTTGAATTCGAGCTTCATGTTGAGATCGAGCGCATTCTTCGTCCCGTAGTGGTCGATCTGCACCGAGTGATCGACCACCAGGTCGACCGGCACGAGCGGCTCGATCATCTTCGGGTCCTTGCCCATCTTCGCCGCCACGCCGCGCATCGCGGCGAGGTCGCAAAGGAGCGGCACACCGGTGAAGTCCTGCAGCACGATGCGTGCGACGACGAACGGAATTTCGTCAGTGCGCGGCGCAACCGGCTTCCAGTTGGCGAGGCTGCGCACGTGGTCCTCGGTGACCTTCTTGCCGTCGCAGTTGCGCAGCACCGACTCGAGCACGATCCGGATGGAGACCGGCAGGCGCTCGATCGGCACGTTGAGCGCTCTTCCGAGCGCGGGGAGCGAATACAACTGCCCGTGCTTGAACTTCTGCAGCGTGTTGAAAGTGTTGTGCGGCATCCTTATTCCCTTTCGTTGTTGATGCGTCCGCCGTCATGGCCCCAGCGCGCTCGCGGCGGGCAGCTCTCCCGCTCGAGCTCGGCCATGAGGCGCGCGCGCTCTTCGAGCAGCGCCGGCAGGTGCTGGTCGCAGCGCGCGATCGGGCCGGGGTAGTTGCGGATCTCGTCGTTCAGCTCAGCGAGTTTGCGTTCGCGGTAGGCGCTCATATGTCGCTTGTATTTTCAGCCCTCGCCATGCCGCCCGAAAAAGCACGGTACATGCCTGTTTTTCGTCGCTTTCCGGCGCTCATATCACCATGAGGTCTACGAATTCATGGACCGGCGTCGCTTCCAGTCGCTGCTGATCCCTGCAAAGCTCGAGAATGGCCTTCTGCTGCTTGGCCGGAAAGCGCCGCGCGAGGTTGCGCTCGAACTTCTCGACGAGCATCGGCATGCCTTCGCGCCGCCGGCGCTTGTGACCGATCGGGTACTCAACCAGCACTTCCGCCAGCTTCCTGCCGTCCTTGAACTCCACGGTGAGCCCATTGGCGATCGAGCGCTTCTCCGGATCGAGATAGTCGCGGGTGAACTGCTTGTCCTCCACGCACACGATCTTGTCGCGCAGGAGATCGATGCGCGGGTCGCGCGCCACCTCGTCCTCGTAGTCGGCCGCGGTGAGCCGCCCAAAGAGGAGCGGCACCGCCACCATGTACTGGATGCAGTGATCGCGGTCCGCCGGATTGTTGAGCGGTCCCTTCTTGTCGATGATGCGGATCGCCGCTTCGTGGGTGCGGATCGTGATCTGCTTGGTGTCTTCGATGCGGTTCTTCACCACCGGGTGGAGCGACATCGCCGCTTCGACCGCGGTCTGGGCGTGAAACTCCGCCGGGAAGGACTTGGCCGTGAGCACCGACGGATAGCCCATCTCGCCGGTCTTGGAGATGAGCGCAAGGCGCACGGCGCGCGAGGTCGCATCGCCTGCGGCCCAGCTCTTGCGCGAGCCCGTGTTCGGCGCATGCCGGTAAGTGCGCAGGCTCTGGCCGTCGACCCACGCCTGCGACAGGGCGTTGACCACCTCGTCATAGCTGCAGCCGATCATGTGCGCCACGACGGCGGTGGAGGCGACTTTCACCAGCACGGCGTGGTCGAGACCCACGCGGTTGAAGCTGTTTTCGAGCGCGAACACGCCCTGAATCTCGTGCGCCTTGATCATGGCGGTTAGCACGTCGCGCACCAGCAACGGTTTCTTGGTTCGGGAAAGCCAGTCGGCGCTCATCAGGATGCCGCCGAGGTTGTCGGACGGATGGCCCCATTCGGCGGCAAGCCACGTGTCGTTGAAGTCGAGCCAGCGGATCATCGCTCCGAGGTTCCACGCCGCCTGCACCGGATCGAGCTGGAACTGCGTGCCAGGCACGCGCGCGCCATTGGGCACGATCGTGTCGTGCACGATCGGGCCGAGCAGCTTGGTGCACGCCGGATACTCGAGCGCCTCGAAGCCGCAGCCGAGCGTGTCCAT
>VBCM01000236.1:0-2937 GCA_005883675.1 Betaproteobacteria bacterium
TGACGACGCAGAAATTCGTGGTGCTCGGCCACGGCGAGGTGCGCAGCTGAAGTTGGGCATCCTCGGCGGCACGTTCGATCCGGTGCACAACGCCCACCTCGCAATCGCGGGAACCGCGATGCGGACGCTGGGCCTCGACAAGATCCTGTGGATTCCGACCGGCAAGCCCGGCTATCGCAAGCCGCCACTGGCGAGCGTGTACGACCGTCTGGCGATGCTGGCGCTCGCCATCAAGGGCGAGCCCGACTATGAGATCGACCGGCGCGAGCTCGAGGCGAACGCTTCGCCCTACACCGTCGATACGCTCACGGCGCTGCGCGCCGAGCGGCCGCAGGACGAGCTTTACCTGCTGCTCGGCGGCGATCAGTACGCGAGCCTGCGCCGGTGGCGCCAGCCTGCGGAGGTGATGCGCCTCGCGCGTCTCGCGGTGTTCGCGCGGCCCGGTCATGCGGTCGCGCCGGGCGGCGACGCCATCATCGTGCCGATGGCGCCGCTCGCCGTATCGGCGAGCGAGATTCGCGCGCGGGCGGCGCGCGGCGAGTCGCTGGCCGGGCTCGTGCCACCCGCGGTGGCGAACTATATTGCCGAGAACAGGCTCTACCGGTAGATGGACATCCGCAAGAAGCAGCGCGTGGTGGTCGATGCGCTGGAAGACATCAAAGGCCGCGATATCCACGTGTACAACACCGCGCGCATGCCTTCGATGTTCGAGCGCGTCGTGATCGCGAGCGGCGAGTCGACGCGCCAGGTGAAGGCGCTTGCGGACAACGTGCAGGAAAAGGCGCGCGAGAACGGCGCGCGCGTCTACGGCGTCGAGGGCGAAGCGAGCGGTGAATGGGTGCTGGTCGACCTCGGCGACGTGGTCGTGCACATCATGCATCCGACAGTGCGCGACTTCTACAATCTGGAGGAAGTCTGGGGCGGCAAGCCCGTGCGAATAAAGAGAACCGCCACGCGCGCGGCGGCGAAAGCGCCGGCGAAGAAGAAGAAAGCCCGTGGCAAGACTGCACGTCGTCGCCATCGCCGCTAGGCTGCCCGCGTGGGCGGAAACGGCCTGCGCCGACTATGCCCGGCGCATGCCGAAGGGCTACGAAGTCGAGCGCCTCGCGCTCAAGGACGAGAGCCGCCTGCGCGCCGCGATGCCCAAGGGAGCACGGCTCATCGCGCTCGATGAGCGGGGGCGCGAGTTCACCACGGCGCAGTTCGCCAAGCTGCTGCAGGCGCCGAGCGCCTTCGTCATCGGCGGCGCCGAGGGCCTTTCCGATGCCACGAAGCGCGAAGCGCAGATCACGATGCGGCTCTCCGCGATGACGCTGCCGCACGCGCTGGCGCAACTGGTCCTCCTCGAGCAGCTTTACCGCGCTGCGACCTTGCTCACCGGGCACCCCTACCATCGCGCATAGAATCGCGCCATGGCCGGTCCGATAGAACGCGGCATCTATCTCGCCTCGCGCAGCCCACGCCGGCGCGAGCTCCTGGCGCAGATCGGCGTGCGCTTCCACCTGCTCCTTTTCCGCAGCCGCGCCGGCGAGCCGCCCGACGTCGACGAAACGCCGCTCGCCACCGAGGCGCCGGACGCTTACGTCGAGCGCTTGGCGCGCGCCAAGGCCGAGGCCGGCTGGCGGCGCATGCTGCAACGGAACCTGCCGCCGGCGCCCGTGCTCGCCGCCGATACGACCGTAGCCCTCGAGGGGCGCATCTACGGCAAGTCGGCGAGCCGCGAGGAAGCCGCGCAGATGCTGGAGCAGCTCGCGGGCCGTACGCACGAAGTGCTCACTGCGGTGGCGCTCAAGCACCAGGACTGGCTGCAGAGCGCGCTGTCGCGCTCGGAGGTGCGCTTCAAGACGCTCTCCGCGCGGGAGATCGAGCAGTACGTGGCGAGCGGCGAAGCGGACGACAAGGCGGGCGCCTACGCCATCCAGGGGCGCGCCGCGCGCTTCATCGTCGAGCTGCGCGGCAGCTACTCCGGCGTGATGGGCCTTCCGCTCTACGAGACGGCCCAGCTCATGGACAAGCTCGCCGCGCGCCGGTGAGCGAAGAAGTCCTCATCAACGTCACGCCGCGGGAAACGCGCGTCGCGGTGGTGGCGGCGGGCGTGGTGCAGGAGCTCCTGGTCGAGCGCGCCAGCGGCCGCGGTCTCGTCGGCAACCTGTACATGGGCCGCGTCGCGCGCGTGCTGCCCGGCATGCAGTCGGCGTTCATCGATATCGGCCTCGAGCGGGCCGCCTTTCTGCACGTCGCGGACATCTGGGAAAACCGCGAGCCGGGCAAGCCCATCGAGAAGATCCTCGCCGAAGGCTCGCCGCTTCTCGTGCAGGTGGTGAAGGACCCGATCGGCTCGAAGGGCGCGCGGCTCTCCACGCAGGTCTCGCTCGCCGGGCGCCTGCTCGTGTACCTGCCCGCTTTGTCAGCCAACGCGGACCCCCACATCGGCATCTCGCAGAAGATCGAGGACGAGAACGGGCGCGCGCAGCTGCGCGAGCGCTTGCGCGAGCTCGTGCCCGTGGACGAAAAAGGCGGCTTCATCGTGCGCACGCTCGCCGAGGCGGCCGCCGAAGATGAGCTCGCCGCCGACATCGCCTATCTGGGCCAGCTCTGGGCGACGATCCGCAGCCGCTCGCTCGGCGCGCGACCGCCGGAGCTGCTCTACCAGGATCTGTCCCTCGCCCAGCGCGTCCTGCGCGACGTGGTGGGCGCGAGCACCGCGCGCGTGGTGGTCGACTCGCGCGAGAACCACCAGAAGCTCGTCGCCTTCGCCCAGCGCTACATGCCGCAGCTCGCGGCACGCATCGAGCATTACGCCGGGGAGCGGCCGCTCTTCGACCTCTACAGCGTCGAGGACGAGATCGAAAAGGCGCTCTCGCGCCGCGTCGACCTCAAGTCCGGCGGCTACCTGATCATCGACCAGACCGAGGCGATGACCACCATCGACGTCAA
>VBCM01000236.1:3083-5107 GCA_005883675.1 Betaproteobacteria bacterium
GTCGAGATGACGCGCAAGCGCACGCGGGAGTCGCTCGCGCACGTGCTGTGCGAGCCCTGCCCGACCTGCGGCGGTCGCGGCGAGGTCAAGACCGCCTTCACCGTGTGCTACGAGATCCTGCGCGAGATCCTGCGCGAGGCGCGCGCCTTCAACGAGGCGCGCGAGTTCCGCATCCTCGCCTCGCAGAGCGTGATCGATCGCTTCCTCGAGGAAGAAGCGCCGTCGCTCGAGATGCTGTCGCAGTTCATCGGCCGGCGCATCTCGATGCAGGTCGAGTCGAGCTACACGCAGGAGCAATTCGACATCGTGCTGATGTGAGCACGCTCGCCATCCGGTCGTGCAGCGCCGCCGACGTGGCGGCGCTCTTCGCGATCATCAACGACGCGGCGCAGGCCTACCGCGGCATCATCCCCGCCGACCGCTGGCATGAGCCCTACATGCCGCGCGAGGAGCTCGAGAGCGAGCTCGCCGCCGGCGTCGCCTTCTGGGGCGCCGAGCGCAACGCCCGGCTCGTCGGCGTCATGGGCATCCAGGACCGCGGCGACGTCACGCTCATCCGCCACGCGTACGTGCGCACAGTCGAGCGGCGCCAAGGCGTCGGCGAAGCGCTCCTGCGCCACCTCGAGACGCTCACGGCGAAGCCGATCCTCATCGGCACGTGGAGCGACGCTACCTGGGCGATCCGCTTCTACGAAAAGCACGGCTACCGCGTGCTGGCGCGACCGGAGATCGAGCGCCTGCTGCGCAAGTACTGGCGCATCCCCGAGCGGCAGGTGGAAACCTCCGTCGTCCTCGCCAGCGAGCGCTGGAAGCCGTGAGCGAGCTCTGCTTCACCGCGCCGCGCACGCTGGCGCGCCTGTTACGCTCCCGCAAGGTCTCCGCCACTGAGCTGATGCAGGCGTTCATCGCCCAGATCGAGCGCGTCAACCCGAAGGTGAACGCGATTGTCACCTTCCTCCCCGAGCAGGCGCTGAAGGCCGCGCGCGCGCTCGACCGGCGCAAAGCCTTCGAGCGCCCGCTCGCCGGCCTGCCGATCGCGTACAAGGACCTCGTGCCCACGAAAGGCATCCGCACCACGTACGGCTCGCCGATCTACGCCGACCACGTGCCCACGGAGAACCATCTGCTCGTCGAGCGCCTCGGCGCGGCGGGCGCCATCACCATCGGCAAGACCAACACGCCGGAGTTCGGCGCGGGCAGCCATACGTTCAACAAGGTCTTCGGCGCCACGCGTAACCCATACGATGTTTCCAAGACCTGCGGCGGCTCCTCCGGCGGCGCGGCCGCCGCGGTCGCTGCGGGCATGCTGCCATTCGCCGACGGCTCCGATCTCGCGGCGAGCCTGCGCAATCCCGGGAACTACTGCAACGTGGTCGGCTTTCGTCCGACGCCGGGCCGCGTGCCGTCGTGGCCGGCGGCCAACGCCTGGGACACGCTTTCGGTGATGGGGCCGATCGGCCGCACGGTGGAGGACACTGCTTTCCTGCTGTCGGCGATGGCGGGCCCCGACCCGCGCGCGCCGACATCGCTCGGCGAGCCGGGCTCGGTTTTCTCGCGGCCGCTGCGGCGGGACTTCCGCAAGACGCACGTCGCCTGGAGCCGCGACCTCGGCGGTTTGCCCATGGATCGTCGCGTGACCCACGCGCTCGAGCCCGCGCTCGCGGTGTGCCGCAGTTTGGGATGCACGGTGGATGAAGCCGAGCCCGATTTCAGCGGCGCTACCGAAGCGTTCGAGACGCTGCGCGCCGTGGGCTTTCTCGGCCGCTACGGCGCGCTGCTCAAGGAGCATCGCGGCCAGTTGAAAGACACCGTGATCTGGAACATCGAGGAAGGCTTGAGGCGCAGTCCCGAGCAGATCGCGCGCGCCGGGACATTGCGCAGCGAGCTCTTTCACCGCATGCGCGCCTTCCTCGAGAAATACGA
This sequence comes from Betaproteobacteria bacterium, assembly GCA_005883675.1. Classification (GTDB taxonomy): domain Bacteria; phylum Pseudomonadota; class Gammaproteobacteria; order Burkholderiales; family SG8-39; genus SCGC-AG-212-J23. The sequence continues at coordinate 5,007 of VBCM01000236.1, forward strand.
CTTCCTCCTCTGCCCGGTGAACCAGCTACCGCCCTTCCCGCTCGAGGTGGAATGGCCGCGCGATATCGCCGGCGTGCCGCTTGGCAACTATCTCGACTGGA
>VBCM01000237.1 GCA_005883675.1 Betaproteobacteria bacterium
TCCTGCAACAGTTCCATGGTGCGCGCGCCGATGCCGCGCGGCGGGAAGTTCGCCACCCGCAGGAACGCATTGTCATCGTCGGGCAGTGCGACGAGGCGCAAATACGCGAGCGCGTGCTTGATCTCCGCGCGCTCGAAGAAGCGCAGGCCGCCGTACACGCGATAGGCAAGGCCGCGAGAGAAAAGCGTGTGCTCGAGCACGCGCGATTGCGCGTTCGAGCGGTAGAGCACCGCCATCTGCGATAACCGCGTGCCGTCGCGCGCGAGCGCCTGCACTTCGTCGACGATCCAGCGCGCCTCGTCGGTGTCGGACTCGCCCTCGAACACGCGCACCGGCTCGCCCTTGCCCGCCGCGGTCCACAGGTTCTTGCCCAGGCGGTTGCGGTTGTTCGCGATCAGCGCATTGGCCGCATCGAGGATATTGCCGTGCGAGCGGTAGTTCTGCTCGAGGCGCACCACGGTCGTCACCTTGAACTCGCGCTCGAAGTCGGCCATGTTGCCGACGTGGGCGCCGCGGAAGGTGTAGATCGACTGGTCGTCGTCGCCGACGCAGAAATACCGGGCGCCGCCGCCCGCGAAGAGCTTCAGCCAGCGGTACTGCAGGCGGTTGGTGTCCTGGAACTCGTCGACCAGGATGTGCTGGAAACGCTCGCCGTAGTGGCCGCGCAGGATCTCGTTGCGCCTGAGCAGCTCATAGCTGCGGAGCAGGAGCTCAGGGAAGTCCACCACTCCCTCTCGCTGTAGCTGCTCGTCGTACGCGGCGTAGAAATCCGCCATGCGCCGCGTGTTCTCGTCGGTGATCGGCACCTCTGGCGCGCGCACGCCTTCTTCCTTGTTGGCGTTGATGAACCAGGTGAGCTCGCGCGGCGGAAAGCGCTCCTCGTCCATGTTGAGGCTCTTGGCGAGGCGCTTGACCAGCGCCTGCTGGTCCTGCGAATCGAGGATCTGGAACGCGGACGGCAGACCCGCCTCGCGGTGATGCGCGCGCAGCATGCGGTTGCACAGGCCATGGAACGTGCCGATCCACATGCCGCGCGGATTGACCGGCAGCATCGCCGTCACCCGAGTGAGCATCTCGCGCGCCGCCTTGTTGGTGAATGTCACCGCCAATACCCGGGCGGGCGTCACGCGACCGCCTTTGATCAGCCAGGCGATGCGCGTGGTGAGCACGCGCGTCTTGCCGCTGCCCGCGCCCGCGAGGATGAGCGCGTGCTCGTCGGGAAGCGTGACTGCGGCTAGCTGCTCGGGATTGAGGTGTTCGAGGTGAAGCGACAAAGCGCCTGCATTATAGGGCGCGCTCAGGTCCGCGCTGCGGCACCGAGGAACAAAAGCAACGCCGCCAAGCTCAGCGCGGTGCGGATGCCGTGCAAGGCGTTCCAGCGGACGAGCAAATCGCGCGCTTCGTCAGAACGCCTGTCGAGACTCGAGGAAAGCAGACGCTGGTTCGTCGGCATGATCACGATCAGCGTCACTGGCACAACGAGTCCAAGCAGGATCCCGCCCAAGAGCCACACGATGCCGCTACCGGCGAGCCAGGCGGCCGCGGCGCTTACAAAACCGACGAGCGCAAGCGGAGCCTGCATCCAGGTGGCGCGCCGGTAGCTCGGCGCCCACTGCGCCACGGCGAGCTCAGTGCCGCAGGACATGCGGGCGGGATGCTCCACCGCATTGACATAAAGAGCGGCGCCCGCAAAGAGCGCGCAACACAGGATCGCAATGAGCTGGAGGCTCGCCAGCAACGGTCTTACCCCGAGACCTTAGGCGCCCTGATGCCGTACTTGCCGCGCAGCTGCTTCGCGAGCGCCTCCGCTTCGGCGCGCGAGGCGAGCTGGCGGATGCTCACCGTATACAGCGTCTTCCCGCCCTGCTTCACCGACCGCAGTTCGGCCGCATAGCCGGCGTTTTCCAGCTCGTCATGGATCGCCGATGCCGCGCTCTGCTCGGCGGCGCTCGCGAGGAGCACGCTGTAGCGGCCGCCGCGGCGCGCGATGCCTTTGCCCGTCTGCAGCTCGACTTCGCCGGACCAGCGGTCGATCTGCACCTCGTTTACGACTCCCAGGGCTTGGGTCTTGCCGTCGATGCGGCGATAGAACTGCCGCGGCTCGCGCAGCCTCACCGGCGCCTCTCCTGCGGCCGCGACCTCGACCTCGCCGTCGATGAGGCACACGATCTCGTTCCCCTGTCGCGCGCGGCCCCAGAAGTCGGTGCCGCGCACGCCGGCCGTCACCTGCGCGGCGCGGATCGTGACTTCGCGCTTGCGCGCCTTCGCTACGACGTCGGTGGTAAAGCGAAAGGCGCCTTCCAGCACGTTGAGCGCCGCCTTGAAAAGCTGGCGCGTGGGCGAGAGCTCGGTGAAGGCGAGCTTGCCGTTCTCGCCGAGCCTCACGAGGCTGCTTTCGGCGAGCTTCACCATGATGCGCGAGCCCGCACCGGTGACGACCTGGTCGCCGGGCCGCAGCTCCATGCCGGGAATCAGCGGCAAACGCCGGCCGTCGCGCTCGATCCACGCCGGCATCTGCACCCCTTCGACGACGGCCGCGACCTGCGCGAGCGCACTCTCGATCGGCACGAGCGCCACGGTCGCCAGGAGCACCAGCAGCGATTTCATCGAGCCTCCCGCCCTATAATTTCGCGCTTCGCATGCAGGACACTTACGAGCCGCAGTTCGTCGAGCGCGAGGCCCAGAATTTTTGGGAGACCCGCCGCTCGTTCCACGTCACGGAAGATCCTTCGAAGCGGAAGTTCTACTGCCTGTCCATGTTCCCCTACCCCTCGGGGAGGCTGCACATGGGGCACGTGAGGAACTATACCATCGGCGACGTTCTCACTCGGTATTACAGAATGCGCGGATACAACGTGCTGCAGCCGATGGGCTGGGACGCATTCGGACTTCCCGCCGAGAACGCAGCGATGGCGAACAAGGTGCCGCCGGCGAAGTGGACGCGCGAAAACATCGCCACGATGAAGTCGCAGTTGAAGAGCCTCGGCTTTGCGCTCGACTGGCACCGCGAGCTCGCCACCTGCAAGCCGGACTACTACAAGTGGAACCAGTGGCTGTTCACGCGCCTCTTCAAGAAAGGACTCGCATACAAGAAGACCGGCGTCGTCAACTGGGATCCGGTCGACCAGACGGTGCTCGCGAACGAGCAGGTGATCGAAGGGCGCGGCTGGCGCACGGGCGCGCTCGTCGAGAAGCGCGAGATCCCGATGTACTTCCTGCGGATCACCGCGTACGCGGAGGAGCTGCTCGCCGCGCTCGATGACCTGCCCGGCTGGCCCGAGCAGGTGAAGCTGATGCAGAAGAACTGGATCGGGAGGTCCGAGGGCGTGCGGGTCGGCTTCCCATACACGCTGGAAGGCGAGCGCCAGGTGCTCTGGGTCTTTACCACGCGTGCAGACACGCTTATGGGCGCCACGTTCTGCGCCGTGGCGGCCGAGCACCCGATCGCCACCTGGGCAGCGAAGCGCGATCCGAAGATCGCGGCGTTCGTCGACGAATGCAAACGCGGTGCCGTGATGGAAGCGCAGCTCGCGCAGATCGAGAAGAAAGGCATGCCCACCGGCATGACGGTGACGCATCCGCTGTCGGGCGAAAAGCTCGCCGTTTGGGTCGCGAACTACGTGCTCATGGGCTACGGTGAAGGCGCCGTGATGGCCGTGCCGGCACATGACGAGCGCGACTACGAGTTCGCGCACAAGTATGGGCTGCCGATCAAGCCGGTGATCCGTCATGCGCTCGGCGAGCGTGTCGATCCACCGTGGCGGCCGGAATACGCGGAATACGGCGTATGCATTAACTCCGGCAAACACGACGGCCTTAACTATCAGCAGGCGGTCGATGCGATCGCCGCCGATCTCAAGGACAAAGGGCTGGGCGAGAAACAGGTGCAGTGGCGGCTGCGCGACTGGGGCATCTCGCGCCAGCGCTACTGGGGCTGCCCGATCCCGATCATTCACTGCCCCGCGTGCGGCGACGTGCCGGTGCCCGACAAGGACCTCCCGGTCGTGCTGCCCGAGCACCTCGTGCCCGATGGCGCCGGCAATCCGCTCAACAAGCTGCCTGAATTCCTCAATACCAAATGCCCCGAGTGCGGCCGCGCGGCCAAGCGCGAGACCGACACGATGGATACCTTCGTCGACTCGTCGTGGTACTTCGTACTCGCGCTTCTTCCAGCGCCTGATGCGCGACGAAGGCCTGATGCCCGAGATCTCCGAGCCGTTCACCAACTTGCTCACACAGGGCATGGTATTGGCCGAGTCCTATTACACCGATGCAAGCGGGCGGCGCGAGTGGGTCAATCCCGCGGACGTGACGGTGGAACGCGACGCCAAGGGCAATATCATCTCGGCGAAGCGCACCGCGGACGGTGTGCCGGTAATCTATGACGGTATCGGCACGATGTCGAAGTCCAAGAACAACGGCGTGGACCCGCAGGCGCTGATCGACAAATACGGCGCCGATACGGCGCGCTTCTACACGATGTTCGCCTCCCCGCCGACGAACACGCTCGAATGGAGCGACGAGAGCGTCGAGGGCTCCTACCGGTTCCTGCGGAGGGTCTGGGATTTCAGCTACAAGTTTTCCCGCGCGAAGTGCGCGGCGAGCATGGAGCGCAAGCTCCGCTTTGAGATCCATTCCGAGCTAAGGAAGGCGAACGACGACATCGAACGCCAGAAGTTCAACACGGTCGCCTCCGCGTGCATGAAGATCCTGAACGCCCTGGAGGCGCTCCCTGAGTGGGACGAGACGTCCCGGGAAGGGCTGTCGATCCTGATCCGGCTGCTCTCGCCGATCGCGCCGCATATCACCCATCACCTCTGGCGCGAGCTCGGCTACGGCGAAGATGTCATGCAGGCGCTCTGGCCGGAGGCGGATGCGGCCGCGCTCGAGCAGGACGAGATCGAGCTCGTGGTGCAGGTGAATGGCAAGTTGCGCGGCTCGATCCGCGTGCCGAAAGCCGCCGGGCGCAGCGAGATCGAGGAGCTCGCGCGCGCCAATCCCAACGTGCAGCGCTTCGTCGCCGGGCAGGACGTGAAGAAAGTGGTCGTGGTGCCGGGCCGGCTCGTCAACCTCGTCGTCTAAGAAAAAGGGGTCAGAGCAATTTTTCTGAAACAAATCGCGCGTCAGCGCAGGAGCTTTTGTTACTGGAAAATTGCTCTGACCCCTTTATTGGCGTTGCTGGTCGCGGGCTGTGGCTTTCATCTGCGCGGCAGCGTAAGCGTGCCTTTCGACACGCTGTACATCCCGAATGCGAAAGGCGGCATCGCGCTCGAGCTCAAGCGCAACATCGAGGCCGGGACCAGCGTGAAGGTGGTCGATGATCCGAAAACGGCGGACGCGGTGCTCGAGCTGACGGGCGAGAACCGCGAAAAGATCATCCTGTCGCTCACCGGCACCGGGCGGGTACGCGAATTTCGCCTGCGCTACACGGTGAACTACCGGGTGCACGACGCCAAAGGCGTCAACTACGTGCCGGCGACGCTCGTGCAACTGTCACGTGATGTGACGTACAACGATGCCGACATCCTGGCGAAAGAGTCCGAAGAGCAGCTCCTCTTTCGCGACATGCAAAGCGACATGGTGCAGCAGGTGATGCGCCGGCTCGCCTCGATCGAGCGGGCGAAGCCCAAGGCCCAGTAGTGCAGCTGCGCGCGAACGAGCTCGAGGCCCAGCTCGCCAAGCGGCTCCTGCCGGCGTACGTGATCCACGGCGATGAGCCGCTGCTTGCCATGGAAGCGGCGGATGCGGTGCGCGCCGCCGCGCGCCGCGCCGGCTACGCCGAGCGCGAAGTGCTCGAGCCCGGGCGCGGCTACGACTGGAGCGAGTTCACCCACGCGATGGGCAGCCTCTCGCTTTTCGCCGCGAAGAAGATCGTCGAGCTGCGGCTGTCGAGCGGCAAGCCCGGCCCGCAGGGCGCCACCGCGATCGGCGCCTATTGCGAGCGCCCGACTGCGGACGAGCTCCTCCTCGTCACGCTGCCGCGGCTCGACCGCGCGAGCCAGAGCTCGCCGTGGTTCAACGCGCTCGCGCGCGTCGGCGCGGTGGTCGACATCTGGCCGATCGATCGGTCCCGGCTGCCGGCATGGATCGCGGAGCGCCTGGCGCGCCAGCAGCAGCGCGCGAGCCGCGAAGTGCTCGAATTTCTCGCCGCGCGCGTGGAAGGAAATCTCCTCGCCGCGCACCAGGAGCTGCAGAAGCTCGCGCTCCTCGCGCCGCCGGGGGAGCTCTCGCTCGAGACGGTGCATGGCGCAGTGGCGAGCGTCGCGCGCTACGATCCCTATGACGCCGCCGAGGCGCTGCTCGGCGGCGATCTCGCGCGCTATACGCGCGTCATCGAGGGGCTGCGCGCCGAGGGAGAGCAGCCGACGTTCGTGCTGTTCGTCGTCTCGAGCGCGCTTTTCGCATTGCAAGAGGGCAATGCAGAGCGCATCTTCAACCGCGCGCTGCGCCGCGCGGTGGAGGGCGCCGCGCAGCGCTTTTCGCCGCGGCGCATCGCGCGGGCGATCGCCGCCGCGGCAGCCATCGATCGCGCGATCAAGGGCGTCGCGGCGGGCGAGCCGTGGGAGGCGTTCCTGCGCCTTGGGCTAAACTTCGCCGGTGGAGCAAAAGCTTGACGTAGCGGCGGCGGTTCGCGAGCTCGGCGTCGCGGCGCGCGCCGCGGCACGCGAGCTCTCGCGCGCCTCCACCGAAACCAAGAACCGCGCGCTCGCCGCCATGGCGGCGGCCATCCGCAGCGGCACGAAGCGCATCCTCGACGCCAATGTCGGCGACGTGCGCCAGGCACGCGCCGACGGCGCG
>VBCM01000028.1 GCA_005883675.1 Betaproteobacteria bacterium
CCGTAGGCGAGCGCGGGCGGGATGACGAGCCTGCGCTTGCCGCCGACGCGCATGCCGATGACGCCTTGGTCGAACCCCTTGATGAGGTCGCCTGCGCCGAGCGAGAAATCGAGCGGATCGCGCCGCGCGCGGCTCGAGTCGAACTGCTGCATGCCCTCGGCCATCCAGCCGACGTAATGCACGACGACGTCGTCGCCGGCCGCGGCGCGCGTGCCGGCGCCGACGACCAGGTCCTCCTGGACGAGCGCGGCGGGAACGAAATCGTAAGGTGGCATCGCGGACTTTCTTAGCGGAGGGGCGCGCATTGTACGCCCTATTCGCGAGGCCGCTAGAACTGGCTGGCGATGGCGCCGTCGATGTTCATGCGCCGGCCGCCGCGATCTCGGCGAGGAGCTGCGCGTCGCTCGCCTGCGCAAGCCGCTGCTTCTCGCGCATGGCCTGGCCGTAGATGCCGCGCGCCATGTCGTTGCGCGGCGAATCCCAGTACTCGGCGTTGCCGCGCCGCACTTGCTCGAAGGCAGCCACGCTGAAGCGCGCCTCGACGATGGCGTTGACCGCGCGCCGGCGCTCGCGCAGGGAGAGCTTGCGCACCGCTGGAGGCACCGCCGCGAACTCGGGTTTCATCGACCCACCTTAACGCCTGCGGGGGCGCCGTGCCGCCGGCCGGCGAAATAAACATAAGCGAGGCGCTGCGTGCGCCAGCGAACGGACGGCGGCGCGCTCCGCTCGCTCGAGAAATAAAGGCCCGCGTGGCGCGCTGCCCGGCGTATGGTGCTTCGATGATCCTGCATCGCAAACTGGCAGTTCTCTTTCTCGCCGCGAGCCTCTCCGGGAGCCTGCTCGCGCAGGGCACGGCGCCGGTCGACGACGAGACGATCTTCGCCGCGGTCGAGGCCGCGCTGCACGGCGCGCCTTCGCTCGCCGGCGCCGACATCGAGGTCACGACGCGCGACGGCGCCGTCACGCTGAGCGGCTCCGCCGCGACGATGGAAAACATCGCCACCGCGGGCCGCCTCGCCGCGCACGTGCGCGGGGTGAGCGCGGTCTACAACAAGATCCGCGTCGCCAACCGGCCTTCGCGCGCGTGGTTCAGCACCGACGGCATGAGCGCCCAGGCGCCGGCAACACGAAAGGGACTTGCGCTCGCGCTCGGCGCGTGGCTTCTCTGCGCCGGCGCGTTCGCCGAGGCGCAGCTTCTCGCGCCCGCGCCAGTGCCGCCCGACGCGATGATGAGCGCGCTCACCGCCGAGGTGATGGGCACGCTGCGCGAGGACCGCGCGGCGGGCCGCGACACCGACCTCGCGCAGCTCGTCGAGAAGCGCATCGTGCCGGTGTTCGATTTCCCGCGCATGACCGTGATCGCGCTCGCACGCAACTCGCGCCTCGCCTCGAGCGAGCAGCGGCTGCGGCTCGCCGCCGAGTTCCAGACGCTGCTCGTGCGCACCTATTCGAATGCGCTGCGCGAGTTCCGCGACCAGGCGATCGAGTATCGGCCGCTGCGCGCCGCCGCCGGCGAGAGCGAGGTGACCGTGCGCTCGTTGCTGCGCCGGTCGGGCGCGGAGCCGCTCACCATCGACTACGACATGGCCGACGGCGCGGCGGGCTGGCGGATCTACGACGTCAAGATCGCCGGCGTGAGCGTGGTGCTCGCCTACCGCGAGTCGTTCGCCGCCACGGTGCGCGAGAGCGGCATCGACGGCCTGATCAGGGCGCTCGAGGACAAGAACCGGCAGAACCGCTCGCGCGCCGCTGGCGCATAGGCGCTGAGCTCAGTCGAGCTTCGCCACGAAGATGAATTTCTGCGCGCCCTAGATGGCGTCGAGCTCGGCGTCGAGCTCGCCGTCGCTGGCCGATTCCAGGCGCCGCTGCTCGCGCATCGCCCGCCCGTGGATGCCGCGGCCGACCTCGTTTCTCGACGAGTCCCACCACGCGGGGTCGCCCCGCTGCCACTGCTCGAACAAGCTCAGGCTGTAGCGCGCGTCGAGGATCCTGCGAATTTCGAGCGTGCGTTGCGAGACCGGTCTTGCCGAGGGTGTGAGAGTGACGCCTGACATGCGGATTGCAGGGTGGCCTGTCGGCGATGCCGCGTCTGTGCGAGAACGAACATACGCCGCGCGACGCCGGGCGCATCATGTGGGCGCAATGCTGATGAAAACCAAATCGACGCTGCAGGCGCCCGCCGAAGCCACGCTGGAAGGCGAGATCGCGGCGCTGGGCGCGTGGCTCACCGCCCAGGGGCTCGACCTGCGGCGCGAAAATGCGCACGAGGACGAAGGCAGCCGCGACCGCCTGTATTGGCGCTATGGATACTTCGTCGGCCTGAAACGGGCGCTGGCGATGCTCGTCGCGGGCGCGCAGGCCGCGTGAATCCCGCCGCAATGAGATTCCTGCTGCCGGCAATGCTTGTCGCCGCGCTCCTGGCAGCGACCGGCGGGTTCTCGCTCGCCGTCGCGCAGGGCGCGCGAGCGGTTGCGGGCGCGAGCCGCGCCGCGCCCGAGCGCGCTGCCGTCGATCTCAAGCAAGGCATGACGCTCGAGGAGGTGCGCGAGCTCCTCGGCAAGCCCTGGCGCACGGCGATGACGAGCGCCGGCTCCTCGGGCGCGCCATCGCAGGGAACGCTGCGCTGGACCTACACCTGGGCCGCCTCAGCGTCGGCTTCGGATCGCAACCTCAACATCGACTTCACCGCCAAGGCGCCGGAGCAGTGGACAGTCGGCAGCTGGAGCTGGTCGAGCTACTAGGCGTCTTGGGCGGCCGCCCCGCTCGAGCCGCTCGCGGTCGAGCACACGGCGGTCTGCGCCTTCTGCGTGCGCTGCACCGCGCGCGTTCGCTCGCCGCGGCCGACATCCGCGTGGATATCTGCGAGGGCATGGTCGCGCTGAGCGGCTTCGCCAGCACCATCGAGGGATGTCGCGATGGCCGGCAGCCTCGCGTGGCGCCTGCGCGGCATGAGCGCCGTACACAACGATATCCGGATCGCCAGCCGCCCTTTTCAGGCGTGAGGCGCAGCGCGAGAAGGACGCCCGGGCTCTCGGTCTAGGCGGGCGCGTGCGCGGCGCCGGAGAAGATCTGCTTGCAGCGCGGGTAGTTGCGGCAGCCCCAGAATTTGCGGCCGTGCCGGGTGCTCTGGCGCGAGATCATCTTGAGCGCGCAGCTCGGGCAGGTGGGCGTGAGGAAGTCGCCTTGCGTGGCGAACTTGAGGAGCGCGAGCGCGGTTTCCGGCGCGAGGGCGCCGATCGCGGCGAGGAGCGCCGCGCCGTCGATGAGCTTGATGTTCTGCTGGCGCGCGTAATCGGCGGCTTCCTGCGTGAAGCGCCCCGAAGTGACGAGCACGCCTTCGGCGAGCCCCGCGGCGGCCATCGCGCCCTGCAGCGCGCGCGCGGCCTTGATGCCGATCCGGTAGGCGTCCCAGGCCTTGCACTGGACGACGAGCGACGCCTGCGGCGCGCCTTGCGCGGCGAGGTGAATGTCGATGCCGGCGTGGGTGCCGGACCGCTCGACGCTCGCCTTGTAGCCGCGCGCCTGGAAGTAGGCGACGCAGAGCTCCTCGAAGCGCCGCCACTCGAGCTGCTTGAGAAGCTGCGTGCTCCATCTGCGCTTGTCGACGCCGGCAAGCGCGGCGGCCTGGTCCGCGTCGATGAGGGGGTCGCGGCCGCCACGGAAGAAGGAACGTGCGGCGGCTGCGGCCGCGGCTGCGGTCCCGAGCATCCGCGAGAATGGATTTCGTGTTTCGCTCGCCATTCCCGATAGTACCCGTATCATGGGACTTTCGGCTCCCAACGCGGCAAGGAATTCCAATGGAGTGGCATCGCATCGCGGGCGACTGGCAGCATTTCAAGGGCAACGCCCTGCGCCACTGGCGCCGGCTCACCGCCGAGCAGGTCGACGCGACTGCGGGCAAGCGAGCCGAGCTCGCGAGCGAGATCCAGCAGGCCTATCGCCTGTCGAGCGAGCAGGCGGAGAAGCAGCTCACCGCCTGGCAGCAGGCGCAGAAGGAGAGGCAACCGTTAAAGTAGCCGCTGTGAGCGAGGCATATAAGCGCGCCAGCGCACAGAGGGCTGGCGCCGCGCCGCGTAGCGTGCAAAGCGTGGCAAAGGATTTCCGGCTGCACTACGCACGCTACAAGGCCTCGCGTTTACGGGCCCCGGGCATGGGCGCGTTCCATGATTTCGTCCTCGCCGCCCCGTGGATTGCCAAGTCCGCGCGCAAATCCGGCCGCCGTGCGTTCGGCCACGCCGAAAAGGAGATTTCCATGGAATGGGCCCCCATTCAGCAGAACTGGGAGCACTTCAAGATCATCGCGCGAGTGCGCTGGGGCAGGATCAGTGCCGACGAGTTCGACCTGATCGGCGGGCGGCGCGAGCAGCTCCTCGCGCAGATCGAGGAGGTCTACCGCGTCTCCACCACGATGGCGCAGAGCCAGCTCGAGTCCTGGCAGGCGGAGCAGCGGGAGCCGCAGCCTGGCGTGGCCTAGCACCTCGGCCATGGACTGGACGCTCATCGAGAAGAACTGGGCCGAGTACCAGCTCAACGCCAAGGCGCGCTGGACGCGGCTCAGCCGCGAGGACCTCGAAGCCATCGGCGGCAAGCGCGATCGGCTCATCGCCAGGGTCCGCGAGGTCTACAGCCTGGACGAGCCGCAAGCGCGCGAGCAGGTCGACGCGTGGCAGGGCGCGCTGCGCAAGATAAGTCCGTTCAAGTAAGGAGCCTGATGAGAGCGCTGCCGATTCTTTTCTTTTTCGCCGCCCTGCTGCCGACGGCCGGGTGGCTCTCGAGCGCGCTCGCGCAGGCCACGCGTGCGGCCCAGGGCGCGAGCCGCGTCCAGGCCGAGCGTGCGGCGGTCGATCTAAAACAGGGGATGTCGCTCGAGGAGGTGCAGCAGCTCCTCGGCAAGCCCTGGCGCACCGCGCTCGCGAGCAACGGCTCCCCAGCCGCGCCATGGCAGGGAACCTTGCGCTGGACCTATACCTGGATCAGCAACGCGTCGGCTTCGGAACGCAGCCTCAACATCGAGTTCACCGCCAAGGCCGCGGAGCAGTGGGCGGTGAGCGGCTGGAACTGGTCGACCTACTAGGGAATGTCTGGACCCCCGCTTTCGCGGGGGGCGACCTAGGCGGTCTGTGCGGCGGCGGCGCTTGCGCGCGCCGGCAGCAGCCGGTCGTATTCGTTCTTCACCACCGAGTAGCACTCGCACACGCGCTTCTCGAGCCGCTTGCGGTCGAGCACCGTGATCCGGCCGCGGCTGTACTCGATGAGGCCTGCGCCCTGGAGGTGCCCCGCGGCCTCGGTGACGCCCTCGCGGCGCACGCCCAGCATGTTGGCGATCAGCTCCTGGGTCATCACCAGCCGGTTGCCGGGCAGGCGGTCGAGGCTGAGAAGCAGCCAGCGGCAAAGCTGCTGGTCGACCGAGTGGTGGCGGTTGCACACGGCGGTCTGCGCCATCTGCGTGATCAGCGCCTGCGTGTAGCGCAGCAGCAGTTGCTGTAGCGCGCCGCCGCGCTCGAACTCCTTCTTCAGCACCGCGGCCCGCAAGCGGTAGCCTTCGCCCGCGCTCTGCACCACGGCGCGGCTCGGCGTGGTCTCGCCGCCCATGAAGAGCGCGATGCCCACCAGGCCCTCGTGGCCCGCCACCGCGATCTCCGCGGTCGCGCCGTCGGCGAGCACGTAGAGGAGCGACACGATGCTCGTCGTCGGGAAATAGACGAAGCCTTGAGCTTCACCCGATTCGTACACTGACTGGCCAAGCAGCATCGGCACGCGCTCGAGCGAGCGCACGATCTGCTGGTACTCGGGGCGCGGCATCGCCGCGAGCAGCCGGTTGTCCTTCGGCGATGCGGCGGTAGCAGCCTTGCCCATCGCGCTTCATGGTACGCCGCTTTGTGCGCTACCGCACAAAACGGTCCTTCAGCGCCGTCGCACCGCGGCCAGGTGGCGCGCCCGGAGGTACATGTCCGGCGGCACGACTTCATGGCCGCGCAGCCAGCCCGAGAGCACTTCGATGGGGACGCCGAGCTTCTTCGCGAGCGGCGCTTCGCCGCCGCAATCCTGCAAAGCGCGCGACAGGGCCTGCATTTGAGGCGAGGGATTGGTCATGAGCGCATCTTGCCTGACGCGCGGGCCTGTGCCGGTGCGCTAGCGTACATAAAGGTTCGCTGGCGCACAGACGTGCGCCGCGGCGAGTCCCAAGCTTCCCCGACAAGGAGAGACACCATGCTTATTCGTTCAGGGATCGCCGCCGCCGTATTTGCCGCAATCAGTGCCGGGTGCACGCCGGCGCAGGCGCCGAAGGCCGCCGCCATCAACGACAAGGTCTATGCCGTGACGCCCGCCGAGATCACGGTGAAAGGCGCCGTCGTCAGCGGCGCGCTCAGCGAGATGAAGGTGGTCGAGCGCATCGAGGACGGCTCGGGCCGCGTCGACCAGCCCGCCCGCCTCACCGGCAAGCTCGTCCTCACCAACGTCTCGAAGGACCAGAGCCTGCGCCTGCTCGGCGGCAAGCTGATCTACATCGACACGCAGGGCCGGGCGATCCCGCTCGAGGACAAGCGCACCGAGCCGACCCTCAAGGCCTCCTCGCCCTACGGCGCGCCGGAGCGGCTCGACCCGGGCCAGGACGCAAGCCAGCCGGTGGAAGTGGAGTTCCCCGTGGCAGCGCTGAAGATGAAGCGCCTGAAGGAGATCCGGCTCGAGCTCTTGTACATCCCGTCGCCGTACCGGCAGGAAACGATGAACTTCGGCGTCTCGATCACCCAGCCGTAAGGCGCGTCAAAGCGCGTATGCTGGTGGCACGAGGGGAGGCCGCCCGATGCACTATCCGCGCTACAAGCCCGTGAAGCAGCGACCGCCCGGCGCGGGCGCGTTCTTCGATTACGTGGAGGACGTGCTGCGGCGCGCCGTGCCCCAGCCGCGCTCCTGCCGGCTCGATCGGCGCGAGCGCTACGTGGCGCACGCGCCGCTCGCCGCGGAGCTCGCGCCGGAACTCGCGCACGACGCGTGAGCGAGCGCCTGCGCGAGGAGCTCGGCGCGATGCTCGACGCCTACGACGGGGTGCGGCGCGCGGACGAGCAGCGCCAGCGCCGCGCCGAGAGCGAGGGGCTCGCGTTCCTCGCCGGCTTCGCCGAGCTGCGGCGCACCGTGGTGCGCCCGGTGTTCGAGGCGGCCGGCGCGATCCTCAAGGCGCACGGCCACGACTTCGCCATCGCCGAGGAGGAGTTCGTGTTCGGCGCGGACGGCCGCGCGAGCGAGGCGGCGATCCGCCTCGTGATCACGCCCGCGGGCATGGCCTCCGCCGCGCCGACGGATGCGCCGCGGCGCGAGCTCGCGTTCGCGACGCGCCAGTACAACCGCACCGTGTGCATCACCAACGGCGCCTTGCCGCAGCCGGGCTCGGCCTCGGGCGCGGCGGGCGGCTGCACGCTCGCGCAGATCGACGCGCAGCTCGTCGAGGATCACGTCCTCAAGCTCGTCGCCGGGCTCGTGCGCACTTAGCAAGCGCCACATCCTCCGAGCGGACCATGGGATTGCTCCACCCGGGGTACGGGCGCGCAATCTACGATGCGCGCTGGCAAGGAGGGTTTCGAATGCGCATCAAAGGGCAGGCGGACATCGAGGTCTTCATCTCGGAGGGCGGCTACATCTGCCTGAAGCAGAAAGACGAGGTGGACGGCGAGAAGGTGATCGAGTTCGCGCCGGCGTACGGCGCGAAGGTGGCCGGCGCCATCGCCAACCTGCAGGAGTTCGCGCAGGCGAAGTTCGAGAAAGCGGAGCTCGTCGAAGACTAGCCCCGGCCCGGGCGCAGCCGGCTAGAATCGGCTGCACATGCGCCCGCACGATCCGCTGGACGACGCCGAAAGCACCGATAGCGGCGGCTTCTTCTTCGACCCCGGCGCGAGCACGGGCGAGCGCCAGGCGCTCGCGCTGGAGGACCTGCTCGCGCGGCTCACCAAGCTGATACAGAGCTTCGAGGGCTGCGAGCGCGTCGCCGTCACCCAGCTCACGCGCCTCGATGCGCCCGACTCCGCGGGCTGCAACTGGTCCGCCGCCGTGGTGCTCGCGCCCGCGGGCGTCGCGCCGGAGATCTATACGCTCGCCTACGCGTCGGTGGTCTTCATGGCGCGCTCGAGCTGGAACCTGAAGTAGCGCCCGCTTTCGCCTCGAGCGCAGTCCAGCGCTCGAGCTTTTCCATCAGCAGCGCTTCGATCTCCTGCGCACGCGCCTTGTCGGCGCGCAGCGCCTCCGGCGGCTGGCGGTAGTACTCGGGCGCGTGCATGCGCGCGTAGAGCGCGCGCTGCTCGGCTTCGAGCGCTTCAATTTCCCGGGGTAAGGATTCGAGCTCGCGGGTTTCCTTGTATGTCAACTTCCGAGAAACCCCCCGCTCGCCTTCGGCTCGCGACCCCCTTATCAGGGGGTCAGCGGGGCGAGCAGCTTACGCAACTCGGTTTTCAGAACCTTGCCGTAGTTATTTTTTGGAAGCGCCTCTACGAAACGATATTCACGAGGTCTCTTGAATCGCGCGATATTGTCGAGACAAAGGCGATCCAACTCCTCGGTCGAGATCTTTTCTCGCAGAACAACAAAGGCGACGACTTCCTCGCCCCATTCGGAATGCGGGCGACCGACGACCGAGCATTCGGCGACCGCCGGATGGTGCAGCAGCACCTCCTCGATCTCGCGCGGGTAGATGTTCGAGCCCCCGGAGATGATCATGTCCTTGGAGCGATCGCGGATGGTGAGAAAGCCCGCCTCGTCCATGCTGCCCACATCACCGGTGTGCAGCCAACCGCCGCGCAACGCCTTGGCCGTCGCCTCCGGGTTCTTCCAGTAGCCGGCCATCACGCAGTCGGAGCGCGTGACGATCTCGCCGGTCTCGCCGGCGGCGAGCTCGCGATCGTCGCGATCGAAAATCTTCACTTCGCACCCGGTGCGCGCAAAGCCCGCCGTCGCGAGCTTGTCCATCATCGAGCTCTGGTGATAGCGCTGCGGCAGCCCGGTGATCGTCATCGGCGCTTCGCCCTGCCCATAGAGCTGGTAGAGGCGGGGGCCGAAGAGCTCAATCGCCCGCAGGGCATCGGCGACGTACATCGGCGCGCCGCCATAGATCAGCGTGCGCAGCCCTTTGGGCGAGCGCGCGCCCTTCGCGGAGAGCAGGCGCACGACCATCGTCGGCGCGGCGAAGAACGAGGCGTTCTTCCAATGATCGAGCAGCTCGTAGATCTCGTCGGGCTCGAAATGCCCGCTCTCCGGGATGATGTTCACTGCCCCGGCCGCGAAGTGCGGCAGCGCATAGCAGCCTGAACCGTGCGAGAGCGGCGCCGGGTGCAGGATCGCATCGCCGGGCTGAATCTGGTCGATGTCCGCGAAATAGGCTTGCGTCTGGAACATCAGGTTGCGATGCGTAAGAACCGCGCCGTTCGGCACACCGGTGGTGCCGCTCGTATAGAAAAGCCACGCTGCATCGTCCGGTCGCACGTCCGCCGGTGCGAGTGGCTCGGCGCGCAGCCGCTCTATCTCGCGCACCGGCGTCGCCTGTGGCAGCGCTGATTCGAGATCCGGCGTGACGAAGCACGCCTTGGCACCCGAGTTCTCGAGGATGTAGGCGAATTCCTTGGGATGGAGCTTGGCGTTCATCGGCACGGCGACGAGCCCGGCGTGCCAGCAGGCGAAGAGCACCTCGTGATACTCGGTGCGGTTCTTCATCGCCAAGGCGACGCGATCGCCCGCCTGCAGGTTCAGCTTGTGGCGCAGACCTGCCGCGAGGCGCGCCACGCGCTCGGCGAGGCCGCCGTAGGTGCGCACGAGATGCTTGCCGAGCGCGATCGCCGGCGCGTCAGGCTGTAGCCGCGCGGCTCGCAGTACTAAGTGCGCGAGATTCATCGATGCCAAAAAGGCGCTGGGCGTTGCGCGTCGTTTGCACTGCGACCTCCTCGGCAGGCCGGCCGAGTGCACGCGCCACGGTCTGCAGAATGTGCGGCAGAAACGCCGGCTCATTGCGCCGCGCCTTGGGCTGCGGTTTCATGTCGCGCGGCGTGAGGTATGGTGAATCCGTTTCCAGGAGGAGCCGATCTGCAGGGATATCGCGCACGAGGGGCAGGAGATGCGCGCCGCGGCGCTCATCGCAGATCCAGCCGGTCACGCCGATGTAGAGGCCAAGCTCTAGATAGGCGCGCAGCTCCTCCGCCTCGCCCGTGAAGCAATGGGCCACGGCCGTTTTCACGCCGTGCGTGCGCAGGATGTTCGCAAAGCGCGGGTGCGCGTCGCGCGAGTGCAGAAAGAGCGGCTTGCCAAGCTCCAGGCCCAGCTCGAGCTGCGCGACGAACCATTTCTCCTGATCTGGATGCGGCGAGTAGTTGCGGTTGAAGTCGAGGCCGCATTCACCGATCGCGACGCAGCGCGGGTGCAGCGCGAGCTTGCGCAGCTCGGCGATGGTGCGCTCGTCGCAGTCGCGGGCATGGTGCGGATGCACGCCTGCCGTGCAGTAGAGCTCGTACCGGTCGGCGAGCTCGGCAGCGAGCCTGCTCTCGAGCACCGTGCTGCCGGTGACGATGATTGTGCCGACACCCGCGGCCCGCGCACGCGCAACCACCGCGTCCAGATCATCGCGGAAGCTCGCGTGCGTGAGGTTCGCGCCGATGTCGACGAGCTGCATGCGCCGAGTATAGCTAGCTCGTGAGGAGGCGAAGCTGCTCGGCGCGCTCGATGCCGGCGGCGGCGAGGCTCTCGGCAAACGCCGAGCCTGGCGCGATCATCGGCGCGACGTCGCACTCGAGGAAGCAAAGCCGGCCGCCCGGCGCGGCGATGAAATCGAGCCGCGCCGCCCAGTCAACCGCGAGGACCGCCGCGATGCGTGCCGCCGCCTCGCGCACGCGCATTGCCAGCCGGAGATCCTGCAGCCGCTCGCGCGGCGGCCGCCGCAGATATTTGCGCGAGAAGGAGTAAATCGTGCCGGGCGGCAGCGCGATGGCGAGCGGGCGACCGACGCGGCCGGCGACAAAGGCCACCGTGAGCTCAGTGCCGCGCAGCCATTCCTGCACCAGGTAATCGCCGTTGCGGTAGCGCTTCGGCAAGGGGCCTTTGCCGAGCAGGCGCACGCCGAGCGAATCGGAGCCGCGGCGCGGCTTGACGATGACCGGGAACGCCGGCGCGCCTGGCGCATTGCCGAGCGCCGTCTTCGGACAGTCGATGCCTTTACCGGCGACGAGGCGGGTCGCCTGCAGCTTGTCGTAGCACACCTGCATCACCGCGGCCCGCGGGCCGAAGTAGGCCTTGCCCGTACCGGTCAGCAACTCGGCGGCGCGCAGCATTTCCGGATCGGACAGGCGCAGGAGCACTGGGCCCCGCGGTAGCTCAGTGCCAAGCGTCACGAGCTGCGCGCCGAGCTCGCGGGCGATGGCTCGCGC
>VBCM01000234.1 GCA_005883675.1 Betaproteobacteria bacterium
CCCGGCAGGTGATCGGCGTGAACGGCGGGCTCGCATGAGGCGCGTCGTCGTCACCGGGATGGGCGGGGTCACCGCGCTCGGCAATACCTGGCCCGAGGTGCGCGAGCGCCTGCGCACGCTGAAAAACGCGGTGAAACGCATGCCCGAGTGGGACCGGCACGGGGAGCTGCTGCACACGCGGCTCGCGGCGCCGATCGAGGGCTTCGAGCCGCAGGCGCACTACCCGCGCAAGATGACGCGCTCGATGGGCCGCGTGTCGCTGCTCGCGCTCCGCGCAAGCGAGCTCGCCCTCGAGCAGGCGGGGCTGCTGGGCGAGCCGAGCCTCGCCGACGGCCGCATGGGCATCGCCTACGGCTCCTCTTCGGGCAGCGTCGACCCGGTGCGCATCTTCGGCCAGATGCTCACCACGGGCTCGATGCAGGGCGTGACTTCAACCACCTACATCCAGATGATGCCGCACACTACCGCGGTGAACGTCGGCCTCTATTTCGGCCTCAAGGGCCGCGTGATCCCGACTTCGAGCGCCTGCACCAGCGGCAGCCAGGGCATCGGCTACGCCTACGAGGCGGTGCGCTGGGGCAAGCAGGCGCTCATGCTCGCGGGCGGCGCGGAGGAGCTCTCGGCGCCGGCGGCGGCGGTGTTCGATACGCTGTTCGCCACCAGCACCAAGAACGAAACCCCCGAGGCGACGCCGCGCCCCTTCGACAAGGCGCGCGATGGGCTCGTTGTGGGTGAAGGAGCAGCGAGCCTGATCGTGGAGGACCTGGAGCATGCGCGTGCCCGAGGCGCCAAGCCGCTGGTGGAGATCGTCGGCTACGCCACCAACTCCGACGGCACGCACATCACGCAGCCCGACGCCGAGCAGCAGGCGCGGGCCATGCGGCTCGCGCTCGCGGACGCCGGGCTAGCGCCGGGCGAGATCGGCTATGTGAGCGCCCACGGCACGGCCACCGATCGCGGCGACGTCTCGGAGGCGCGCGCCACGCGCGAGGTGCTCGGCGAAAGGGTGCCGGTGAGCGCGGCGAAGAGCTACATCGGGCATACGCTCGGCGCCTGCGGCGCGATCGAGGCGTGGTGGACGATCGAGATGATGCGCGATAAGTGGTTCGCGCCAACCCTCAACCTGCAGAATCCTGACCCGGAGTGCGCGGACCTGGACCACATCACCGGCGCGGGCCGTACCATGGACATCGAGTACGCGCTGAAGAACAATTTCGCGTTCGGCGGAATCAACACGTCGCTCGTTTTTCGCAGGTTGTGACCAACGAAAGGGGATGACCATGTTGCGCAAACGTGCAGTGCAAGTGCTGGTTCTCTGCCTGATCGCCGTGATGCTCGGCTCCTGCGCGGGACGCCGCCGCACGATGGCCTCCTGCAGCGTGCCCACCGTAGGAGCGTGCAAGCCGTGCCGCATCGCCTGCCCGGCCGGTCAGACGCCCAAATGCGTCGCCGGGCAGGGCAACGAGACAACCTGCGAGGTGCAGGCGTTGTGCACCTGCAGCTAATTCCGATCCAGGGTCGTAATTATGGAATCTCTGAATAACCCGCAAGTCGTCGTTCCCGCGAAAGCGGGAACCCATGACTTTCGAAAAAGAAACTGGATCCCCGCGTTCGCGGGGAAGACTTCAGAGCTGCCGCTGTCAGCCGGATGAACGCCCCCTTCTCCCGCGAAATCGCGCCGCCGCCATTCGTGGCGGAGACGCGCATCGGCTTCCGGTTCCTCGGCAGCCAGACCTGGGAGACGCACGTCATCCGCGTGGCGCTGCGCGACCTCGAGCGCCTCATCCCGGGCCGCAAGCCGCGCGAGCCGGTGGTGCTCGATGCGGGCTGCGGGCAGGGCAAGTCGTTCCGGCCGCTCGCCGATCATTTCGCGCCGCAGCGGATCATCGCCGTCGACTACGAGCCGCAGTGCATCGCGCTCGCGGCGGGCGAGGCGGCGCGCCAAGGGCTCGCGGTGGAGGTGCGCCGTGGTGATCTCTCGGCGCTTGAGATGCCGGGAGAGAGCGTGGACGTCGTCTTCTGCCACCAGACGTTCCACCACCTCACGCGGCAGGAAGAGACGCTCGCCGAGTTCCATCGCGTGCTGAAGCCCGGCGGGCTGCTCCTCTTCGCCGAATCGACGCGCGCTTACATCGAGTCGTGGATCATTCGCCTCCTCTTCCGCCACCCGATGGACGTGCAGCGCAGCGCCGGCGAATACATGGAGATGCTCCGCGCGCAGGGCTTCCGCTTCGGGCCTGAGAACGTCTCGCTTCCCTACCTCTGGTGGAGCCGTTCGGATCTCGGCGCGCTCGAATTCTTCGGCCTGCGCGTGCCGCAGCCGGGGCAGCGCGAAGAGACGCTGATCAATCTCGTCGCAACGAAATAGGGGTCAGAGCCCCATTTAAATAGGGCTCTGACCCCGATTTCTTTCGCGGGAACGACGATGCGCCGCTGTTAATTACGACCCTGGATCGGAATTCCGGGTCTAGAGCTTGCCGAGCTCGGCGTTGATGCCGCGCTTAAGCTCATCCACCCAGTTGTTGTAGAACGGGTGGATCACTTTCTGGCCGTTCACTTCGCTCGCCCTCATGTTCTCGCTGCCGACATAGTGGATCGAATAGGTCTTGGCGCTGTAAGCGATGTCCACCGCGATTGCATGCTGGCGCACGTTGTACGTGGCGAGCACCCGGTCGGGCGCGCTGCGCTTGACCACCCACACGCGCCTGCCGCTCGCCGCGGCATTCGAGATCGCCACGCCGACCGCCTCCGTGCTTGCCGCCTTGCCGCTGCCCGTGACGACCGGGACGTTCTCGTGCTCGACGAGCGGCGCCAGATCGCGCGCCACCGCCGCATACGAAACGAGCACTCCCGCAATCAGGACGATCGCACTACGTAGCTGTGCCATTTGGTTCCTCCCGTTGGTTAATAGTTTGGACGTGATAATAGCGGAGCATGTCCAGGCGTGTGGTGATCACCGGGCGCGGCATCGTCTCCTGCATCGGCAACACGCTTGACGACGTCGCTACCGCCCTGCGCCGGGGCGCTAGCGGCATCACCCGGGTCGCCGAATTCGCCGACGCCGGCCTGCGCAGCGAGGTCGCCGGCGTCCCACGCCTCGAAGCGCTGCCACCGGTGGATCGCAAGCTTACGCCTATCACGCGGCCCGCGCCGCCATTGCGGAGGCACGTCTCAATGGTGAACTGCTGGCCGACCCCCGCACCGGCCTCATCGTCGGCTCCGGGTCCAGCCCTTCCCTGGAAATGGCGGACACCGTCGCCCTCGCCCGCGCGCAAGGCGCGCGCAAAGTGCTGCCCTACGCCGTGCCCCGCCTCATGGGCAATACGACCTCCGCCAATCTGGCGACCGCGTTCGGCATCCAGGGGATCAGTTACTCGCTCGTCTCCGCCTGCGCCACCTCGTCGCATTGCATCGGCCACGCCGGGGAATTAATACAGCTCGGCAAGCTCGACCGCGTACTCGCCGGCGGCGCGGACGAGGTGCGCTGGACCACCGCGCTCATGTTCGACGCCATGCGCGCGCTCTCCACGCACTACAACGACCGGCCGCAGGCCGCTTCCCGCCCGTACGACGCCGAGCGCGACGGCTTCGTGCTGGCCGGCGGCGCCGGCG
>VBCM01000235.1 GCA_005883675.1 Betaproteobacteria bacterium
TCACGCCGCTCGGCGAAAACCGCATCGTGCGGGTCGAGATCGACAAAGAGAAGCGCGTCGCGACCATCATCGTCACCGGGCCGCAGCAAGTGAAGATGGAAAAGAGCGCCGACTGGTATCCGCTGCGCCTTGCGCGCGAGCTCGACCGCGGGATCCTCGATCTGCGGCACAACCATCTTGATGTTGGCCTGTGGCTCTTCAAAACGGCGGGGAATCCCGAGGAGGCGCTCAAGCTCGACAGCTTCCTCAAAGCGAGCGCCAACGACTGGTTCGTGCGCGAGACGATCGGGTATCTCCGCCGCACCCTTTCGCGGCTCGACGTCTCGTCGCGCTCGATCTTCGCCATCATCGAGCCGGGCTCGTGCTACGCCGGCACGCTGATGGAGCTCGCGCTCGCCGCCGATCGCAGCTACATGCTGGACGCCGAGGGGGCGCACGTCGCGCTCTCCGCCCTCAACTACGGCACCTACCCCATGGCCAATGGCCTCTCGCGGCTCGCCACCCGCTTCTGCGGCGAGGAGCCCGAGCTTGCACGGGGCGAGCTCTTCGATGCGAAGAAGGCGCTCGAGCTCGGCCTCGTCACCGCGGCGCCGGACGACATCGACTGGGAAGAAGAGATCCGACTCGCAATCGAGGAGCGCGCGAGCCTCTCGCCCGATGCGCTCACCGCGATGGAGGCGAGCCTGCGCTTCGCCGGGCCCGAGACCATGCTGACGCGCGTCTTCGGGCGTCTGACCGCGTGGCAGAACTGGGTCTTCAACCGTCCGAACGCTGTGGGTGAACAAGGTGCCTTGAAAGTTTATGGGAGCGGTGCAAAGCCCAAATTCAACTGGGAACGCGTTTAACCAAAAATGGGGTCAGATCAACATTACGCCGATGAAATGTTGATCTGACCCCATTTATCCGGAGCAATCATGAGCAGTATCAACTACGCCGAGAAGATTCCGAACAACGTCAACCTGCAGAACGACCGTACGCTGCAGCGCGCGCTCGAGCACTGGCAGCCGCACTTTCTGCAGTGGTGGCGCGAGATGGGGCCGACCGATTTTGAATCGGCCGATGTCTACCTGCGCACGGCGATTTCAGTCGATGCGCAGGGCTGGGCGCACTACGGCACGCTGAAGATGCCCGACTACCGCTGGGGCATCTTCCTCGCCGATGCGGCGCCGGAGCGCAAGATCGGCTTCGGCGACCAGATGGGGCAGCCGGTGTGGCAGCAGGTGCCGGGCGAATACCGCTCGACGCTGCGGCGCCTGATCGTCACGCAGGGCGACACCGAGCCCGCGTCGGTCGAGCAGCAGCGCATGCTCGGCCACAGCTGCCCGTCGATGTACGACCTGCGCAATCTCTTCCAGATCAACGTCGAGGAAGGCCGGCATCTGTGGGCGATGGTGTATCTCCTGCACGCGTACTTCGGCCGCGACGGCCGCGAAGAGGCGGAGGAGCTCCTCGCCCGGCACTCAGGAGACACGAACAAGCCGCGCATCCTCACCACTTTCAACGAGCCGATGACCGATTGGCTGTCGCTCTTCTGCTTCACCTACTTCACCGACCGCGACGGCAAGTACCAGTTGAAGAGCTTTGCCGAAAGCGCGTTCGACCCCTTGTCGCGCACTTGCCGCTTCATGCTGACGGAGGAAGCGCACCACATGTTCGTCGGCGAGACGGGCATCAGCCGCGTGGTGAAGCGCACGCTCGAGGTGATGAAGGAACTGGGCACCGACGACCCGGCGCGCATCCGCGCCGCAGGCGCGATCGACCTGCCCACGCTGCAGAAGTACCTGAACTACTGGTGCTCGAGCTCGCTCGACCTCTTCGGCTCCGAGATCTCGTCCAACTCGGCGGCGAGCTTCGCGAGCGGCATGAAGGGCCGGCCCGACGAGCAGACCTACCAGGACCACGTGCTGCGCGAAGCGAGCATGGCGATCGAGACGCCGCAGGGCGCGGAAACCGTGCCGATGCTGAATGCGCTCAACGAAGTGATGCGCGAGTCGTACCTCAAGGATTGCGAGATCGGCGTCAAGCGCTGGAACCGGATGATCGAGCGCGCGGGCCACGCCTTGCGCCTCACGCTCCCCTCGTCGCGCTTCCGCCGCCAGATCGGCCCGTGGGCCGGCCAGCCGGTGGACACGCAAGGCAAGCTCATCGCGCGCGAGGAATACGAGCGGCGCCTCGAAGAGTGGATCCCGAGCGAGCGCGACCGCGCCTTCGTGCATTCGCTGATGCAGCGGGTGATCGAGCCCGGCAAGATGGCGGCCTGGATCGCGCCGCCCGAGCGCGGCATCAACAACCTGCCGGTCGACTACGAGTACGTGCGGCTGCAGTAATGCGCGCCCGCACCATCATCCTGCTTGCGCTCGCCATCGTGCTGATCGCGATCGGCGCCGGCGCGTGGTGGCTCTACAGCTCGCGTGATGTGCTCATCAAGCGCGCGATCGAGCGTTACGGGCCGCAGCTCACCGGCACCGCGGTCAAGGTGCAGGAGGTGAAGCTCGAGCCGATGGACGGCCGCGGTGCCATCAAGGGCCTCGAGATCGGCAACCCGCAAGGATTCAGCGCCGCACGCGCTCTGACGCTCGGCGAAATGCGCCTCGCCGTGGACCCGTCGACCATCACGGGCGCCGTCGTGCACGTGAAGGAGATTTCGCTCGAGGCGCCCGTCATCACCTATGAGCGCGGCGCCGGCGGCGACAACCTGAGCGCGATCCAGAAGCACATCCAGTCGCAGCTGCCGAAATCGCAAGGCGGCGGCGCGGCTAAAGAGAGCAAGGACGCGCCGCAGCGCAAATTCATCGTCGACCACGTGCAGGTGCGTAACGCCAAGGTGAGCTACGGCGGCGCGTTGACCGTCGATCTGGGCACTGTCCAGCTGCGCGATCTGGGCA
>VBCM01000232.1 GCA_005883675.1 Betaproteobacteria bacterium
TTGAGAATGCGAAACGGCACGGCGCGCGCGCGGCGGCGGTTGAGCTCGAGGAGCGCGCGGTCCTTGGTGATGAGCGCGTCGGCGCGCGCGGCGACCGCGGCCTCGATGAACTTCTGGTCGTCCGGGTCGCGGCATTGCGGCAGGCTCGCCCGCTCGGCGGCGGAGAGCGCGGCTTCGATGCGCTGAGAGAGGCGCCGCGCCTGGGCGAGCGCGGCGGCCTGGGCGGGCTCGGCAATGCGGTGCCGGCCGAGATCGTAGGCGAGCGCGCGCGCGAGCTCGGCGTCGCAGGCCGCGTCGATGTAGATCCGGGCGCGGCCGAGGTGCACGGCGTTGCGCAGCCGCCGGATGCCCGGGTCGTCGAACACCAGCCAGTCGAGCCAGACCTGCGTGTCGAGGACGAGCCGGAGCGCCATGCGCACAAGGCTACCCGGATACCATGCGGCCATGACGCTGCCGGTCGAGGGCGACGTGCGCCTCGTGGCGACGCGCGAGGACGCGGAGCGCGCGGCGGCCGATTTCGCCGCGGAGCACGTCGTGGGCTTCGATACCGAGACGCGGCCCGCCTTCCGCGTGGGCCAGAGCTACCCGACGGCGCTCGTGCAGGTGGCGAGCGCGCGAGCGGTGTACCTCTTCCAGCTCGCGCGAGCGGATTTCTCGGCGGTGCTCCGCGACCTCCTCGCGTCGCCGGCGACGGTGAAGGCGGGCGTCGGCCTCGCCGAGGACGTGCGCCAGCTCGGCAAGGTATTCGAGGTTGCGCCGGCCGCGCTCGTCGACTTGGGCGCCCTGGCGCGGGCCCACGGCGTCGAGAGGTCGGGCGTGCGAACACTTGCGGCGCTGTTCCTCGGCATCCGTATCCCGAAGGGCACGAAAACGTCGAACTGGGCGGCGCGCACGCTCTCGCCGCAGCAGATCGCATACGCGGCGACCGATGCCTGGGCGTGCCGGGAGCTCTACCTGCGGTTCGCGGCGATGCGGCTTGTTCCGACTGGCGCCGACGCCGCCGCCGGCTAATTACGACCCTGGCTCCGAATTCGCCTGAGCCTCAGCGACGCGAGCGCCAGCGCTTTGGATCGCGGCGCCCATGCATGCAGGCGACCACCACGCGTTCACGGCTTCCAGGAACTCGGTCCCTAGGGCGGGGCGCTGCCGGTCGTACCAGGAAATCGCATCCTCGATGTCCGCCGCGGCGGCGGGACGGAGGATGACCTGCATCAGGCGCGGCGGTCGCGCAACCGCCGATAGACCTCTTCCCAGGGAATTCCGGACGGCCCCTCGGCCTCGAGCTCATCGAGCCTGCGGTCGAGCTCCTCGCGCTGCGCCTGCGTGAGCGGCACGGCCTGTGGATTGGCGCTCAGGCTGTCCCAGATCTGCTCGAGGAGTTCCAGCCGCTGTTCGGCGCTCAGGGCCGCTATGTCGATCATGGCCACGCGAGGAAGTATAGTCCCGGCGCCGATAATTACGACCCCGGCCCCAAATAGCTTTTCATCTGGACCAGATTCGGCGCGCTGATTTCGTGGGCCTCTGAGCCGGTCGGCAGCGCCGCCACGACGTCGAGCGCCGGCAGCGCCTCCTCGCCGATGCCCTGTAGGTCGCCGACCACGCTCAGCAGCCCATCCTGCATGCGCGTGAGCTGCGCTTCGCGCTTTTTCCAGATGCGCCCGAGCGCGGCCTTTTCGGCCTCGAGCTCCTCGCGCATGGCGACGAAGCCGTCGTAGAGGCTCTTCAGCCGCTGCCCGAACTGCGGGCTGCAGATGTAGTTGTAGAGGAGCTCCATCTTCTCGCTCCGGCCGAGGTTCGCCTGGCGCTGCTTGGCGAGCTCGAGGAGCGCGGCGCGCAGGCACTCTGCGAGCGGCCGGGCGGCGTCGTAGCGCGTTACCCAGACGTCTGAATCGCGCAGGAAGGGCTCGCGCGCATCCTTTGGCATCGCGGCGGTAACGATGACGGCGAACTCGGCGCCGATCTCCTGCTGCTCGTCCTTGAGCTTGCGCAGCCACGCGCCCTGCCAGGCCTTGGTCTGCTTCGCTTCCCAGAGGATCGTGCCGCACACGAGGCGGGAACGAGCTCTTCAGCATGGCCTCGAGCGAGAGCTCGAGCGCTTCGCCCTGGAGCTGCTGCGAACCCTGCTCGAGCTTGCGCTTGAGGTCCGCAGCCTCGCGCTGCGCGGACTCGAGCTGCGCCTTCCACTGCGCCTCGCGGCGGCCGAGCTCCTCGCCGACCTGGGAGCGCGCCTGCTCCTCGATGCGCTTGCGCTCGGCATCGAGCTTGCGCTGGTACTCGAGGTCCTGGTTCTTCTTCGCTTCGTCGAGCTCGCGGAGCTGCCGGCGAAGCGCGAGCTCTTCCTGGCGAAAGCGGGTAAGCGTGGTCTCCTTCGCGCTCAGGGCCTCGTTCAGCGCCTTTGCCTGGATGTCGAACTGCGCCTTTGCCTCCGCGGCAAGCCGCGCCTCGAGTGTCTTGCGGCCCTCGGCGACCGCGCGCTCGAATTCGCCGGCGTGGCGCTCGATCGCCTGGCGCGAGAGGCCTTCGCAGAGCGGGAAGCGGTGGTTGCACTTCGGGCAGGCCACCGGCTCTTCGGCTTGGACGATGATCGTGCGAGTCATAGCTACTCCCAAAAAATCGGGGTCAGAGCCCTAAACCAAGAAAAGACGAAATTCGGGCTCTGACCCCTAGCGCGGGATGCGGCGAAACCGGTGGCCGACGGTGATGACGCTCCCCTCTGATCCGACGATCGCGTAGCTCTTGCACACGCGCGCGGCCTGGGCGGCGAGGGCGGCGTTCTCGCGCGGGAGCCGGGCGCGGGCACGCTTGTCGAAGAACACGAGGTCGCAGCCGCCGCCGGCGTGGACTTCGCGGCCGTAGTCGAGCAGCGCCTCCAGCACCTCGGCCCGGATGCCGCGCTGCTGCATGCGGGCGCGGGCGTGGCGGGTAACGAGTTCCATGGGCACCTCCTCTTGAGGACCCATTGTTGCGAGGTCAGTGGCTCAGGGCGTGAGCCTGCACTGCCTGGGTAGTGGCTGCCTGCGCCTGAGTTACAGCTTAGAAAGCAACCTCTCGTACTCGCGATGCGGGCCGATCCAGAACCAAACCATCGCCTCCTCTTTCATGACTCCCAAGGCGCGCCAATCCCGGTCGATCCTCACCGCATAGATGGGCAATGTCGTGTGGACTTTCTTGAAGCGCAGGGAGGGGTGTGCCGGGTTGCGAGCCCAGAGCCGATACGCGCTTCCGGCCTTCGCTTGAATCACAGCGGGCGCTGCCGCGAGCAGTCTGCGGAACGCCTCGGTTGTGTGCGACTGCACGCCTCTACAGAGGCTTGGTGCGGCCCGCGTTGTACTCGCTCAAAGCTTCCTGGGCGAGCTTGGCGAGCTGGTCCTGCGACTTCGCGAAGGAATCAGCCCAGCGCTGCTCGGACGTAAGCTCCTCGAGCAGGATGGCGGCCACGGCGTCCTGTTCGGAGGGCGGCAGCTTTGCCACTTCCTGCATGGCCTTTTCTAGGAGCTTGGTCATGGCGAAAGTATAGACGCCGCAGGCCGGTCAACCGCTGCCGCGCCAATCGAGGCCGCGTGAACTCGGGGTCAGAGCCCCAAAACCAGGAAAAGGCGAAATTCGGGCTCTGACCCCAAGCGTCAACGGGCGCGGCGCTCGCGGCGTGTGCGTATCGTCCGCCTCGCCGGGCGGGCGCCGCGCTTGCGCGCGCGCAGAACGCCACGCAAGGCCGCATTCACGGCCCGGTCATTCGGGAAAGCGCGCGCCACCTGCGGCTCCAGCACGACGACATTGCTGGCCTCGACTGCGCGATGGGCGTACTTGCCGCGCACCAGGGTGGCGAAATCCGAGCGCTTGTATTGCGGGCGCAGCTCGTCCGCCGGTTTGCGGTCAGCCTTCTTCATAGATCTTCCTTTCGCCCGGTGGGCGGAACGTGCGCTGATGATAATTTGGACGGCGACTGGCGTCGGCGAGAAGCTTGATGAGCTGGCGCCGGTTCAGGCGCCGTCGGCCCGAGCGCAGGCGCAGCGCGGTCATGAGCGGTCGCAGGGCCGTGGCGATCATTGGCGCACCCAATCGGCGAGCCAGAGGCACGCCCAGAGGATCGTGGGCGAAAGTGCGAGAACGAGGTCGATGGGAATCATGCCGGGCACGGTAGCGCCCAGGGTGGCTCAGGCGGTGAGCTTGGGCGGTGGTAGGCTCGCGATGTCGCGTTGGAAGGATCGCCATGGCCACGGCAAAGGAAGAACTCACGCAGCTGATCCAGAAGCAGCCCGATAACAGCTCGCCGGAAGAGATCGTCCGCGAGCTCGCTTTCTACGTCATGGTTCAGCGCGGGCTCGCCGATTCGGATGCCAGGCGCACGCTATCGAACGAGGAAATGGGCCGGCGCATCCGGTCGGGTAATCTGCCGTGTGCTGAGGTGGTAGGCTAGAACGCATGGGTAAGCAAGAACTCGTCGCCGAAATCCTGTCCTTGCCGCTCGAGGAACGCATGGAACTCGTCGAGGCGATCTGGGCGAGCATTTCGACCGTTCCGGATGCGCTCCCTCTTACCGATTGGCAGAAGGAAGAGCTCGATCGCCGTCTCGCGGAAATGGACGCCGATCCGGACGGGGGCCTGACCATGGAAGAGGTGTTCGCGGCTATTCGCCGCGGTAAATGACCCGGCGGGTCATCCTCCGCGAGCGAGCACAAAACGATCTTCGCTCAGCGTTCGAATGGTACGAATCGCAGCGTCGCGGGCTGGGGGAGGCATTTCTTGCGGCGGTTGGAGAGCGGCTCGAAAGTATCGCCGCCTTCCCGAACGCGAATCCGGTGATCTGGCGGGAAATGCGCCGTGCGATCGTTTCTCGATTTCCCTACCTCGTGTTTTACATTCCCAAAGCCGAGCGTATCGACGTTCTCGCGGTTCTTCATCACGCCCGCAATCCAGCAGATTGGCCGTCACGCTAGCCATAAATCCCGGCGCCCTGCCCCGCACGGACGACGGGGCGAAGAGACAGCGTTCGAGCTCGACAGCGAGCTTGAGACCTGGGACTGGGCGCGGACGGCCGGCGTATCCGCCGAGGAGCTGCGCGAGGTCCTGGAAGCGTTGCTGTCCGCCTGCGACCTGCGCAAAGCCGCCTAAGCGCCGTTATAGCGGCGCGCGGCCTGCGCCAGCGCTCGCACGACGCGCTCGCGCAGCTCGGATGGGCCCAGCACCTCGACGTCGGCGCCGTACTTGAGGATCTCCATCACGAGCTCCGGGGTCTCGGCGTAAGGCAGCTCCAGCAGATAGCTGCCGTCGTCCTCATGGCGCGCGCGCTGCTGCGGGTGCCAATTCTGCGCCGCGACCCAACGTGCCGCGGCCGGGGTGAACCTGAGCGTGGCCCATTCCACTTTCGTGCCGGCGAAGATGCCGTAGCCCGCGCCCAGATGCGCGTCGAGCTCGGCGTCCGGCACTTCCTTCGCCCGGGCGTCCAGCAGCCGCGCCTCGCGGATCGCGTCGACGGCGAAGCTGCGCAGGTCCTTGCGCAGGTGGCACCAGGCGTCCAGGTACCAGGTGCCGCGATAGTTCACGAGCCGCTGCGGCGAGACCTCGCGCTCGGTCTCCTCGTCGCGCGTGCGGTTGTAGTGCCGGATCCAGAGCTGCGCGCGCCTTAGCACCGCGCTGGCGGCGATGCCGAAGTGCTGCGGGTCGCCGGCGCGCCGCTCGGGCTGGAAGAGGCGGATGCGCTTCTCGACTTCCGCCGGAGAGTGGTCGCCCGAGCCGAGGATGGCGCGCAGGCGCTCGCGCAGGGCGCGAGTCTCGCCGTCGAGCATGCCGGGCTGCAGATCGCCCAGCATGCGCAGCGTGGTCAGCAGCGCGAGCACCTCGGAGGCGTTGAACCACAGGCCCGGCAGCTCGTAGCGCGGGCCGGTGCGCGGTCTTCCGAACCGGTATGCGTTCGCTTCGCGGTCGTACTCGATCGGTGCGTTGTAGCGGTCGCGCATGTAGGCGAGGTCGCGCTTGACGCTCGCCGGCGACATGCCGAGCTCGTGCTTGAAAACGGCGAAGGAGACGAGCTTGCGCTCCTTCAGCAGCCGGTCGATCTTATAGAAGCGCTCGAGGCGGTCCACCGCCTCATTTTCTCAGTTCGGCGGCGGCTCGCGGTCCAGGTCCTGCTCGCAGGGCGGGTCGGGGATGCGGCGCTCGACGCCGTCGTAGCCGTCCGGGAAGAGGCGCCGGCGCTCATCGCCGTAGTAGCGCCGTAGCGGCTGTGGCATCTCGACTTCCTGCGGCGTGTACTCGTCCATGGCCGTGCTCCTTGCTGCAGGTTCCTTATACCGGCGCGCGCGCCCGCGCGCTGCCGCCGGCATTCGATGCTGCGAGTCGCACAAAAGACGACCGGTTTACCCCATGCCGGGGTTGCCGCCTTTCGGGTTGCCGCCGGGCATGCGTTCCATCGCCTCGGTCTTGCGGCGCTCGTCGCCCTTGTAATCGTCGCTCGGACCCCGGCGGCGCTCTTCGCCGTTCCAGTTCTCGATCGGCTTCTTTTCCTCTTGCTCGTGCTCTTCCATGGTGCGTCTCCCCGAATTACCGCATTGGTGAGCGCGTCGAGCGCACGGAAGACCCGCAGCTCCTGCGCGGCGCCGGCCGCTACACCGACGACGTCAACGAGCCCGGGCAGGCGTACGCGTACGTCGTGCGCAGCCCGCACGCGCATGGGCGGCTGCAGGGCATCGACGCCGAGCGGGCGAAGCGCATGCCCGGGGTGCTGGCGATCTACACCGCCGCCGACCTCGCGGGGTACGGCCCGCACAAGTGCGCGCTCGACTTCAAGCAGCGCGACGGCACGCCGATGAAGCGGCCGGTGCGCAAATCGCTCGCCTCCGACAAGGTCCGGTTCGTCGGCGACCCGGTGGCGTGCGTGGTCGCCGAGACCGCGCTTCAGGCGAAGGACGCGGCCGAGGCGGTGGAGCTCGACATCGAGCCGCTGCCCGCAGTGGCCACCGCGAGCGAGGCGGCGGCGCCGGGCGCGCCGCAGCTCTACGACGACGTGCCGGGCAACGTCCAGCTCGACTTCCTGTTCGGTGACCCGCAGCAGGTCGCGGAAGCCTTTGCCGGCGCCGCGCATGTCACCAGGCTCAAGCTGCGCAACACGCGCGTGGTGGTCGCGGCCATGGAGCCCCGCTCCGCGCTCTGCCAGTACGAGGATGGGCGCTTCACGCTCGTCGCCCAGGGCCAGGGCGTGTTCGCGATGCGGAACCAGCTCGCCGACATCCTCGGCGTAAAGCACGAAAGCGTGCGCGTACTCACGCCCAACGTCGGCGGCTCGTTCGGGATGAAGGGCTCCATCTATCCCGAGTACGTCTGCCTCGCCCACGCGGCGCGCGAGCTCGAGCGGCCGGTGAAGTGGACCGACGAGCGCTCCGGCTCCTTCCTCTCCGACCAGCACGGCCGCGACCACGAGATGA
>VBCM01000233.1 GCA_005883675.1 Betaproteobacteria bacterium
TCTCGACCAGCTCGTGCGACGCCGCTACGGTGAGCGACGCGCCCGCCTCGGCGATCGTTTTCACGAACACCTTGGAGAGCGGGAAGCCGTCGGGCGTGAGCTCGTGGTAGGCGTGCGCATTCGCCTGGTCCGCGGTGTCGAGGAAGACGAGCGCCCATGCGCCCTTCTTGAAGCCGGTCGTCCGCGCGAGCCGCGCGGGCGTCCCCCACACGGGGACGACGTAGTCCGTGACGAACTTCTGCAGCGCGGCGACGAGCTTGTCGAGATCGAGGCCGAGCGGCGTCGTCGCCTGGCTGAATACCGCGATGTCCGGGATCTGGCCCTGGTCGAACGCGCCGAAGACCGGGCGGGTCTTTCTCACGCCTTCGATCTTAAAGGAGGCGCGGACCGCGCTAGGCGGCTGGTAAGGCGTGCGCCCGTGCCACCGCCGCGGTGCGCGTCTCGACGCCCAGCTTCTCGTAGATGCGCTGCAGGTGCTTGTGCACGGTACGCGGGCTGATGGCGAGGATCGCGCCGATGAGGCCTGCGCCGGCGCCCAGCCCGCGCGGCCGAGCGCGGCGCACAGGCGATAGAGGTTGCCGAGGTGCGGGCGGATGAGCTCGAGCGCGTCGCGCTCGGCGTCGTCGAAGCCGCGCCCGCGGCGGTTGAAGACGAAGCTCACCAAGAGGCGCCGGTCGACGTGGATCGGCACCGCCATGGCGTGGTCGATGCGGATGGCGCGGTAGTAGTCGTTGTAGAGCGCGCTCTCGCGGAACGCGGCCGGCGGCACGAGGTCGTCGATGCGCCGGGTCACGGCGCGCGGGTTGCGGCCGTGCTCGCGCACCAGCGGATGCGCGTGGAAGTAGCGGTCGAAGAGCGCGAGCTCGCGGCCGCCGATGGCGCCGGGCTGGTCGCTCACCACGGCGCGATGCCCGGTGTCGAGATTGCACACCGAGAGCGTGGTGAGCTCGGAGGCAACGAGCCGCGGCAGGCACGCGACGCCGCGGCGCGCGAAGTCGTCGCTCTGCACGCAGCCGTCGCCGATGGCGTGCAGCGCGTGGAGGGACCGCTCGATCGCCGCGTGGGACAGCATGGCGCCCATCGTGCGCCGGGGCCTGGTTGCCTGTCAACTTACTAGTAGGTAAGCTTGGGCCGTGGAGACCTCGGAGCGCATCCTCGAGCTCGCCGAGCGCCTGGTGCAGACGCGCGGCTACAACGGCTTCAGCTACGCCGACATCGCCGCCGCGCTGAAAGTGACGAAAGCGAGCCTGCACTACCACTTCCCTGCGAAGAGCGAGCTCGGCAGGAGCCTCATCGGCCGCTACGAGCGAAACTTCCTCGCCGCGCTCGAGGCGATCGAGCGCAAGGTGAAGAGCCCGCGCGAGAAGCTGCGCCGCTATGCCGGTATCTACGCGGAGGTGCTGCGCGACGGGCGCATGTGCCTCTGCGGCATGCTCGCCGCCGAGTACGCGACGCTGCCGAAGGCGATGCAGCAGGAGCTGCGGCACTTCTTCGACGAGAACGAGCGCTGGCTCGGCGCGGTGCTGGAGCAGGGCCGGCGCGCGGGCGAGCTCGAGTTCTCGGGCGCGCCGCGCGAGGTGGCGCGGCTGCTGGTGAGCTCGCTCGAGGGCGCGATGATGCTCGCGCGCTCGCATGGCGATGTGCGCCGCTTCCGCGCGATCGCCGAGCGCCTCATCGCCGCCCTCGCGGCGTAGTACGCAATCTTCCCCATACCGCGGCGCGCCCCGGCGCGGGAGCATGAGCACGCTTTCCAACCAAGGAGAACGCTCATGAAACTGGACGGCAGGACCTTCGAAGGCGTGGTGCTCGAGTGCGGCAAGCGCGCGGGCGACGAAGAGACCATCAGCTTCAGGAACGGGCGCTTCCATTCCAGCGCCTGCCAGGCCTACGGCTACGGCGACGGGCCTTACAAGGCAGCCGCGGCGCAGGACGGGCTCGCCTTCGAGGCCGAGACCGAGAGCCCGCAGTACGGCAAGCTCGTGTGGCGCGGCGTGGTGCGCGGCCAGCGCCTGGACGGCACGCTCACCATGATGAAGGACGGCAAGCCCACCGCCGAGAAATGGGTGCTCGCGGGGGAGGCGAAATGAATCTCCACAAGCATGATGCGAAGGCCGAGTTCAAGAACTTCGGCAGAGCGGACGAAGTGCGCCAGTTCCCGAAAGGCCGCGTCGAGCTCGTCAATATCGGCGGCGCGGCGATCGGCCGCGCGGTGTTCGAGCCCGGCTGGCGCTGGGCCACCTCGGTGCAGCCGCTCGCCGGCACCAAGAGCTGCGAGGCGCCGCACTTCCAGTACCACGTGTCGGGCGTGCTTCGCATCCGCATGGACGACGGCACCGAGTTCGACTGCAAGCCGGGCGACGTCTCGCTGCTGCCCTCGGGCCATGACGCTTGGGTGGTCGGCGACGAGCCGGCAGTCGTGGTCGACTTCCAGGGGATGCTCGACTACGCGAGAGCGCGCTAAAGATCACATTTTGTGATCTTAGAGGCGCCTCGCTCAAAACCAGCTATGGACGATCTTGTTGTCCTTCTTGAGCTGGCTGTTCGGATCTTCCACGAACACCGTGCTCTCCGGCCGCAGGTTGCACGCGCCGCCTGCGCCGAGCACGGTCGCGAGCGGATAGGGCTTCGCGTTCTTGCCGCTCGCGCGAAAGTCGGCGAGCCGCAGGTACTTGTCGCCGCCGCCGGCGACGAACTGCTTGAACGTCTGGCTTGTCACGCCGGCCTTCTTCTCCGCCGACCAAGTAACGAGGCGCCGGTACATCTTCGGATACAGCACGGCGCCTTTATCCGCGCCCGACACGACATTCATGCTGGCGCCGCTGCGATAGACGAGCTTCCAGTCGAGCGTGCCGACGCTCTTCGCGAGCGCCTTTGCAACGCGGCCCTTCGTCTTGCCCATGGTCCAAGCCTTGAGCACGGCGTTGATCTCGTTCGCCTTCATGCTGTCGTAGAAGCTCGGATAGACCCAGCCCTGGCGAACGAGCCACAGGTTGACGTTCTGCTGCTGGATCCAGATATCGCCGACGAGGCGCGCGTACGTGTCGAACACATCGGTCGGCTCCGCGACCACCGTCGTCACCGTGCAGGGAATCGCCTGCTTGCCCGACTGTGAAACGAACCTGAGCAGCGCCAAGGCCGCCGACTCCGCCCAGTGCTGGCGGTACTTGTGCGCGAGCGCGCTATAAGCGCCGACGACGGTCGTGGAGAGCGACGCCTTAAGCGACTTGCCGAGCGGCGAGGGCTGGTAATGGAGCTCCGGCGCGTCGATTCCCTGGAGCCGGACCCGTACGCGCCCCTGGCTGTCGAGCGGCGCCTTCGCGCCCTGCTTGCCGTGGACGAGCGCGCCCTCGAAGGCATGCGTGGTCTTGAACCTGCCGCCGGGCGTTTCCTGGAACTGGAAGGCGTTCGTCGCGAACTGGCCGACGTCGATCGTGCCTTTGACTCGCAGCAGCCCCATGCGCGCCTAGCTTAGGCGCACGGGGGCGGCGACCGTTATCGGTGCGTCCGAAACTGCGCTCGCACTATGCGGGTGCGCGAAAGAACGCAAAAGCGCGCCGTTCCCCGGGGAAGCGCCGTGGTACGCGTTGTGCTTTTCCTTCGTGCGAGGAGGCAGAAGAACCAGAATAGGAGCGCGCATGCAGCTCATCGTCTTCTTTGAGATCCTGCTCCTCGTGGCCATCGTCGCCGGCATCTTCGTCTGCTGGGATCGGCGCCCCGGCGAAGCGCCGCCGCGCGCAGCCGGCGGCGGCAGCGTGGACCCGAGCTCCGGCTAAGCCCTTGTCCCGCGGGGCGCGCGGCCCCATCTAAGCACCGCGCACCCGGCCTTCCGGCCGGTGGGCACCGAGCCGCGACGCGGCTACTGTCTCGTCCATGAATACCGATCTTCTCGTGCAGTTTTCCAGCGCCCTCGCCGCGCGCGCAGCCGTTGTACGCGGCGCAATCGCCGCCATCCGCCTCGCCGATGGGCGCCATCTCAGCGCCACGCTCTGGCAGGCGGATGTGGCGATCGCTTCCGAGCAGTCGCTGCCGCGGCGCGACGAGTTCGAGCTCGTGCTCGCCGGCGGCGCCGTGGCGAAGGCGAAGCTCGCCGGCCGCGATCCCGGTACCAACATCGCCGCGCTGCGGCTCGAGCGCCCCGTGGACTTTCAATCACCGATAAACGCTGAGGCAGTGGCCGGCGCTTTCGCGCTCGCCTATGGCGCGGACGGCGCGGGCGGCGTGCGCGCGCGCCTGGGCGTGGTGAACACCGCCGGGTCCGAATGGGCCTCCAGCGCCGGCGGGCGCATCGATCGCTACATCGTCCTCGACATCGCGCTCGCGCGAGCCGAAGAGGGCGGGCCGGTGCTCGATGCGGCCGGCGCGCGGCTGGGCATCACGACCTTCGGTCCACGCGGGCGCGTGCTCGTGATTCCATCCGCCACCATCGAGCGCGTGCTTCCGGCGCTGCTCAAGGACGGGCGCGTCGCCCGCGGCTGGCTCGGCATCGGCTTGCAGCCGGTTGCGGTGCCCGATGCGCTGAAGGAACAGGCCGGGCAGCCGGGCGGCGCGATGGTGATGTCGATCGCTGCCGACAGCCCGGCCGCGAAGGCCGGCCTCGTCGCCGGAGACATCGTGCTCTCCGTGAATGGCACGCCGGCGTACCGGCTGCGCCGCATTGCGGCCGCGCTCTCCGACATCGGCCGCCCGGCGGAGCTGCGCGTCATCCGCGGCGGCAAGCTCGTCTCGGTGCAGGCGACGATCGCTGCGCGGCCCGCATGATTCAGGCGGTGAAGTCGCCGGCAGCGCGGCGCTTGCGCGTGGCTATCAGTGTGCAAGACCCGGCGCTGGCGGCCGAGCTGCGCGTGCTATTGCAGCAGGCCGGTCACGAGGTGGTGGATGCGGCCGAGCCGGCGGACGTGACGATGCAGGACGCGAGCGCCGGCTTTGCCGCGGCGAGCGAGCCGGATGCGCTGCTCACGCCGCGCGAGATGGAAGTGCTCGGCGCGATCGGCGAGGGCCACACGAACAAGGCGATCGCGCGCAAGCTCGGCATTTCGCTCCACACGGTGAAGTTCCACGTTGAGTCGCTCTTCAGGAAGCTTGGCGCGCGCACGCGCACCGAAGCGCTGGCGAAGGCTGCCGAGCGGCGCGTCGAGCTCTAATTGCGTTTTGTTCATTCCAGGCGAAACACAT
>VBCM01000029.1 GCA_005883675.1 Betaproteobacteria bacterium
GCCGTCCAGCCGGCTGCCGGCGACGAGGCCCGCGGGATCGGACGCGCTCATCGAGAACTTCGCCGTGCCGTCGGCGTTGCCCGATGAAAGGAGCGCCGGCGCGAATACCGAGGCGTTGATGTTGCGCACCGTGACGACGCCGTCCACGTTCCAGCTGCCGGCCCAGCGCACGGTCGCCTTGCCCGAGATGCCGCCTTGGAAGATGGCGCCGCCCCACTCGCTGATCGTCATGCCGCGGGGCGTGGCGACGCCGCGCATCGCGAACTTGCTGAGGGTGACCTGCGGCGCGATCGGCAGGGTGAAGCCGCCCGCGAGCACGTCGAAGTCGATCGAGCCGTCCTCGCGGGGCATGAGCTTGGCGAGGAGCCCGTCGGGGCCCTCGACCTTGGCGCTGCGGAGCCTCCCCCGCGCGTCGAGCGTGGCCTCGGCGATCAGATCCTTCGGCAGCGCCGCCGGCCCGGGCAGCTGGAGCTGCTTGATGGTGATGCTCGAGACATTGAGATTGTCGGCGCGCACCCGGGCGAAGAGCGCATCGCCGATCGCTTCCTGCGGCAGGCTCAGGCCCTCGATGCGCAGGTTGCTGAATTGCTTTTTCGGGCCGAAAAGCCCGCCCGGCCAGCCGGTCGCGACCACGCGCGCGATCCTGGCATCGCCGACGCGCACGTTGCTGAAGCGGATCTCCGGCAGCCCGCTGAAGAGCCACAGATGCGCCGAGCCGACCTTCACGGTGCGCCCCAGCGCCTCGCTGGAGGCGCGCTCGTAGTCCGCCGTGTCGAGCGGCACGATGTGCGCGGCACCGACGCCGATGATAAGGACGAGCGCCGCGATCGTGGCCACGGGCTTGCCCCACTTTATCGGCCGCCGCGGACGCGGCGGCGGCCTGTAAGCGGGCTTCTTCTCCTTCTCTGCCGCGCGCTCCTTCTCCTTTTCCCGGGCCGTCGCCTCCGCGCGCTCCGCTTGTTCGCGCTCGACCTCCTCCATGTCAGCGTCGTCCTCGCCGACCGGCATGTCCTCCTCGGCCTCCTTCGGCTCGTGCTTCTTGCCTTCCTTGGCCATCGCCGCCACGGTGGCAGCCTCGGCCTTGCGCCGGATCTCCTCGGCTTCGCGCTTGCGGCGCTCGTCCTCCTGTGCGCGGCGTTCTTCCTCCTCGGCGCGGCGCTCCTCTTCCTCGCGCCCGCGACGTGCCTCCTCGGCCAGGCGCTGCTCTTCCTCCTCGGCCGCGCGCCGTCGCTGGGCTTCTTCCTTGACCTTGCGATCGAGCTCCTGGCGCTCGGTCTCTTTCTTCGCCTGCTCTTCGTCGTCCTGGCTGGTGAAGCTCTCGAGGTCAGCGAGCAGCGAATCGGCGAAGTTGTCCTTCTTCTTCGCCTTCTTCGATACCCCGTCGCCCGGCCCGGGCGCCGCTTCGACGTTCGCCATCGCGGCCGCTGCCGCCGCGGCGGCGCCCTCCGCCTCGCGCCGCGCCGCCTCTTCCTCTTCACGCCGGCGCTCGGCTTCGAGCTTCGCTTTGGCCTCGGCCTCCTGCTTTGCCCGGCGCTCGGCCGCCTCGCGCGCCATGCGCTCCGCTTCCAGCCGCTGCCGTAGGTCCTCGGCTTCCTTGCGCGCGCGCTCGGCTTCTTCCTTCGCCTTGCGCTCCGCCTGCTCGCGCGCCTTGCGCTCGGCCTCGAGCTTCGCCTTGGTCTCGGCCTCGATCTTCGCCCGCGTTTCGGCTTCGGCCTGCGCCTTAGCTTCGGCGGCGGCACGGGCCGCGGCTTCGTGCGCTGCCTTCGCTTTCGCTTCGGCCTCGGCCTTCGCCCTGCCCGCGGCTTGTTCCTTCAGCTTGCCTTCCGCCTCCGCCCGCGCCTGCGCCTCCATCTCGGCGCGCGCCTTGGCCTCGGCTTCCTTCTTGAGCTTCTCGCGCTCGGCCGCCGCCTTGGCTTCCGCTTCCTCGCGGGCCTTGGCGAGCACGGTGGTCTGCTCCAGGGCCGCCCCCGGCGCCTTCGCGGCTGGCCGCGATGGCAGCTTGCTCGCGCCAAGCGAGCTGAAATCGAGGTCACCGAGGCTCGGCTCGGGCGCGGCTTTGGCCGCCGGCTTTGGCGGCGCCTTCGCTGCCGGCGCCGCGGCTGCGGGCTTCGCCGCGGCGGCGCCGGGCGCGCCGGTGGTCACCTGGCGGATGAAGCCGTCCTTGTCGAGCTGGTTGATGATGCCCTGGAAGGCGGCGTCGAAGGACTTGCCGACTCTCTGCGCCACATCGGCGAGCGTGGCACGCCCGTCTATGGCAGCGAGAACTGCGCGGTCTGTTCGCTGCAAGAGGCTCGTCTTCCCCGAAGCCTCCTGCACCCCCTTCCCCGACTTCGAGTAGATGGCGGTCGGATTCATTTCTTGGCCGCCATTATATTAGTGAGGCGAGCCGTACCCGCCGCCTCCCGGACTTTCGATGACGAATATGTCGCCGGCCGCCATCTCGGTCTGGTCGAACGGCCCGAGCTCGGTGTGACTTCCGTCGGCGCGCAGCACGTAATTTCTTCCACGCTCGCCCGGTTCGCCGCCCGCCATGCCGTGCGGCGCCACGAGCCGGTGGCCGGACAGGATCGCCGCGGTCATCGGCTCGAGGAAGCGCACGCGCCGGATGGCACCGTTGCCGCCGCGCCAGCGGCCGCGGCCGCCCGAGCTGGGTCGGATTTCAAAGCTCTCGAGGCGCACCGGAAAGCGCCACTCGAGCACTTCCGGATCGGTGAGCCGCGAGTTCGTCATGTGCGTCTGCACCACATCCGCGCCGTCGTAGCCCGGACCCGCGCCCGAGCCGCCGCCGACCGTCTCGTAGTACTGATAGCGGTCGTTGCCGTACGTGAAATTGTTCATCGTGCCCTGCGCCGAGGCCATGACCTGCAGCGCGCCATAGAGCGCCTCGGTCAGGCATTGCGAGGTCTCGACGTTCCCCGCGACCACCGCCGCCGGGTAGCGCGGCTTCAGCATGCAGCCCTCCGGGATGATGACGTTCAGCGGTTTCAGGCAGCCGGAGTTCAGCGGAATGTCAGC
This sequence comes from Betaproteobacteria bacterium, assembly GCA_005883675.1. Lineage (GTDB taxonomy): Bacteria > Pseudomonadota > Gammaproteobacteria > Burkholderiales > SG8-39 > SCGC-AG-212-J23. Next base: position 3,016 of record VBCM01000029.1, read on the forward strand.
ATCGACCAGCGTGCGGAAGACATAGAGCACCGCCGCCATGCACACGGCCGACGGCGCGTTGAAGTTATTCGGCAGCTGAGCCGATGTCCCGGTGAAATCGATCGTGGCGCTGCGCCGGTCGCCGCCGATGGTGATGCGCACGCGGATCACCGCGCCGTTGTCGAGCGGCATCTCGAACGCGCCGTCCTTGAGCACGCCGATCACGCGGCGCACCGATTCCTCGGCGTTCGCCTGCACATGGCCCATGTACGCCTGCACCACCTCGAGGCCGAACTCCTCCACCATGCGGCCGAGTTCCTGCACGCCCTTCTCGTTCGCCGCGATCTGCGCGCGCAGGTCGGCGATATTCTGCTCGACGTTGCGCACCGGGTAGCGGCCCGAGGTGAGGAGCTTCACCGTCTCGCGCTCGCGGAAGCGCCCCTCCTCGACCAGCAGGAAGTTGTCGATGAGCACGCCCTCCTCTTCGACGACCTTAGAGCCCGGCGGCATCGACCCCGGCGTGATGCCGCCGATGTCGGCATGGTGGCCCCGCGACCCAACGTAAAAGAGGATCCGGCGGTCCTGGAACACCGGCGTGATCACCGTGACATCGGGCAGATGCGTGCCGCCGTTGTACGGGGCGTTGAGCACGTACACGTTGCCGGGCTTGATGCGCCCCGCGTTCTGCCGGATCACCGTCTTGATCGACTCGCTCATCGAGCCGAGATGCACCGGCATGTGCGGCGCGTTGGCGATCAGGTTGCCGCTGCCGTCGAAGATGGCGCAGGAGAAGTCGAGGCGCTCCTTGATGTTCACGGAGTACGCGGTGTTCTGCAGCCGCAGGCCCATCTGCTCGGCGATCGACATGAAGAGATTGTTGAAAATCTCCAGCCTCACCGGATCGACCTCAGTGCCGATCGCCGTCGCCGACGCGCGCGGGCGCGTGCGCTCGAGCACGAGGTGGTCGAGCTCGGTGACCGTCGCGCGCCACTCCGGTTCGACCACGGTCGTCGCATTCGCCTCGGCGATGATCGCCGGCCCCTCGACCGCCTGCCGGGCGGCGAGCTCCTCGCGTCGGTAGAGCGGCGCCTCGTGCCAGGTGCCGGCGGTGAACAGCTTTACCGTCTGCGCGGGCTTCGCCGGCCGTCGTGGCCGGGCCGGCACTTCGCGCGGCGCGTCCCCCGGCGCGATCGCTTCCGCCGACACGGCTTCGGCGATCAGCGCGCGATTGGGCATGAGAAAGGAGAACTGCTTGCGATAGGCCCCTTCGAACTCGGCGAGCATCTGCTCGCGCGGGCCGAGGTTCACCACGAGCGCCGTATCGGTGCCGTCGTACTTGAGATGCGCGCGCGGCTCCACGCGGATGCGCTCCACCGGCACGCCCTGCAGCACGAGCTCATCGCGCGCTTCGCGCATCAATTCGTCGGCCACGCGCTCGAGGGGCACCGACGGGTCGAGCTTCGCCTCCACCGCGCGCTCGCGCATCGCCGTCTGGTCGGCAAGCCCCATGCCGTAGGCAGAGAGCACTCCCGCGTGCGGATGGATGAAGACGCGCGTCATGCCGAGCGCGTCGGCGACGAGGCACGCGTGCTGGCCGGCGGCGCCGCCGAAGCAGTTGAGCGTATAGCGCGTCACGTCGTGGCCGCGCTGCACCGAGATCTGCTTGATCGCGTTCGCCATGTTGCCGACCGCGATCTGCACGTAGCCCTCCGCCACCGCCTCGGCGCTGCGGCCATCGCCAATCGCACCAGTCAGCTTTTGGAACTCGCGCGCCACGACCCCCGCGTCCAGCGGCTGCTCGCCGTTCGGCCCGAAGACGCGCGGGAAAAACGCCGGCTGGATTTTCCCCAGCATCACGTTCGCATCGGTCACGGTGAGCGGCCCGCCGCGCCGGTAGCACGCCGGGCCCGGATTGGCGCCGGCGGAATCGGGCCCGACGCGATAGCGCGAGCCGTCGTAGTGCAGAATCGAGCCGCCGCCCGCGGCGACGGTATGGATCGACATCATCGGCGCGCGCATGCGTACCCCCGCGACCTTGGTCTCGAACTCGCGTTCGAAGCTGCCGGCGTAGTGCGACACGTCGGTGGACGTGCCACCCATGTCGAAGCCGATGATGCGCGCGAAGCCCGCCGCTTCCGCGGTGCGTGCCGCGCCGACGATGCCGCCCGCCGGCCCGGAGAGGATCGCGTCCTTGCCCTGGAAGCGTCGCGCATCGGCCAGGCCGCCGTTCGATTGCATGAAGAAGAGGCGCACGCCCTCCAGCTCGGATGCCACCTGGCGCACATAGCGGCCCAAGATCGGGGACAGGTAGGCATCTACGACCGTCGTATCGCCACGCCCGACGAGCTTCATGAGCGGGCTCACGCGGTGCGACACGGAGATCTGCGGGAACCCGGTCTCCTCCGCCAGCTCCGCTACGCGACGTTCATGGTCGGTGTAGCGGTAGCCGTGCATGAACACGATCGCCACCGAGCGGAAGCCCTCGGCATACGCCGCCTGCAGATCGCGCTTCGCGCGCTCGGCGTCGAGTGGCAGCACGACCTCGCCGCGCGCGCCGACGCGCTCTTCGACCTCGACTACCTTCGTGTAGAGCATTTCCGGCAGGACGATGTGGCGATCGAAGAGCCGCGGGCGGTTCTGGTAGGCGATGCGCAGCGCGTCGCGAAAACCGCGCGTGATGAAGAGCACGGTGCGCTCGCCTTTGCGCTCGAGGAGCGCGTTGGTCGCTACCGTGGTGCCCATCTTCACCGCTTCGATGCGCTCGCCGGGGATCGGCGCGCCCGGCGCGACGCCGAGAAGCGCGCGGATGCCGGCGAGCGCCGCGTCGCGATAGCGCTCGGGGTTCTCCGAGAGCAGCTTGTGCGTGACGATCGTGCCATCGGGCCGGCGCGCCACTACGTCGGTGAATGTGCCGCCGCGATCGATCCAGAACTGCCAGCGGCTCATGCCAAGCACTTTCTAATTTGCGACACGGCGCGCATGGTAAGCCCGATCCGCGCCGCGTCGAGCGGCAGCGCTTGGGAGGAGAGCTTGGCGATCACCAGCTCGTTCTTGCGTGCGATGAAGAGATTTTGCCCATGGATGCCGAGCGCGAAGATGAGCGGCGCCTCGCCTTCCAGGATGTACCACTGGCTGCGGTAGCGGATCGGCATGCCGGGAAAATAGCCGACGAGCGTGGCAATCGGGGTCAGAGCCCTATTTCCTTTCTGCGCTTCATTAGAATCCAATCCTAACTTGGAACGAGTGGACGCCGTGGTGGTCGGCGCGGGCGTCGTGGGCCTCGCCATCGCGCGCGCGCTCGCGCTCGCCGGCCGCGAGGTCATCGTGCTGGAAGCCGAAGACGCGATCGGCACGCACACGAGCTCGCGCAATTCCGAAGTCATCCACGCCGGCATCTATTACCCGAAGGGCTCGCTCAAGGCGCGCGCGTGCGTGGAGGGGAGGCACCTGCTCTACGAATACTGCGCGTCGCACGGCGTGCCGCACCGGCGTTGCGGCAAGCTGATCGTCGCCACGAAGGAAAACCAGCTGCCGGAGCTCGCTGCGCTGCGGGAAAAGGCGCACGCCAATGGCGTCACCGACATGGACTGGATCGCCAAGGAGGAAGTGGCGCGCCTCGAGCCCGAGCTCTTTTGCATGGGCGCGCTGCATTCGCCCTCCACCGGGATCATCGACAGCCACGCGCTCATGCTCGCTTACCTCGGCGACGCCGAAGCCGCCGGTGCCATGCTCGCGCTGCGCAGCCCCTTGGAGAATGCACTCGTCAATGGGCAAGGCTTCGAGCTGCGCGTCACGGGCGCCGAGCCGATCGCCTGCGGCACGCTCGTCAATTGCGCCGGCCTGCGCGCGCCGTCGGTCGCGAGGCGCATCGAAGGCTATCCGGCCGCGCTCGCGCCGCGCGAGCTCTATGCGAAGGGCAATTACTATTCGCTCACCAGGCGCTCGCCGTTCTCGCGCCTCATCTACCCGGTGCCGGAGCCCGGCGGACTCGGCGTGCACGTGACGCTCGACCTCGGCGGGCAGGCGCGCTTCGGGCCGGATGTGGAATGGGTCGAGCGCATTGACTACGACGTGGACCCGCGCCGCGCCGAGCGCTTCTACGCGGCAATCCGCCGCTACTGGCCGGGGCTGCCCGACGGCGCGCTCGCGCCGGGCTACGCCGGCATTCGCCCGAAGACTGCGGGACCCGGCGAGCCGGCGCCCGACTTCGAGATCCAGGGACCGCGCCGCCATGGCGTGCCGGGACTCGTGCAGCTCTACGGCATCGAGTCGCCCGGGCTCACGGCGAGCCTCGCGCTCGCGCGGCGCGTGCGCGAGGAACTGAGCTAACATCCGCGGCCAAGGAGGAAGCACCATGCTGAGGACAAAAACGCTGATCGGCGCGCTCGCCTTTGCTTTGGGCTGGTCCGCGCAGGCGCAAACCAAATGGGACATGCCGACCCCTTATGCCGACGGCGAGTTCCACACGCGCAACGTGCACGCTTTCGTCGAGGAGGTGCAGAAAGCGAGCGGCGGCAAGCTCGTCATCCAGGTGCACTCCAACGGCTCGCTCATCAAGCACCCGGACATCCTGCGCGCCGTGTCCACGGGACAGGTGAACATCGCGGAATTCCTGCTCTCGCAATTCGGCAACGAGGACGCGATCTTCGAAGCGGACAACATCCCGTTCGTCGCCGCGGGCTTCGACCAGGCGTGGCGCTTCTACCAGGCGCAGAAGCCCGTGCTGGAGAAGCATCTGGCTCAACGGGGGCTCACCCTGCTCTATTCGGTGGCCTGGCCCGGCCAGGGCATCTATACGAAAGAGCCGCTGAAGACGGTGGCCGACCTCAAGGGCACGAAGTTCCGCACCTATAGCCCGATGACCGCGCGCCTGGCCGAGCTCCTCGGCGCGAGCCCGACGGTGGTGCAGGTGCCCGATGTGCCGCAGATGTTCGCGACCGGCGCGATCCAGGCGATGATCACGTCGTCCGCGACCGGCACTTCCACCAAGGCGTGGGAGTTCGTGAAGAACTACTACAACACCAGCGCCTTCCATCCGAAAAACGCGGTGGTCGTCAATACGCGCAGCCTGCTGCGGCTACCGAAGAATGAGCAACAGGCGCTGCGTACCTCGGGTGCGGGCGCCGAGAAGCGCGGCTGGGACATGGCGAAGGAGCGCGAGAAGGAAGCGAACGAGACGCTCGCCAAGAACGGCATGACGCTCCACGAGCCCGATGGCGCGATGAAGTCGGCGTACGCCAAGGTCGGCGACCAGATCCTCGCCGAGTGGCTTAAGAAGGCGGGCCCCGAGGGCGAGCAGCTCATCAAGGTGTACCGCACGGGTAAATAAGCGGTGAGGCGGTTCCTCGACCGCCTCTACGACGGCGCCGGCGTCGCCGCCGCGCTCGCCATGGCGGCGATCTGCGTGCTGATGCTCGCGCAGGCCGCCGGGCGCGAAGCTGGGATCCTCATCCGCGGCGCGGAAGACATGGTTGCGTGGCTCTGCGCCGCGTGCGCTTTTCTCGCGCTTGGGCACACGTTCCGCAGCGGCGACCTGGTGCGAGTCGGCGTCTTCCTCGATCGCCTCCCCGAGCGCACGCGCTGGTACGCGGAGCTCTTCGCGCTCGCGGTGACTGGACTCTTCACCGCGTACATCCTGTGGGCGCTCACGCGCTTCGTCTACGACAGCTGGCAGTTCAAGGAAGTAGCGCAGGGGCTGATCCGCGTGCCGATCTGGATCCCACAGCTCTCGCTGCCGCTTGGCATCGCGATCTTCTTCGTCGCCGTGCTCGATGAGCTCGTCAGCGTGCTGCGCCGGCAGAAACCCGCGTATCAGCGCGCCGAGGAAGCGCGTGCGGCGTCGGGTGACTTCTCGGAGAAGCTGTGAGGCCGCCGCAGTGAGTCCCTTGGAGTCGGCGACGGTGCTGCTCGCGCTACTCCTCGTGCTGCTCGCCGCCGGTGTGTGGATCGCGATTTCGCTCGCGGCGGTAGCATGGTTCGGGCTGCAGTTCTTCACCACCACGCCGCCCGACGTCAATCTCTTCCAGTCGTTCTGGGGCTCGAGCGCGTCGTGGACGCTCGCCGCGCTGCCGCTCTTCGTCTGGATGGGCGAGATCCTTTACCGAACTCGGCTGTCGGAGGAAATGTTCGAGGGCTTGTCGCCGTGGCTCGGCTGGCTGCCCGGGCGGCTGATGCACGTCAACATTCTCGGCTGCGCCGTGTTCGGCACGGTGTCCGGTTCGTCGGCTGCCACCTGCGCGACCATCGCCAAGGTCGCGCTGCCGGAGCTGAAGAAACGCGGCTACGACGAAAAGATGTGCCTCGGCTCGCTCGCCGCGGCAGGCACGCTCGGCATCCTGCTGCCGCCCTCGATCATCATGGTGGTATACGCGGTGGCCGCTGAAGTCTCGATCATCAAGGTGTTCCTTGCCGGGTTCATTCCCGGCATCGTGCTCACCGCCTTGTTCTCGGGCTACATCATCGTCTGGGCACTCGCCAATCCCGAGAAGACGCCGAAGGAAGAGGCGCATTACAGCCTGCGCGAGAAGCTCTACCGCAGCCGGCTCCTCGTGCCGTGCATCCTGCTCATCCTCTTCATCGTCTGGGTGATGGTGATCGGCTGGGCGACGGCGACCGAGGCCGCCGCCTACGGCGTGCTCGGCGCGCTCGCCATCGCGTGGTGGTCGGGCGGGCTCAACTGGGCGAGCCTCAACGCGAGCCTGATGGGCGCGACGCGGCTCTCGTGCATGATCCTCTTCATCCTCGCCGGCGCGAGCTTCCTCTCCTCGTGCATGGCGTTCACCGGAATCCCGCGCGTGCTGGCGGAATGGGTCGCCTCCCTCAACCCGAACCCCTATGGGCTGATCGCGATCCTCGCGTTTATCTACATCGTGCTCGGCACCGCGCTCGACGGCGTGTCGATGATCGTGCTGACGACATCCGTGGTGATACCGATGGTGGAAAAAGCGGGCTTCGATCTCGTCTGGTTCTCGATCTTCATCGTGCTCTTGGTCGAGATCGCCGAGCTCACGCCGCCGCTCGGCTTCAACATCTTCGTCCTGCAGACGATGACCGGCCGCGACTCGAACTACGTCGCCTGGGCGTCGCTGCCCTTCTTCTTCATGATGGTGCTCTGCGTCGTGCTGATCACCGTCTTCCCGTCGCTCTGCACTTGGCTGCCCGACGTGCTGATGGGCGCGACGCGCCGCTGAATTGCGTACTTAGTACAGAATTCAGCCGAAGACCATGCGCCGTGCGAGTCGCCGCGAGCCGCGCGGATGCGCGGCGAAGCGCGGCAGGCGATGCGGATCGGCGGTGGACGGCACCGTGCCCGGGTCGACGGTGACAGCAGAGCGGTAATAGCGCCGCGCCGCTGAGACTGCGGCATCGTTCAGATCGCCGTTGGGATAGCAGAAAAGCGCGACCGGCCGCTGCAGGCGCTTTTCCAGCGTCGCGCGGCTGTCGCGCAGCTCGGCCTCGGTTTCTGCCACGCTGAGCGAAGTGAGGATGGGATGGGTCATGGTGTGCGAGCCGAGCGTCACCACACGCTCATCCAGGCGCGCAAGCTCGTCCCAGCCGGCGAGGTCGAATTCTTCGTGCTGCTCGCGCGTCGGCTTGAAGCGCGGCGTCGCGGCGCGGATCGCCTCCTCCACGCGCCGGCGCGCCGCGATGGCGAGCGTCTTCATCCATTCCACGAAGGCCTCGAGCTCGGCGGGAGCGCCGAGCGAGGCCGCGAGCTCCGCGAGCGCCGCCGGCGCGAGCGCGCGCAGGCGCTCGCGAGCCTCGTGGTTCCAGAGCCACGCGTCGCGCTCGATCAGGCCGGGGCAGACGAAGAAGGTGGCACTCAAGCCCAGCTTGCGCAGGATCGGGTAGGCGACGCTGACATTGCTGCGCAGCCCGTCATCGAAGGTGAGCGCGACGCGCGCGCGGCCATTCCTGCTGCGGCCACTCACCACGTGCTCGAGCGGCACGATGGGGAAGACGAGGCTCAGCACGCGCAGCTGACGCTCGAGCGCGCATTCTTTCACCGGGCCTGCACTTAGAATGGGCTCGTGCCTAGTCCGATTTACCTAACGGAGGACATCCGGCGCATCGAGCGCGCGGCGGCCGAGGTCACGCCGCCGCTCATGGAGCGCGCGGGCACGGCGGCCGCCGAGCTAGCGGCAAAGCTCGCCTCCGACAAGAAAAAGGACGTCCTCGTGCTCGCCGGGCCGGGCAACAACGGCGGCGATGCGCGCATTGCCGCCGCCCGCCTGCAGGAGCAGTTCTACCGCGTGAGCGTTGCGGGCCGCATGGAGGAGATTGCCGACCGGAAATGGGGCCTTGTCATCGACGGCCTCTTCGGCATCGGCCTCGCGCGCGACATCGACGGCGAATATGCACGCATGGTGGAGTACGCGAACCGCCAGGACTGTCCGGTACTCGCCCTCGACATCCCGAGCGGCCTGCATTCCGACAGCGGCCGGGTGATGGGTTGCGCAGTGCGCGCGACCCATACGATCACTTTCATCGCGCTGAAGCCGGGACTGCTTACGCTCGACGGACCAGATCATTGCGGCGAGATCAGCGTGGCGGATCTCGGCCTCGAGCCCGACAAGCCGAGCGCCTGGGTCGCGACGCGCGAGCTCTTCCAGTCGGTGCTGAAGCGCCGGCCGCGCAACTTCCACAAGGGCCTCGCCGGCTCCGTGGCGATCCTCGGTGGGGCGAGCGGCATGGCGGGCGCCGCGCTCCTCGCCGGTCGCGCCGCGCTCAAGCTCGGCGCGGGGCGTGTCTATGTCGGCATGCTCGACATCACCGTGCCCGTGGACCCGGAGGCGCCGGAGCTGATGCTGCGCCATGCGGACGATGCGCTCGGCCTCGATCTCAATGCCATGGTCGTGGGCCCGGGGCTCGGCGACAGCGAGCGGGCCGAGACGCTGCTAGGCGCCGCGCTTACGAGCGAGCTGCCGTGCGTGCTCGATGCGGACGCGCTCAATTTAATTTCCGAAAATGCGGACCTCCGGCGCGTCTGCGCCCGCCGCCGCGCCGAGACCTTGCTAACGCCACATCCCGCCGAGGCCGGGCGGCTGCTCGGCACGAATACCGCCGCGGTGCAGGCCGATCGCGTGAAGGCGGCGCGCATGCTGAGCGAGAATCTCAATGCGCAGGTGGTCCTTAAGGGCAATGGCAGCATCCTCGCGGCGCGCGACGGGCACTGGTTCGTGAACCGGACCGGCAATCCCGGCATGGCGAGCGCCGGCATGGGCGATGTGCTCGCCGGTATCCTCGGCGCCTTGCTCGCGCAGGGCTACAGCGGCGAAAGCGCGCTCGTCCTCGGCACGCATCTGCACGGCGCGGCGGCCGACGAGCTCGCACGCAGGGGCACCGGACCCGTCGGCATGACGGCCGGCGAAGTCATCGACGCCGCGCGGCGCACATGGAATGAATGGCTATGAAGCTCATCACGGAACTCGTCATCGCCAACCGCATCCTCGCCAACGAGGACGTCGTCGACGCCTACGGGCACGTGAGCGTGAGGAACCCCGAGGCGCCGGGCCGCTTCTTCCTCGCGCACTCGAAGAGCCCGGCGCTGATCGAGCGCGGCGATATTCTCGAATTCAACCTGGACGCGGAGCCGGTGCGCTCGGACCCGCGGCCGCTCTATCTCGAGCGCTTCATCCACGCCGCGATCTTCGAGGCGCGGCCGGACGTCATGGCCGTGGTGCATGCGCACGCCGAGGACGTGCTGCCTTTCAGCATCACCCAGGCAAGACTGCGACCGGTCATCCATTCGGGCGCGTTCATCGGCGCCGAAGTCCCTGTTTGGGACATCGCCGAGCGCTTCGGCGATCGCACCAATCTCCTCGTCACCAACTTGGACCAGGGGCGCGACCTCGCCCGCACGCTCGCCGAGCACAACGTGGCGCTGATGCGCGGCCACGGCTTCGCCGCCGCCGCGCGCTCGCTGATCGACGTCGTGCGCATGTCGGTGTACCTGCCGCGCAACGCGCGCGTGCAGCACAAGGCGATGCAGCTTGGCGAGCTCAAGCCCCTCAGCTCAGGCGAGATCCAGGCACGCGCCGCCGGCCCCGGCTACAAGCCGCAATCGCCCGAAACGCAGCGCGCCTGGCAGTACTGGGCGCAGCGCGCCGGCTGCGCCGATCTGCTCAATTCCGTACTAAGTACGTAATATTTTCAACTAGAAGCGGATGCCGGCCTTGATGCTATAGGCGGTGCTTTGGCCGGTGCGGTCCACCTCGAGGTTCATGTTGAAGAGCGCGAGCTTGAACCCGGTGCCGACGAAGAACTTGGTGAGCGTGAAGTCCTCGTTCGTCAGGTTGGCGACATGCGGCTCGCTCTTGATCCAGGTCCGCCCGATGCCGACGTAGGGCGTGAACACGGCGAAGCCTTTAGAGGCCGAGATGTCGACCCCCTTCGTGCTCATGTCGAGCTGGTCGACCCCCGTGAGCTTGGTGTACGTGCCGCGCACGCCGACCGCGGGCGCCGCGACGCCGCCCTGGATGAAGGCCCAGCGCGCCTCGCCACCCCAGAGCGAGATGTTGCTGCCCGGCACCTTCGAATAGAGCAGCCCCACGTCGAAGCCGAGCGGCAGGCCCTTGTTCGCGCGCAAGGTCGGCACGGGCAGGTACGACGGCACGCTGTCGGAGCTCGCGCGGCTGAGCGAGTCCTTGTTCGCCACCTTCGACATGGTGAGCGAGACGCCGACGTCGAAGCCCGTGGTGCCGAGCGGCTCGGTCGGCGTCTGCGGGTGATAGCTCAGCGCCGCGCCGACGTCCTCCGACAAGAGCCGAAAGTCGCGCTGGCCGATGGCCTGCAGGCGGTCGATGTCGAAGGCCGATGCAGAGCCGGCGGCGAGGATGAGCGACAGGCAGGGAAGCGCTTTCATCGTTCTTGGTTTCATAGTCTCTCCTGTAGGAACTGCAGCACCAGAACCTCGTCCCGGCGCAGCGCCGCGTGATGCGTACGTCGCGTGCGCCGCACCGGCGGCGGCTCGGGAATAGTGTCGCCCATGCGATACGCATGGAGAAGGGCGGGATGCACATAATATTTGCGGCACACCGCGCGCGTATTGCCGAGGCGTTCGGCCACCGCGTCGATCGCGCCGATGATGTTGCGATCCGCCTCGCGCTGGCTCGCCGGCGGCCCGAGGCGGCGCAGCTCCACCGCCGCGAGCATGGTGCCACCCCAGGTGCGGAAGTCCTTCGCGCTGACGTCGCGCCCCGAGATGCTGCGCAGGTACTCGTTCACGTCGTCCGAGGAGATGAGGTGGCGCTTCTTGGCGCGGTCGACGTACTGGAAGAGCTCCTGCCCGGGCAGCTCGCGGCAGCGCTGGATGATGCGCGCGAGGCGCGGATCGGCGACGGCGATGGTGTGCTCGACGCCGCTCTTGCCGCGGAAGCTGAAGCGCAGCACCGCGCCGTCGATCTGCAGGTGCCGGCGGCGCAGCGTGGTGAGACCGTAGGAGCGGTTCTCGCGCACGTACTCGTCGTTGCCGACGCGGATCAGCGTCTTGTCGAGCAGGCTCACCACCGTGGCGAGGACCTGGCGGCGACCGAGATCCAGCGAGCGCAGGTCGCGCTCCAGGCGCTCGCGCAGCCGCGGCAGCACCTCGCTGAATTCGAGCATGCGGCGGAACTTCGAGCGGTCGCGCGCCTCGCGATAGTCCAGGTGATAGCGGTACTGCTTGCGTCCGGCCGCGTCCGAGCCGGTCGCCTGGATGTGGCCGTCGGGATCCGGGCAGATCCAGACATCGGTCCATGCCGGTGGAATCGCCAGGCGGTTGAGCCGCTTGCGCGTGGCCGCGTCCTCGATGCGCTCGCCGTCGGGCGCGTAGTACGCCCAGCCGGTGCCGGCGCGCTTGCGCCGGATGCCGCGCACGCCGTCGGTGACGTAGCGCAGGCCCGCGCGCTGCGCGCTCTCGCGATAGGCGGGGTCGGCGCGTCTCATTCGCAGCGGTAGAAGGCGTCGCGGCGGAGCGCCGCCGTGCAGCCGAGCGCGAGCGCAGCGAGGAGCACGCCGCGCCTCACGCCACCTTCATCTTCGCCTTGGGCTCCGGGTACGGATAGAGCATGTTGAGCGCTACCGACTGCCCGCTCGCCTGGACGATGCGCACGTGCTCGCGCCGCAGCTCGCGCGCATGCCGCACGCCGCACGAGTGCGCGATCATGTCGATCTCCTTGTTCATGTTCATCGCGTAGTTCGCGACCCGAAGGTATTTCTCCTCCACCACCAGCGCGCGCTGCAGGCGCTTGTTGTGCGTGGTGACCCCTGTCGGGCAGGTGTTCTGATGGCAGCGCAGCGCCTGGATGCAGCCGAGCGAGAACATGAAGCCGCGCGCGCTGTTGACGAAGTCGGCGCCGACGCAGAGCGCCCAGGCCGCCTTGGCGGAGGTGACCAGCTTGCCGCTCGCCACGACGCGCACCCGCTGGCGCAGTCCGGTTTCCAGCAGCGCGTCCACCACGCGCGGCAGCGCTTCTTCGATCGACAGGCCCATATGATCGGCGAGCGCCTGCGGCGCCGCGCCCGAGCCGCCCTCGCCGCCGTCGATGACGAGGAAGTCCGGCGCGAACTCGTAGCCGCGGCGATGGATGATCTCGGCCATCTCGTTCATGAAGCGCCAGCCGCCGACCGCGGTCTTGACGCCGATGGGCTTGCCGGTGAGGTCGCGCAGCCACGCGATGCGCTCGAGGAGCTCGCCCATGTTGGCGATGTCGCGGTGCCGGTTCGGGCTGATCGAGTCGCGACCCTCGGCGATGCCACGGATGTGCGCGATCTCGGGCGTCACCTTGCGACCGGGCAGCACGCCGCCTTTGCCGGGCTTCGCGCCTTGCGAGAGCTTGATCTCGAACGCTTTCACCACGCGGGACAATTCGAGCAGCCGATCGGTCGAGAGGTTGCCCTGCGCGTCGCGCACGCCGTACTTGGCGGTGCCGATCTGCATGATCACGTCGCAGCCGCCTTCGAGGTGATAGGGCGAGAGCCCGCCTTCACCGGTGTCGAGCCAGCACCCCGCCACCGCCGCGCCGCGCGAAAGGGAACGCACCGCGGGCGCCGAGATGGCACCGAAGCTCATGGCGCTGATGTTGACGATCGAGCGCGCCTCGAAGGGCTCGCGGCAGTAGCCTTCGCCCAGCATGAGCGAGGGCGTCGGCAGTCGCTCCTCCTCGAGCAGCGGAAACGGGTGGTTGACGAAGATGAGCGCGCCCGGCTGGTGCAGATCGTAGGTCGAGCCGAAACCGATCACGCCAGCTTCGTTCTTGGCGAGGCGGTAGACCCAACCCCGGGTGGCGCGGTTGAACGGCATCTCGTCGCGGTCGCCGGCGAAGAAGTACTGGCGGAAATACTCGCCGAGCTGCTCGAAGAAGTAGCGCAGCCGGCCGACCACCGGGTAGTTGCGCAGCACGCTGTGCTTCTTCTGCGTGATGTCGCGCACGAAGAGGAACACGAGGACGCCGACGAGCCCGAGCGCGACGAGCGTCCCGATCCCGTACGACAGGATGTCTTTCGCCATTGCCCTCCCGGCGTGTTCCCCTAGGGCAATGATACTCCGCGCTCGCAGCGCCATGCCGGCGAGCGGATGGTTGGCGTCGAGCACCACGCTGCCGCCGGCGACGTCGGTCACGGTAAAGCGGCGGCTGTCTTCCTCGATCTGCATGCCGACCGTGACGCCCTCGCCATAGCGCCCGAGCGGCTCGACGCGCAGGAGCTGCGGGTCGTACTCGCCGAAGGCCTGCTCGGGCTCGAGCTGCAACTGCACCGACTCGCCCGCGCCCTTGCCTTCGAGCGCCTGCTCGAGCGCCGGGAGCATCTCGCCATAGCCGCCGTGCAGGTAGCTGACCTCCGCCGGGGGAGAGATCTCCACGCCGTGCGCATCGGCGAGCCCCATGCGCACGGCGACCACCGTATCGCGCGCTACGACCGTAGGCGCTTGATGAGGTCGAACACTTCGGCGGCGTGCCCGCGCGGGTTCACGCCGTAGGCGGCATGGCGGATCACGCCCTTCTTGTCGACGATGAAGGTCGAGCGCACCAGGCACTCGCGCCGTCCGGCGCCCTCCACTTCCTTCTCCTGCAGCACGCCGTACTTGCGGCAAACCTCGCCCTCGGTATCCGAGAGCAGTGCGATGGTCACGCCGTGGCGGTCGCGGAAGTCGGCGTGCGTCAGGCAGTCGTCGCGCGAGACGCCGATCACCACGCAGTCGTGCTTGCCGAACTGGTCCTCGTGATCGGAGAAATCGGTGGTCACCAGCGTGCACCCGGGCGTGCCGTCGCGCGGATAGAAGTAGAGCACCACCGTCTTCTTGCCCTTGAACGCCGAGAGCGCCACCGTCTGCATGTCGGCGTCGGGAAGCTCGAAGGTCGGCGCGGGTTGTCCCGGTTGCAACATCGCGAACGATTCTATTCCAAATTTTTTTTTAAATTGCAACAGTCCTCTGCGCGCATCGCGCGCGGCTGCTGTAGCACGCTCGCTACATATAATCGCGCGCGTGCAACTTCGTTTGCTTGGCGGCTTGACGCCGCGCGAATTCCTGCGCCGGCATTGGCAAAAGCGGCCGCTGTTCGTGCGCGGCGCGCTGCCGCAGTTGCGGAACCTGCTCGAGGTCGCTGAGCTGGCGGCGCTCGCGAGCCGCGAGGACGTCGAGTCGCGCATCGTCGCGCGTCGCGGCCGCCGGCGCGAGACGAGTCACGGCCCGTTCGCGCGCATGCGCGCGCGGCCGCGCGACTGGACGTTGCTCGTGAGCGGAGTGAACCTTCACCACGCGGGCGCCGACGCGCTGCTGCGGCGCTTTTCGTTCGTGCCGCAGGCGCGCCTCGACGACGTGATGGTGAGCTACGCCACGCCGGGCGGCGGCGTCGGGCCGCATATCGATTCGTACGACGTGTTCCTCGTACAGGGAAGCGGCCGCCGCCGCTGGCGCATCGGCTCGCGCATGAGCGTCATCGCTAACGCCGGCGACCTGCTGTATTTGCCGCCGGGCGTGCGACACGACGGCGTCGCGCTCGAGCCCTGCTTCACCTACTCGATCGGCTTTCGCGCGCCGAGCGGCGCGGAGCTCGGCGCGGCGTTCCTCGACTGGCTGCACGAGCGCGGCCTGCCGGATGCGCGCTATCGCGATGCGGGACTGCGCCCCGCGCCTCATAACGCGAGCATCCCGCCGGAGATGGTCGCCTTCGCGGCGCGTGTGCTGCGGCGTATCCGCTGGACGCGCGCGGACGTTGTTTCCTTCCTGGGCGAATATCTCAGCATGCCCAAGCCGCACGTGGTATTCGAGCCCGCTCGGCGGCCCCGCCGCGGCACCATCGTGCGCCTGGACCCGAAGAGCCAGCTCCTTTACCGCGGCGCGCGCTTTTTCATCAATGGCGATGCGCTCAGCGTCCCCGCGCGCGCCGCCGCGGCGCTGCGCGCCTTTGCCGATGAGCGCAGCGCAGCAACCGCCGCGCTTGCCCGCGCGGGGCTCGGGCGACTAATCTCCGAGTGGCAGCGGCGCGGCTATGTCCGCGTGGAGGCGTCCTAGATGGATGAAGCGAGCTACGAGCGGTTTGACAGTGCCGAAGGCTTCCAGGCCGCGGTCGAGCGGCTGCTCGGCCAGCCGGGACGGGAACTGCGCGTGTTCGACCCCGACGGCGCGGCGCTGCGCTTGAACGACTCCGCTCGCGTCGGCTCGCTCGAGCGCTTCCTCGCCGCGAGCCGCACGCGGCGGCTCTATCTCGTGCTGCACGATACCGACCACCTGACGCGTCATTGCCCGCGCATGCTCGGGCTCCTCGCGCGCTACTCGCACGCCATCCAGATCCACCGCACGCAGGAGCACATCCGCGAGATCCAGGATGCGTTCCTGGTGCTCGATTCACAGCACTATGTGCGCCGCCCGGCGGCGAGCTTCTACCGCGGCGCGATCGGCCTTGGCGACGAGACCGAAGCGCTCGCCATGCGCCAGCGCTTCATGGAGATCTGGGAAGCTTCGTTCCCCGGCGTCTCGGCGACGACCGCCGGCCTTTAATTCGGGGACGTAGCCCGATCTAGCTCGGGGACGGAGCCCGAACGCCCTCAGAATCCGAGCTCGGCCGACAGTAGATCGAGATTAGCGGCCTCGCTCGCGGGCGGCGGTCCGGGCTTCTTGTGCTCAAGGCGTCGGCCGGTATCGGTTTGCAACTTGGCTTTGAGCGCGTCATCGACGAGCGCCAGACCACCGTTGGTGGCATCACGAATCGCCGTGAGAAAGCCCGGTTCATCGGCTGCGTCCAGCATCTGCTGATACGCAGGCCACCGCGGGTGCTCATCGTTGCCGAGGGCGAGATATTCAGCGTGCGGCGTGAGCATTCGGTTGACCGCGCATCCCGCATTGCCCTGGTAGCTGGACCAGCGATAAGCCGCGGCGGAAGGCACCATGCCAGCGCGCACGGGATTGCGCTCGACGTAGCGGTAACAGGCAAGAACGTAACTCGCCGAGTCAACCAAGCACGATCGGTAGCGCCCTTCCCATAGGGAGCCCGTACGGTCATGACGGCGGTTGAAGTACTGGGCATACCGTTGTCCCAGGTTGCGCATAAGCGTCGAGCACGCGTGCGGGGTCGCAGGCGTAAGCAACATATGGACATGATTCGTCATAAGGCAATACGCATGCAGCGCGCACCCGCCGTTCCGCAACAAATCCGCCACTGTCGCGAGATAAACCATGCGATCGGTGTCGTCCTTGAAACAGGCGTTGCGGTTATGCCCGCGCTGAATGACATGAAGGGCGATATCAGGAACGATGAAGCGCGCTTGTCGCGGCATACCGGCAAACAACGGCCGGCGTTTCGTGCGGTTGACCAGTTCGGGCTCCGTCCCCGAATAGGTTCCGTCCCCGAATAGGTTCGGGCTCCGTCCGCGAATTCAGGCTTCGCGCCAGTCGAAGCCGTCCTCCTGCGTCGCCAGGCCGACCCAGCCCGGCTCGCAGCCCAGCGCCGCCGCGAGCGCCGCGCGCGCCAGAGCGGGGGTGTTGTTCTGCTGCGAGAGGTGCGCGCCGATGATGTGCTTGAGGCGCGAGCGATCGAGCGCACCGAGAAGGCGCGCGGCGTCGTGGTTGTCGAGGTGCCCGAAAGGTCCGCCGATACGCTCCTTGAGCCAGCGCGGGTAGGCCCCGCTCCAGAGCATGTCGCGGTCGTAGTTGCACTCGAGCACGAGGGCGTCGAGGCCGGAAAGCATCTGCTCGACATGGCGCGTGCCGATGCCGATGTCGGTGACGACGCCGAGCTTCGCCGCACCGTCGGAGAGGACGAACTGCACCGGCTCCGCCGCGTCGTGCGGCACGGTGAAGGGCAGCACCTCCATGCCGCCGATGGGCGCGCGCTCCCCGGAGCGCAGGAAGAGCGTGCGCACGCCGTCGTGCATCTTGCCCGCGGCGCGCAACGCGCGCAGCGTGCCATGCGTGAGCACGACGAGCACGTTGTGCGCGGCGGCGAAGTCGAACACGCAGCCGGCGTGGTCGTCGTGCTCGTGGGTCACGAGGATCGCGTCGATGTCGGCCGGCTCGAGCCCGAGGCGCGCGAGGCGCCGCTCGGTGTCGGTGAGGCTCAGGCCGCAGTCGATGAGCACCCGGGTGAGGTCGGCCTGCGCCACGAGGCAGTTGCCGCCGCTGCCGCTCGCAAGCGAAGCGAAGCGCAGCAACTTACTTCAGCTGCTCGTGGAGCAGCGTAAGGATGCGCTGCGCGGTCTTCGAGCTGTCGGCGGCGCCATCCTTGTTGAGCACGTTCACTTGGCTCGCGGCTCCCGCCTGTGTGATCTGCACGCGATACTGCTGCGCCTTCACCTTCGAATCGCTCGAGAACCAGCGCGTGAGGAGCCCCCGCGTGTCCTTCTCGACCTCGGGATCGGCGTAGCGCACGAAGTAGATGCCCTTCTGCCTATCGCGGTCCTCGACGGTGAAACCGACGCGGTCGAGCGCGAGTCCCACGCGGCGCCACACCCGGTCGAAGGGCTCGGACACTTGCAGCGCCTCGAGGCCGTCCACGCCCTTGCGGATCTGGGCGCGCTCGGGCTGCGCGCTCTGCTGCGGCTGCGCCTGCGTACCGCTCGCCGCCATCAGCGTGCGCGCCTTTTCTTCCTGCGCACCGAGCCGCACCATCAGGCGCCGCAGGTATTCCGCCTCGAGCTCCGGATCGGGCTCGCGCGGCTGCCAGGCGGTCGCGCCCGGAGAACCCGGATTCTGCGTCTCCTTGCTCGTGTACACCTCGACCATGCCGCGATGGCTGACGTAGATCTCGGTGCCATTGCCCTCCGCAGTGCGGTCGAGGCGCGTGCGGTACTTGTCGCGCTCCGAGGTCGAGTAGAGCGTATCGAACGCCTTGGAGAGGAGCCCGCGCACGCCGCCTTGGGGGACGCGCGCGCGGCTCTCGGCCCATTCGGTCTCCATCACGCCGATCTCCGGCTGCTCTACCTTGATGAGGAAGCCGTTCTCCTGCCAGAAGTCGCGCACCAGGGGCCAGAGCTTGTCGGGACTCTCCTCGACCACCAGCCAGCGCTGCGTGCCGGCGCGCTCGATGCGCATGCGCTCGACACGACATAGCGGTTGTCGCGCGAGGGCGACGTCAGATCGGGCGGGATCTCGAGCGGCGGCACGCTGCTCGCCTGCTTGTACTCGACCTTGCCCTCGAGCCACTCGTTGACGCCCGCGCAGCTACCGAGCAGTAGCACGCCCGTGAGAAGCGCGACCCGCCTAAGCATCAACCGCGGCCTTCGACGACTCTTAGACCCGGCAAAGCGATCCCTGCCTCATGCAGCGCTTCGCGTACGGTCTCGTGGAATTTCTCGGCGAGCGGCGACAGCGGCAGCCGCAGGCCGTACTCGATCATGCCCATCTGCGCGAGCGCCCATTTCACCGGGATCGGATTCGCCTCGACGAAGAGGCGCTGGTGCAGGGGCAGCAGGCGCAGGTTCAGCTCGCGCGCCCGCTTCACGTCGCCCACCAGCGCCGCCGCGCACATCTGGTGCATGAGCTTCGGCGCGACGTTCGCCGTCACCGAGATGACGCCGTGGCCGCCGAGCAGGACGAGCGCGAGCGCCGTGGCGTCGTCACCGCAGTAGATCGCGAAGTTGCGCGGCATGCGGCGCATCAGATCCGTGCCGCGCTCGATGTTGGCGGTCGCGTCCTTGATGCCGATGATGCCCGGCACCTGCGCGAGCCGCAGCAGCGTGTCGTTCGCGAGATCCGCCACCGTGCGCCCCGGCACGTTGTAGACGATCATCGGCAGGTCGACCGTCTCGGCGATCTTGCGGAAGTGCCGGTACAGGCCTTCCTGCGTCGGCTTGTTGTAGTACGGCACGACCGAGAGGCACGCCGTTGCGTTCGCCTTCTTCGCCGACTCGGTGAGCTCGATCGCCTCCGCGGTCGAATTGCCACCGGTGCCGGCGATTACCGGAATGCGGCCGCGGGCGTGCGAGACGGCGATGCGGATCAGCTCCTTGTGCTCGTCGAAGTTGACCGTGGGCGATTCGCCGGTGGTGCCGACCACCACGATGCCGTCGGTGCCCTCGGCGACGTGCCAGTCGATGAGCGCGCGGAACCGCGCGAGGTCCAGGCTTGCGTCCTCGCGCATCGGGGTAATGATTGCGACCAGGCTGCCGGTGATCATGGTGCTCTCCGTATCAGGGCGCGATTCTAGCGCGTCCCATATGACCCCGACGCGCGCACAGGCGCTGGATCATCGCCGGCTTCGGCGTCTCGACGTAGCCCTGCTCGAACCCGAGCGGCGTTAAGCCGCGAAACGCCTGCAAGAGCTCGCCCGGCTGCAGCAGAAAGGCCGGATTGCTCGGCCGGCCGTACTTCTCGTTGCCCACCATGAATGTTTCATATATGAGCACGCCGCCGTCAGCGAGCGCCGCTTCGAGCTGCGCGAAGAGCGGCCGATGGAGGTAGTTGGTCGCCACGATGGCGGCGAAACGCTCATCGCCAAAGGGCCACCGTCCGTCCGCTTCCAGATCGGCTTGCACGAAGCGCACGCCGGGAATGGATTGCGGCTCTCGATCTACGGCGACGACCTCCAGCCCGCGCTCGGCGAAGAGCCGCGCATGGCGTCCCGCGCCGCAGGCGACGTCGAGCACCGGGCCGCACTCGACGAGCCCGGCCCAGCGCATCACCCAGGGCGACGGCGCTTCTATTTCGCGGTGCTTACTGTGAGCGCCAGACGACGCGCTCGTCGACGGCATAGAGATGGCACTGCCCGTCCGCGCGCTGGTTGCAGCGCTCGAGCGCCCTCTCGATCGGGTCGAAGTTCTGGCGCGCCTTGTACGACATGCCCACGCGCGGCGTCGCCCAGGCAAAGGCGCTGTTCGGCCCGATGGCGAAAGCGCGCGGCGTCTCGCTCTTCAGGAACTTGGCGTAGGCCTCGCGCCCCTTCGTGCGCAGATAAGGCACGGCGTCGATGCTCTCGAGCGGCGCGAAACCGGCGATCGGCCGCGCGCTGATGCCCAGCCCCCCGCCGATCGCGGCGGCGAGCTCGCGCACCCAGGCGTTGTAATTATGGTGAATGAGCCGCAGCCCGTCGCCTTGGCGCCCGTACTCGCGATACATGAGGTTCACGCTCTCGAGGTAGCGCAGGCCGAAGCCGCGCTCGTCATGGCGTAGCTCCACGCGCAGCATGTGCTTGTTGCGCACGCTGCGCTCGAGCTGCACGCGCCCATCGGACTGCGACACCACGCGCCACTCGCGCGACGGCGCCACCGCCGCGACCACTTCGCGCAGCTTCTCGGCGCTCGGCGCGGCACCGGCCGGATACTCCACCCGCACCGGATCTTCGAGCGGCGCAAGGCGCCGGTCGCCGAAATCGTAGTTCTCGGCGCGCGCCGCAACGGCGAGCGCCATCGCCATGGCGCAGAAAAGAAGCTTCCTCACCAGCAGAATTTTAGCGCGGCGCCGAGCGCCTCGGCCGCTCGGCCTTATGCGCCGCCGGCGCGGCCGCGGCGAGCTGGCGCACGAGGCTCGGCGCCTCCGCGATGTGCAGGCAGACGTCGTCGACGCCGAGCTTGAGCAGCCGCTCGCGCGAGGCACCGACATCGTCGGCGCCTGCCCACACGCCCACCGCGATCCTGGCGCCGGCGAGCTCGCGGCGCACGCGGCGCGCGAGATAGCCCGCGTAGTGCGCCGCATTCGGCGGCACCGCCGAGATGAAGACGACCTCGCAGCGGCGCTCACCGGCGGCCTGCGCGATGTCGCTCGCCAGCGCTCCGGCGCCGAGCACGCCGGTTTGCGCGGCGGGCAGGAGCTTCGCCACCATCAGGGCGGCGATATGGTCCGCCTCGTCGTGCGCGGCCACTACGCACACCGGCGCGCCCGCCTCCCTCGCCGGGCTCGCCTCGAGCTCCTCCACGATGCGGCGCACATGCTCGTAGATGTAGCGCTCGCGCGAGGGCTCGAGCGCACCTTTGCGCCGGTCGAGCTTCGCCAGCGTGAGCGCCGGCACCATCACCTCATCGAAGGTGGCGGCGACGCCGTGGGCCGCCGCGTGCTGCTCGATCATGTCCTGCGCCTCCTCGTGGTCGAGCGCGAGGAGCCGCTGGTAGAAGCGCTGCTCCGGCGAGAGCACCGGGTCGACGCCGAGGAGCACGTTGAGATACCCGAGCTCCGGTAGGTGCCGCCCGATGACCGCCACGCAGACCGTGAGCGGCGTGGCAAGCAGGAGCCCGATCGGTCCCCACAGCCAGGTCCAGAACATCACCGCGGCGATGATCGCGACGGGGCTCAGACCCGCGCTCTTCCCATAGAGCCACGGCTCGATGACGTAGGCGAGCAGGAGCTCGAGCGCCGCGAAGACGCCCACTGTCCAGAGCACCTGCGTCCAGTTGTCGGAGATCGCGAAGGCCAGCACCGCCGGCATGGCGGCGGCGACCCACACGCCCACGTATGGCACGAAGCGCAGCACCATGCCGAGCAGGCCGAAGAGCAGCGCGTTCGGGATGCCGATGAAGTAGAGCGCGATGCCGAAGGGGATGCCGAACATCGCGTTCACCACGAGCTGCGTCGCGAGGTAGCGGCTCACACGATAGGAGGCCTCGGCCATCGCGCGCGTCATCGCGTTGATACGTCCGGTGCCGAGCACCCCGATCAGCCGATCGCGCATGTTTTCCCGGTTCACGAGCATCAGGATGGTGAAGACAATCACCGCCAGCGCCATCGCCGCCGGCTTCGCCACCGGGGCGGCGAACTGTGCGAGCGCCTCGAAAGCCGTGCCGGGCGTTTCCTTCACCGGCAACGGCGGCCGCTCGGGCGCGGCCTGGCGCTCGATGTCCTTGATCGCTTCCGCGGCCTTGCCGATCTTGGTGCCGCGGTCGGGGTGGCGCAGGTCGTGGATCTTCGTGGCGATGTTGTGGCGGTACTCGGGGAGCTTCGCCGCGAGCGACACCGCTTGGGTGGCCGCGATTGCGCCGATGCCGAAGATCACCCCGAAGCCAACGGCGCTGACGACAACCGTCGCGGCCAGGCGCGGCAGCTTCCAGCGCTCGAGACGCCGCACTGCCGGCGCGGCGAGGAACGCGAGCAGGATCGCGATGGCGAGCGGGATCAGCACGTCGGCGGCGAGATACAGCACCGCCGTGGCGATGACGAGCGCGATGAGCGACGAGCGGCGCGCCCGCGGGCCGCTCGTCGTGTACGCGGGCATCGCGCTCCTCTAGTTCAGCTCGAAGAGCAGGAGCGAGCGGCCGGTGACCTCGTAGACGTGCCCGATGTCGAAGCGGCCGCCGTCGGGCAGATCGGGCATGTTGGTGTCGGCGATGAGCTCCCAGCACTCGCCTTCCGGCGCCGCCGGGAGCTTGAACTTCACCACGTCCTGCCAGCTATTGAAGATGATGAGCAGCGTCGCCTCGTGCCCGCGCTGCCGGATGCCGCTCTGCTGCGCGCGCCCATCGAGGAGCATGCCGAAGCAGCGCGCGTTGCCGTCGTCCCATTCCGCCGCGCTCATCTCCTCGCCCGTCGCGCTCACCCAGGCGACGTCCTTGACGCCGAGCTCCTCGTTGTAGATGCCCGAGAGGAAGCGCCGCTGGCGCAGGACCGGGTACTTGAGCCGCAACCCCGTCAGCTTCTTCACGAAGCGGATCAGCCGCTCGATGGCGTCGTCGGTCTTCCAGTCGAGCCAGGAGATCTCGTTGTCCTGACAGTAGGCGTTGTTGTTGCCGCGCTGCGTGCGCGAGCGCTCGTCGCCGGCGAGCATCATCGGCGTGCCCTGCGAAAGGAGCAGCGTCGCGAGCATGTTCTTCATCTGACGCTTGCGCAGCCCCTTGATCGCCGCATCGTCCGTCGGTCCCTCGGCGCCATGGTTCCACGAGCGGTTATTGGAGTTGCCGTCCTGGTTGTTCTCGCCGTTCGCTTCGTTGTGCTTGTCGTTGTACGAGACCAGATCGTTCAGCGTGAAGCCATCGTGCGCGGTGATGAAGTTGACGCTCGACCAGGCCTGGCGTCCCGACTTGTTGAAGACATCGGGCGATGCGCAAAGGCGCGGCGCCAGCGCCTTGGGCGAAGCCTGCGCGCGCCAGAAGTCGCGCACCGTGTCGCGGAACCGGTCGTTCCACTCCGCCCAGCCGGACGGAAAGCCGCTGAGCTGGTAGCCACCGGGGCCGCAATCCCAGGGCTCGGCGATGAGCTTTATGCGCCCGAGCAGCGGGTCCTGGATCGCCGCCTTCATGAAACCGTTGAACGTATCGAAGCCGCCCGGTTCGCGGGCGAGGATCGTGCCGAGGTCGAAGCGGAAGCCGTCGACGTGCATCTCGTCGACCCAGTAGCGCAGGCTATCGGTCACGAGCTGGATGACACGCGGATGCGAGAGATTCAGCGTGTTGCCGGTGCCGGTATCGTTGATGTAGTAGCGCTTCTTGTCCGGGATCAGCCGGTAGTACGAGGCGTTGTCGATGCCGCGGAACGAAAGCGTGGGCCCTTTCTCGTTTCCCTCGGCGGTGTGGTTGTATACGACGTCGATGACCACTTCCAGCCCTGCGTCGTGGAAGCGCGCCACCATCTCCTTGAACTCCTGCAGCGACTTCGCCGGATTGGACGCGTAGCGCGGATCGGGCGCGAAGAAGCCGATGGAGTTGTAGCCCCAGTAGTTGGTGAGCTTCCTCTCGAGCAGGAATGAATCATTGATGAACGTGTGCACCGGAAGGAGCTCTACCGTGGTCACGCCGAGCGACTTGATGTAGCCGACGACGTCCTTGTGCGCAAGGCCGGCGAAGCTGCCACGCTCGCCCTCGGGCACGCCGGGATGGAGCTTGGTGAAGCCGCGCACGTGGGTCTCGTAGACGATGGTGCGATCCCAGGGCACCGGCTTCCACACCGTCTCGCGCTTCCAGTCGAAGTCCGGGTCAACAACGACCGATTTCGGCACGAAGGGCGCGCTGTCGCGCTCGTCGAACGTGCTGTCCTCTTCGCCCATCTTGTAGCCGAAGACCGCGGCATCCCACTTCAGCTCTCCGATGTGCGCGCGCGCGTACGGGTCGAGCAGCAGCTTGTTCGGGTTGAAGCGATGCCCCTCGTCGGGCTTGTAGGGACCGTGCACGCGAAAACCGTAGATGGTGCCCGGACCGATGTCGGGCACGTAGCCGTGCCAGATCTCGTCGCGGTATTCCGGCAGCTCGATGCGCGCGGTCTGGGTCTTCCCCTCGGCATCGAAGAGGCACAGCTCCACCTTGGTCGCGTTCGCCGAGAACAGCGCGAAGTTGACCCCTTTGCCGTCCCAGGTCGCCCCCTTGGGATATGGCAGGCCTTCCTTTACCGTGGCGAGCTTCGGTTCGGGCGCGTTCATGTCGCAGAGACAATGACCCGCAAGCGCCGTGCCGTGAAATGCGCCGACCGGACTACCCCGGCTTCAGTGGAGCTTCTCGACCTGCGGGAGGTTGGTGGCGAGGATGCTCTTCCTCAGGGCCTCGACCGCCTCGGGCCGGGGGAAGCTGCGCCGCCAGGCGAGCCCGACGCGGCGCGAGGGGACCGGGCGCGCGAAGGGCAGGATGCGGATGAGCTCGCCCGGCGAGTTGTTGGCGTTGACCGACGTCGCGGGAAGCACCGTCACGCCGACGCCGCTCGCCACCATGTGCCGGATGGTCTCGAGCGAGCCGCCTTCGATCGCCCGCGTGCGGGCGGTGTGGCAGAACTCCAGCACCTGATCGCGGAAGCAGTGCCCCTCGCCGAGGAGCAGCAGGCTCTCTTTGGTCAGCTCCTCGGAGGTGATGCGCTTGCGCGCTTCCCAGGCGTGGCCCTTTGGCACAGCGACGAAGAACGGCTCGTCGTATACGGCGCGCGTCTCGATGCCCGGCTCCTCGAAGGGCAGCGCGATCAGGATGACGTCCACCTCCCCGCTTTTGAGCGCCTCGCCGAGCCGGTGGGTGAAGTTCTCCTGGATGTGGAGCTGCATCCCCGGCGCCTGGCGCCGCAGGATGGGAATCAGCTTGGGCAGCAGGTATGGGCCGATCGTGTAAATGGCCCCCAGCCGCAACGGCCCGGCGAGCGGGTCGCGGCCGGCGGCGGCGAGGTCCTTGATGCGCGAGGCCTCTTCCAGCACGCGCTGCGCCTGCGTGACAATCTTCTGCCCGGCCGGCGTAACAGAAACTTCGCTCGAACTGCGCTCGAAGAGCGTGACGCCGAGCTCCTCCTCGAGCTTCTTCACCGCCACGGAAAGCGTCGGCTGCGACACAAAGCACGCCTCCGCCGCATGGCCGAAGTGCCGCTCGCGCGCCACCGCCACGATGTAGCGCAGCTCCGTCAACGTCATCGCGCGCGCAAGGCGAAGTAAAGCGGCACCCCCGCGGCCATGACGATGAGGCCGGCGAACACGGCGGCGCCGAAGCTCGGTCCGAAGTCGGGGTTGCGGATGTAGTCGATGCTCGAATAGAGCATGTAGGCGCACATCACGGTGAACGCGATCGGTATGTGCGGATAGAGCGGCGTGCGGAACGCCGGACGCTCGGCGCCGTGCTCGCGAAAGAGAAAGAGCGTCGTGCCGGTGAGATAGAAGAACGTCCAGAACACCGGCGCGGTGTATGCCACCATGGCACTGAAGCCGTCGGGCGTGAGCGAGCCCGCCCACACCAGGACGAGCGCGATCACGCCTTGCAACACGAGCGCGTTGGCGGGCGTGCTGCCGGCCTCGCGCCACGTGCCCAGGCGCCCGAACAGCGCGAAGTCGCGACCGAACGCGTAGCTCGTGCGCGCGCCGGTGAAGATCGCCGCGTTCATCGTGGTGAGCGCCGCGAGACATACGATGATCGCGAGCACCACCGCGCCCTTGTCGCCGGAGAGCGCGCGCACGACGTCGGCGGCGACCGCCTTGGAAGAGCGCATGCCATCCAGGCCGAGCGCGGCGAGATAGCCGAGGTTGACGAGGAGATAGAGCACCGTCACGGTGAGGATGCCGCCCACCAGCACGCGCGTCATGTTGCGCCGGGCATTGCGCACTTCGCCCGCGAGGTACGCCGCTTCGTTCCAGCCGCCGTAGGTGAGGAGCACGAAGATCATCGCCAGGCCGAAGGAGCTCCCGCTCGCCGCCTCGCTCGCCGGGTGCGGCGAATGGCCGAGCAGGCCGGCGAAGGCGATGTAGAGCAGCCCGGCGAAGAGCGCGACCTGCATCAGCCGCTGCAGCAGCTTCGATTCCAGCGTGCCGGCGACATTCAGCGCGGTGAGCCCGGCGACCCCGATCGCGGCGTAGATCGCCGAGCTCTTCTCCCCCAGGCGGAAAATCTCGGAAGCGTAATCGCCGAAGACGAACGAGACGGCGGCAATGGCGCCGGTCTGGATCACCGTCATGCGCGCCCACGCGAACACGAACGCCACGCCCCTGCCCCAGCCTCGCGAGAGAAACGCGTATTCGCCGCCCGTCTCGGGATAGCGCGCGGCGAGCTCCGCGTAGACCAGCGCGCCGCATAGCGACACGGCGCCTCCGAGGATCCAGGCGAAGATGAACTGCGCGCCGCTCGAGGTGTTCGCCGCGACGATCGAGGGCGCCTTGAAGATGCCCGCGCCGATCACCATGCCGCAGATGAGCACGATGCCGTCGAAGATCGAGAGCTGCTCTACCGGTCGCGTGTCGCGTGCCATGGATAGACCGTCTGCGCGCTTCCATCGGACAAGGTGAGCGTGCCGTCGATCGCGTCGCCGCGCGCGATGCCGACGAAGTAGTGGTGCCAGGGGCGGCTGCCCACCAGGCCGATGATGACGAGCTTCACCTCCTCGCCGCGCAGCCGCGTGTTGCGCACCACGAGCTCCCGGCCCTCCGCCACCGCCTGCACATCGAGCATTTGATAGCGCTGGCCGATGCGGAAGCGCCACGTGCCGCCGTGGCGCGGCTGCTCGCTCGTCCACGCACCGTGCACGTCCGCCGGCACGATCCACAGCTCGATTTTGGACAGGCCGCCCAGCCCGACCGGTTTTTCCGGCGTGCGCAGCTCGTGTGTCTCGTCCGCCGGCCAGTCGCCGATGCTGCCGTCGTGCGACACGATGCGCGTGCCGGGTTTGAGCGCGAGCAGCCGGTCCTTCAGCTTCACGTTGAAATCGGGCAAGAGATACATCGTGACCACGCTCGCGCGCGAAAGGTCGGTAGCGAAGATGTCCTTCACCTCGAAGCGCGCGCGATCGGCGACCCCGGCGCGCTCGGCGTTGCGCGTCGCGAGCTTGACGAGCGCCGCATCGAGATCGACGCCGAGGCCGCGCGCGCCGCGCTTCGCCGCCTCGATGACGATGCGGCCGTCGCCGGAGCCAAGATCGATGACCGAGTCGCCCGCGCGCACCTCGGCCATGCGCAGCATGCGCTCGACGACTTCCATGGGCGTGTTGACGTAGGGCACCGTGCCGTCGTCCCAGGCCCAGGACTGCGGCTCGCCGCGCGCCGGCAGCGCGCACAGCAATGAGACCAGCAGCAAGCGTCTTATGAGGAGCAAAGAATCCTTCGGCAGTTAAAATGCGCGGGCAACGCGCCCCGGTAGCTCAGTGGATAGAGCAGCCCCCTCCTAAGGGGCAGGTCGCACGTTCGATTCGTGTCCGGGGTGCCAACTCGCTAAGTATAAGAGACCGATGATCAAAGCCATTGCAGTCGCGCTCGCGCTCGCCGCGGCAAGCGCCGCCGCCGAGGAAGCGCAGGATCGCTGGAACCTGGCAGACCTGTATCCGTCGGTGAAAGCTTGGCACGACGACGCGGCAACGCTTCGCACCGAGCTGAAAACCATCGCCGCGTGCCGTGGCCATCT
>VBCM01000212.1 GCA_005883675.1 Betaproteobacteria bacterium
CGCTCGGGGCGGTGAAGCTCGAGCTGCGCGACCGGGCCGTCGGCGCTGAAGCGGATGGTTTCGTAGGCTTTCATGGCTCCTCCACGGGGCGCAGCTCGTTTCGCTCGAGCATCGCCGCGAAGCGGCCGCGGTCGGCCTTGCCGGTGCGGCCGGCGGGCAGCTCGCGGGCGAAATAGAAGACATCGGGGATCTTGTAGCGCTCGAGGCGCGTGGCGAGGAATGCGCGCAGCTCGCTCGCAGTTAGACCTTCCTCGCGCGGCACGACGAGCGCGTGGATGCGCTCGCCGAGGCGCTCGTCGGCGCGGCCTACCGCAAGGGTCGCAGCGACCTTCGGGTGCGCGCTGCAGGCGAACTCGATCTCGAGGGGCGACACCTTGTGGCCGCCGCGGTAAATGAGCTCCTTCTTGCGGCCGCCGACCTCAACTATCCCGGGCTCGCGCTCGCGCGCGAGGTCGCCCGTGGCAAGCCAGCCGTCGCGGATCGGCGTGAGCGCGGGCTCGTCGAGGTAGCCGCTCATGAGGAAAGGGCTCGAAATCTCGAGCTCGCCGAGCTCGCCCTGCGGCACGGCGTTGCCGTCGTTGTCGACGATGCGGAATCGTACGCCCGGCGAAGGCCGTCCGATGCAGCCGGCGTAGCGCTCGGCTTCGTGCGCCATCAGGAAGAAGTCGCAGGTCGACGTTTCGGTCAGGCCGTAGATGTCGATGAGCTCCGCCGGGCGGAAAAGCGCGCGCAGCGTCGCGCCGAGGCCGGCGCCGAGCGTCTCGCCGCCGATCAGCACCTTCTCGAGCGCGCCGGCCGCGGCGAGCCGGCGGCCCTGCGCCTCGAGTTCGGCCGCGGCGACGTCGAGGATGAGGCTCCGCATCATCGTCGGTACGACGGCGACGCGCGTGGCGCGCTCATCCTCGAGATCGTTCAGGAAGCCGCTCGCCGCGAATTTTTCGCGCGGCAGCAGGCAGCCGCCGTTCAAGAGCGTAAGGAGCGCGACCCAGATGCCGAAGCTGAAGGTGATGTTGAGGACGAGCAGCGTGCGGTCGCGCTCGCCGAAGGAGAGCAGGCTCTGGATCGCCTCGAGCTTGCCGATGAACGCGCGATGCGAGAGCACCGCGCCCTTCGGCATGCCGGAGGAGCCTGAGGTGAACACGATGAGCGCGGCGCCGTCGAGGATCGGCCGCGGCGGTGGCGGTGCGTTGGAAATGACGTTGAGAAACCGGTCCCATTCGAAGCGTGCGCGCGTTTTCGCGGCGACGTGCGTCACCGCGCCCGCAGGAGAAGAGCGATGCACGGGCACGACGACGCCGCCGGCGAGCCACACGCCGGCATACGCGGCGAGGTCGAGCGGCTGGTTGGAGATGCGCACGTGCACGGGCTCGTTGGCCGCAAGGCCCGCGCGTGACAACGCATCGCGCACCGCGTGGGCCGCGGCGAGGAAGTCCGCAAAGCGCATCCCGGGGAACGCCTCGCGCGCGGGGAAGCGCTGCGCCGCCTCGGCGAGGAGCGTTCCGAGATTCAGCCGCGTTGCGAGATCGAGAAGGTGGGCGGCTGGCGCAGTGACTGCGCGACGACGCAGTAGCGCTCAGTCAGCTTGAGGAGCGTGGCGATCTGATCTTCCGTCGCGTCGGTGTCGAGCTCAAAGCGCAGGCGGATGGTCTTGAAGCCCACCGGCGCGTCCTTCGCGACGCCGAGCGTGCCGCGGAAGTCGAGGTCGCCTTCGGCATGAACGCTGCCCTTCTTCACGTTGACGCCAATGGCGGTGGCCACGGCGCCGAGCGTGACGCCGGCGCAGGCGACGAGCGCTTCGAGCAGCATGTCGCCCGAGCACGCGGAGAGGCCGTTGCCGCCGGTGGCGGGATGCAATCCGGCCGCGGTCAGCGCCTTGCCCGTCTGGACGCTGCAGGTGATGCCGTCACCGAGCATGCCGTCGGCCTTCAGCGTGATGACGGCTGCGTCCGGCGTCTCGCGGTACTTCGCCTTCAGCGGCGCCTGCAGCTCCT
>VBCM01000213.1 GCA_005883675.1 Betaproteobacteria bacterium
TGAGCTCTTCGGTGTTCATGCGGAAATCATACGGCGAAAGGCGGCCATCTAATCGAGTTTTAGACGGCGTTGTAGCCGCCATCGACGCGTAGATCAGATCCGGTCATGACGCTTGAAGCGTCGCAGGCAAGGAAGAGCGCAGCCACGTGATCGGCCCGCTGCGCGTCCTCGCCGCGCGGGACGGCGCCGCGACCTTCGAGGCGGGCGCTATCGCGTCGAGGCGGTGCTGCGCGATGGCGCGGCGCGCCTCAAGTCGGTGCAGGTGATCGCCGACACCGGCACCGTGCCATCGCTTCTCGCTACGCCGATCTAGCGCTTGATCGGCTTGGTGAACGGGAAGACGTGCGTGAACCCGAGGATGTCGGTGATGAGCAGGATGATGAAGACCAGCAGCAGCGCGCCGACCACCGCTCCCACGCCATCTCCGGGCGTCGGCAGCGTGCCAATGCGGTCCGCGAGCTGCGCCGCTTCATCGTCGCTCAGCGCCGCCACGCGCGCGCTGACGTCGGCGGGATTCACGCCGTAGGCCTCGAGCTGCGCGCGCACGTCGCGCCGCTCGAGCAGGCTCGCGAGCCGCTCGTGCCCGCCTGCACCGGCATCGGTATTCCCATGCCGGTGATCGAAACGATGAGGGTTGCGGCCAGCAAACGGCGTAGCGGCGTCATGGCTCATTCCTCTGCTGTTGTTGGTGCGGCGAGCCTAGCACCTCAGATCGCGTTGTATCCACCGTCGACGAGCAGGTTCGCGCCGGTCATGAAGCTCGCGGCGTCGGCAGCGAGGAAGAGCGCCGCGGCGGCGATCTCCTCCGGCTGGCCGAGGCGGTTCACCAGGTGCTTCGGCCCGAGCACCTCGCGCGCCTTCTCCATCGTGCCGAAGCGCAGCATGCGCTCGGTCTCCACCGCGCCCGGCGAAAGCGTATTGACGCGGATCTTCTGCGCCGCGTGGTCCACCGCCATCGCCTTCGCCATGGTGATGAGCGCGCCCTTGGTGGCGCAGTAGGCGACGCGGCCGGCGGTGCCCACGGTGCCGAGCTGCGAGGCAATGTGGATGATCGAGCCGCCGCCGGCGCGCGCGATATGCGGGATCGCCCAGCGGCTCATGAGATAGGCGCCCCCGACGTTGACGGCGAAGACGCGGTTCCACGCGGCGAGGTCGAGCTCGGTCACGCTCGCCGTGGGATCGCGGGTCGCGGCGGCATTGACGAGAACGTGCAGCGCGCCGAACGCCTGCACCGCGCGCTCGACCGCCTGGCGCGTTTCGCTTTCGGAAGAGACGTCGCAGCCGATCGCGAGATCGGCGCGCATCTTCGCCGCGTCGAGATCGACGCCGGCCACCTTGGCGCCGGCATCGCGGAACGCGCGCACGATGGCGCCGCCGATGCCGCCGGCGGCGCCGGTAACGATCGCGCATTTGCCCTGCAACGAGAATTTGTCGGCCATGACTATCGTCTCCCCAAATAGGCTTCCTTCACCCGCGGATCCTCCTTCAGCGCCGCGCAGCTCGCCGCGGCGATGATCCGCCCGGTCTGCAGCACGTAGCCGCGGCTCGCGGTCTCGAGCGCATAGCGCGCGTTCTGCTCGACGAGCAGGATGCTCGTCCCGGTGGCGTTCGCCGCGCGAATGCTCCTGAAGATGTCCTGCACCACGAGCGGCGCGAGGCCGAGCGAGGGCTCATCCATGCACAGGAGCCGCGGCTCGGACATGAGGGCGCGCGCGAGCGCCAGCATCTGCTGCTCGCCGCCCGAGAGCGTGCCGGCGGCTTGAGCGGCGCGCTCGCGCAGGCGGGGGAACATCTGCAGCATGCGCTCGAACTGCGCGGCGAGCCGCTTCGGTTCGCGCCGCAGCTTGAAGCCGCCCATCTCGAGGTTCTCGCGCACGGTGAGCGCCGGGAACACGCGCCGGCCCTCGGGCACGAGCGCGACGCCGGCGCGCGCGCGCTCGTGTGCCGGCATGCGCGTGACGTCCTTGCCGCGGAAGACGATGCGTCCTTTGCGCGGGCGCATGGCGCCCGCCACGGCGCGGAGCGTGGTCGTCTTGCCGGCGCCGTTCGCGCCGATCAGGGTGACGATCTCGCCCTCGCCCACGTTGAACGAGACGTCGCGGCATGCCGGCACCTCGCCATAGGCAAGCTCGAGCCCTTCGGCCTCAAGCAGCAAACTCGCCTCCCAGATACGCCTCGATGACCGCCGGGTTCGCCTGCACCTCGCGCGGCGTGCCTTCATAGAGCGGCACGCCGTGGTCCATCACGAATACGCGCTCGGCGACGTTCATGACGAGATCCATGTTGTGCTCCACTACTAACAGCGTGACGCCGCGCCGGCTGATGTCCACCAGCCGCTGGAGCAGGAACTCGACCTCGGCCGCATTCAGGCCCGCAGCGGGCTCATCGAGCATGAAAAGCTTCGGTTGCGTCGCCAGCGCGCGTGCGATTTCAAGCATGCGCTGCTGGCCGTAGGGCAGCGCGCCCGCGCGCTCATCGGCTCGCGCACCGAGGCCGACGAAGTCGAGGAGCTCGCGCGCTTCCGCATCGAAGCGGCCGCTCGCCGGCCGCACGAAGTATTGCCAGAACGGCGCGTCCTGATGAATGTGGAATCCGGCGCGCACGTTCTCGAGCAGCGTGAGCTGCTTGAAGAGCCGGATCTTCTGGAAGGTGCGCGCGATGCCGAGGCGCACGCGGCGATACGCCGGCTGGCCGATGAGATTCGCACTCCGGTAGCTGAGCGTCCCCGCATCCGGCTGGTAGATGCCCGACAGCAGGTTGAGGAGCGTCGACTTGCCCGCACCGTTCGGGCCGATGAGCGCGAAGATCGACTTCTCCGGCACGGCGAGCGATACCTCGTGCACGGCGCGCACGCCGCCGAAGCTCTTCGTCAGCGCGCGCGCCTGAAGCATGAGGCGATGCCGCCGGGCAGGAAGAGCACGACGAGCGTGAGGGCGATGCCGTAGATCATCAGGCGCAGCTCGCCGAAGCCGCGCAGGAGCTCAGGCAAGAAGGTGAGCACGACGGCGCCGATCACCGGTCCGATCATCGTGCCCATGCCGCCGACGATCACCATCGCCAGCATGGTGAAGGACTCGACGATGTTGAACGCGTCGGGCACGAGCGTGCCGACGAACCCGGGATAGAAGCAGCCGGCGAGGCCGGCGATCGCCGCGCCGACGCCGAAGGCAAAGGCCTTCCAGAGGGCCCCGTTCACGCCGAGCGCGGAGGCCGAAACTTCGTCTTCGCGGATCGCGCGCAGCGTATCACCAACCGG
The DNA here is from genome assembly GCA_005883675.1 of Betaproteobacteria bacterium. GTDB lineage: Bacteria > Pseudomonadota > Gammaproteobacteria > Burkholderiales > SG8-39 > SCGC-AG-212-J23. Next base: position 3,257 of record VBCM01000213.1, read on the forward strand.
CGAGCGCACCAGGTTCTCCATCGCGAAGTAGACGACGAGCGCGATTGCCGCGATCAGGTAGAAGAGCTCGACCGTGCTCCTCACCGGCGGCAGGATGCCGTAGATGCCGCGCACGCCCTCGGTGACGCTCTCCCAGTTGACGAGCACCTGGTAGGTGATCACCGCGAAGCCGAGCGAGGCGATGGCGAGATAGTGGCCGCGCAGGCGCGCCGCGAACGCGGCGAGCGCGAGGCCGAGGAAACCGGCGGCGATGATGGCCGCGACGCCCGCGAGCCAGAAGTTCCAGTGGTACGTCTTGATGAGGATCGTGCT
>VBCM01000214.1 GCA_005883675.1 Betaproteobacteria bacterium
GCGAGGTGGCGCAGCAGCGCGTTGGCGATGCCGATGTTGCCCTCCGAGTTCTCGAAATCGATCGGATTCACCTTGTGCGGCATGGTGGAGGAGCCCACTTCGCCCGCCTTCACCTTCTGCGCGAAATAGCCGAGCGAGACGTAGCCCCAGATATCGCGGTCAAGGTCGAGCACGATGCTGTTCGCACGCGCGTAGGCATCCAAGAGCTCGGCGAGCCAGTCGTGCGGCTCGATCTGCGTCGTATAGGCATTGAAATCGAGTCCCAGCCGCTCGACGAAACGGCGGCTGAAGCGTTCCCAGTCGAAGTCCGGGTACGCTACCACGTGAGCGTTGTAATTACCCACCGCGCCGTTCAGCTTGCCGAAGATGGGCACGGCGGCGATCCGCTCGCCTGCGCGCCGCAGGCGCTGGGCGAAGTTCGCCATCTCCTTGCCGAGCGTCGTCGGCGTCGCCGGCTGGCCATGTGTGCGCGCGAGCATCGGCACCGCGGCGTGCCGCCGCGCGAGCGAGCGAAGCGCGTCGATCAGGCGCTCCAGGCGCGGCAGCATCACCGCCTCGCGCGACTCGCGCAGCATCAGGGCCCAGGCGAGATTGTTGATATCCTCGGAAGTGCAGGCGAAGTGCACGAACTCCAGCGCCGCCTGCGCCTCCTTGTTCGACCCGAGCTTCGTGCGCAGCCAGTACTCGATCGCCTTCACGTCGTGATTGGTCTCGGCCTCGATCTTCTTGACGTGCTCGGCGTCGGCTTCGGCGAATTGCTCGGCGAGGCGGCGCAAGGCGCCCAGCGTACGCGGCGAAAACGGCTTCAATTCGCGGATGGCGCGCTCCTGCGCGAGCGCCTGGAGCCACGCCAGCTCGATCTTGATGCGGTAGCCGATGAGCGCCTGCTCGCTGAAGTAGACCCGCAGGGGATCGAGGGTCTTGGCGTACCGGCCGTCGAGGGGCGACAGCGCGGCAAGCGGCGATGGCATGGGCCTCTATTATACGGGTGATGCGCATCTCTCTTCGCCGCGTTTCCGCCGAAGCGCTCGCCTGCCGGCGCTGCAGCGGCTCGCTCGAGCCCAATCCCGTGTTTCGTGCGCGCGCCGCCGCTCGCTTGCTGATCGTCGGCCAGGCGCCGGGACGCCGCGTGCACGCCACCGGCATCCCGTGGAACGATCCGTCGGGCGATGTGCTGCGCGAGTGGCTGGCGATGGACCGCGAGACGTTCTACGACGCGAGGCGCATCGCCATCGTGCCGGTAGGCCTCTGCTATCCGGGTACGGTCGATGGCGCCGATCTGCCGCCCGCGCCGCGCTGCGCGCCGCTATGGCAGCCGAAGTTCCGCGCCGCGCTCCCACGCATCGAGCTCACGCTCCTCGTCGGCTCGTACGCACAGAAGCACTATCTCGGCGTGCGCCGCAAGAGCTCGCTCACCGAGACGGTGCGCGCCTTCCGCGACTACCTGCCCGAATTCTTTCCGCTGCCGCATCCGAGCTGGCGGAATCTCGCCTGGCGACGCAAGCATCCGTGGTTCGAGCGCGAGGTGCTGCCCGTTCTGCGCGCGCGGGTGACCGCTATAATCGCCCGCTCCTCATGAAACTGCTCGGCTCGCTCGCCAGTCCCTACACGCGCAAGGTACGTGTCGTCGCCGCCGAGAAAAAGATCGAATGCGAACTCGAGCTCGTCGACGTGAACCCGGTCGAGAACCCGGTCAACGCGCGCAATCCGCTCGGCAAGGTGCCAACCCTGGTTCTCGATGACGGCACGGCGCTCTATGACTCGCGCGTCATCGTGGACTTCCTCGATGCACGCTCGCCGCTCGGACGGCTGATCCCCGACGAAACTCGCGATCGCGTCGCCGTGCGCCGATGGGAAGCGCTCGCCGACGGCGTGCTCGACGCTGGGCTGCTCGTGCGCTACGAGACGCAGCGCAAGCAGCTTGAGCGCAGCCAAGCGTGGAGCGACAAGCAGCTCGCGCGCATGCACCGCGGCATGGAAGTAATGGCCAAGGACCTCGCAGAGCGGCCGTGGTGCCACGGCGAGCGCTACACACTCGCCGACATCGCGGTGGGCTGCTGTCTCGGCTGGCTCGACTTTCGCCGCCCGGGCGACGTGGACTGGCATGCGAAGTACCCGAGCCTCGCGCAGCACTATCGCAAGCTGATGGAGCGCGCCGCTTTCGCTGATACGGTACCGCAAGCGCTTCAGAAATAATTCGGGGTCAGAGCCCGAATCGCCATCAAGACGCGCGCATCAGCAAATGTCCGCTTTCGGCCAGAAGCGGGCGTATATCGGCCCGCCTTCACGGCCGTGTGTGTTGTTGCCTCAATTGGCGCAGCTGTTTTATTTCATCCCGGTCTCGTTTTGCGTCGTAGCGCCAAGTGCCACCGCATGGCTCTGCCATGCCCTTACGAATGAAGACAAGCGCTCGCTCGCCAGGGGTTAAGGGATAGCGGAGGTTGCATTCACCCTCCCTGCTACGGATAGATGTCAGTTCGGTGGGCGAACCTTTGAACGTCTCCAAAGTGATGAACTTGGTAACAACCCGATAGTCGAGATCGGCGGAATGTTCTGTATGAATCTCCCGTATTTCGGCAAGAAATACATGATCAGCCGCATCGAAGTATTCGGGCAAAGATCGGAATGCGCATCTACAGGCGTCGGCCGAGCCTGACAAAGTGGCGGCAGCTATGAACCCAATTGCAGCGAATGCGAGGCGCATCTGTGTGCCGTTTTAGTTGACTGTCAACCAAGAAGATTAGTTGACCGCCTAACGGAGGTGGCAAGGAGAAGGTCCGCTTTCGGATTAGTTGACACGTAAGGGCCGAAGCGAAGCAAACGTCCGCCTCGGTCGAAAGCTGACATTCCAGTCTGCGCTACTATCGTAAGGCTCGCCTAGGTGATGACGCCACCGCCTAGGCACGCGTCGTCGTCGTAGAGCACCACCGACTGTCCCGGCGTCACCGCCCACTGCGGGGCGGCGAAATCGACGCGGATTTCGCTCTCCAGCACGCGTGCGAGCATGCACTGCGCGTCGGCTTGCTCGGCGGGCGGGACGCCTGCGATCCAGGTCGTCTCGTCGGCCGCGAGCGAGCCCTTCAGCAGCAGCGGATGCTCATGCCCCTGCACGACGATGAGCTTGTTTGTCGCGAGGTCCTTGCCCGCCACGTACCATGCCTCGCCCGCGCCTCCGATACCGATGCCCTTGCGCTGGCCGATGGTGTAGAAGGCGAGGCCGATGTGCTCGCCGATGGTGCGGCCTGCGCCGTCGACGATCGGCCCAGGCACCTTCGGCAGATAGCGGTTCAGGAACTCCCGGAACGGCCGCTCGCCGATGAAGCAGATGCCGGTCGAGTCCTTCTTTGCGTGGTTCGGCAGCCCCGCGTCGAGGGCGATGCGGCGCACCTCGGCCTTGTTAATTTCGCCTACCGGGAACATCACGCGCGCAAGCTGCTCCTGCGTCAGCCGATGCAGGAAGTAGCTCTGGTCCTTTGAGGCATCCTTGCCGCGCAGCAGCCGATGACGACCGTCCACCGTGTCCAGCCGGGCGTAGTGGCCGGTGGCGATCTTCGCCGCGCCCAGGCGCATGGCGTGATCAAGAAACGCCCGGAACTTGATCTCTGCGTTGCACAGCACATCGGGATTGGGCGTGCGACCGGCCGAGTATTCGCGCAGAAAATCGGCGAACACGCGATCCTTGTACTCGGCGGCGAAATTGACCGCCTCGAGCTCGATGCCGATCACGTCGGCCGCCGCGGCGGCGTCGATCAGGTCCTGGCGCGTCGAGCAGTATTCGTCGGTGTCGTCGTCCTCCCAGTTCTTCATGAAAAGGCCGACCACGTCGTAGCCCTGGCGCTTTAGCAGCAGCGCGGCAACGGAGGAGTCCACGCCGCCCGACATGCCCACCACCACTCTCATGCGAACTGCGGCGACAGCAGGTCCAGCGGGAAGCGCCGCCCGGCGAGGAAGTCGGCGACGCACTTGGCAACGAGCGGCGAGCGGTGCTCCGCGCGCCGCGCCTCGAGCTCGGCGGGCGTGAGCCAGTGCAGCCGCACGATCTCCTTGTCGAGCTTATGCGACGCGTCGGCATCTCCTGCCTCGCCCGCGAAGCAGAAGCGCAGGAAGGTCACATCCTTCGCCGCGTAATGCCAGCGATAGACCCCGACCAGCGCGCGCGGCTCGAACGCATGCGCGGTCTCCTCCAGCACCTCGCGGCGGCAGGCGGCAATCAGCGACTCGCCCGGGTCGAGATGGCCAGCCGGCTGGTTGAGCACCAGGCGGCCGTCGATGCGCTCTTCGACCAAAAGGAACCGCCCGCCGCGCTCGATCACCGCGGCAACGGTGACGCTCGGCCGCCAGATCATGCGACCTTTCGGGTGTTCTTCCGGATGAAATCGGCCATGCGCTGCACCCCGGCCTCGATGGCTTGCTTTGAAGCGGCGTACGAAAAGCGCACATGCTGGCCTTCGCCGGGCACGCGGGCTCCGAAATGGATGTCGGCGAGCACGGCGACGCCCGCCTCGGCGAGCAGGCGCTTGCGGAACTCCTCCGAATCGGCCGCGCCGATCATGCGGCAGGCCTCGGTGACGTTCGGCCAGACGTAAAAAGCGCCGCCCGGGACCTGGCACTGCACGCCCGGCACCTCCTTCAGGAGCCGCACAATGAGATCGCGCCGCTCGATGAAGCTTTGGCGCATGGCGCGGGCGGCGTCCTGCGGCCCATTGATCGCCTCCACTGCCGCCCACTGGCTGATCTGCGAGGCGCAGGACTCGGTGTTGGTGATCCAGCGCGTGAAGAACGGCGCGAGCACCGGATTCGACGTGAAGCCGATGCGCCAGCCGGTCATCGCCCAGGTCTTGGAGGCGCCGTCCGAGATGATGGTGCGCGCGTACATGCCCGGCACCTGCGCAATGGAGAAGAACTCGCCCACATATGCGAGGCGGGAATAGATCTCGTCCGCGTAGACCCACACATGCGGGTGCTTCTGCAGCACGGCGGCGATTCGCTCGAGCTCCGGCTTCGTCAGACAGCCGCCGGTCGGATTGTGCGGATAGTTGAGGATGAGCAGCTTCGTCCGGGGGTTGAGAAGCCGCGCCAGCTCCTCCGGATCGAACGAGAAGCCGCGCTTCTCGTGCAGGTGGATCGGCACGGGCTTCGCCCCGTTCGCTGCGATCTGCGACTCGTATATGGGAAAGCCCGGGTTGGGGTAGATGACCTCGTCGCCCGAGCCGTAGTCAGTGGTGGACAGGATGGCGTAGGCGATGAAGGGCTTCGCCCCCGCGCCGACCACGACGTCCTGCGGCCGAATGGGCAGACTGCCGCGCATCGCGCCCATATAGCGGGCCGCCGCGTCGCGCAGCTCGTCGATTCCGGCGGAGGGCGTGTATCCATGCTTCCCCGCCCGGATCGCGCGGATCGCTGCTTCCTGAACGTTATCGGGCGCCGGGAAGTCGGGTTGGCCGAGCGTTCACTTCGGCGAGCACGACGAAGGCGTTCTCGGTTCCGAGGCCCGCGGCCCTGCGACTGATTCCCGGCATGGGGAGGCTTCCGTTGAAAGTCATTATTATGCCGTCCCATGCTGATCAACTGCGTCGCCTACGAGGAAGGCCGCAAGCTCGCCGACATCGACAAGCGCGACATCCGCAACTACCTGCAGCGCCCGGGCTGCTTCGTCTGGGTGGCGCTGCGCGATGCGACCGAGGAAGAGCTCACCGGGATGGAGGAGGAGTTCGACCTGCACCCGCTCGCGGTGGAGGACGCGCGCCACGGCCACCAGCGGCCGAAGATCGAGGAATACGGCGACCTGCTCTTCGTCGTGGTGAACACGGTCGAGGTGGTCGGTGACGACCTGAAGATCGGCGAGGTCGACATCTTCGTCGGCCGCAACTACGTGCTCTCGGTGCGACAGCACAGCGAGCAGGGCTTTCTCGGCGTGCGCGCGCGGGCCGAGCGCGAGCCGGAGCTGCTGCGCAACGGCTCCGGCTACGTGCTCTATGCGCTGATGGACGCCGTGGTGGACCGTTACTTTCCGGTGCTCGACGCCGTGGAGACGGAGCTGGAAACGATCGAGCACCAGCTGTTCCAGGTCAAGGACCCGCGCGCCAACATCGAGTCGCTTTACTACGTGAAGCAGAAGCTCACCACGCTCAAGCACGCCACCGGCCCGAT
>VBCM01000030.1 GCA_005883675.1 Betaproteobacteria bacterium
TCGCGCTCACCTGCGCGGCGGAAAGGCCAAGCGCCTCGAGCGCCTGCGCCTGCGGCGCGGGCGAGAAGTACGGATAGTCGCTGCCGAACACCACCTGCGTGTCGGGCACCACCTTGAGCAGCGCCGCCATCGACGCCGGATGCGTGGCGTTCGCGGTGTCGTAGTGCAGCCGCCGGAACTCCGCTTCCACGCCTTGCGGCGCGATCTGGTTGATGTCCTTGCGGAAGCGGAAGAAGGAGTCCATGCGGCCGGTGAGCATCGGCACCGTGCCACCCGCGTGTGAGAAGAGCCAGCGGATGTCGCGATGGCGCGCAAAGCTTCCCGATAGCAGCAAACTGACCACCGCCCTGGTTGTGTCGTGCGGCACTTCGATCACTGCCGGGAACGTGCCAACGCTAAGGCGCGCGCAGCAGCTTGCTACCAGCGGATGGAAATAAACGAGCGCCTTGCGGCGGTTGAGCTCGTTGAATACCGGCCGGAAGGCTGCGTCGCCGGGCCACTTGTCGCCGTAGTTGGTCTGCAGCCCCACGCCGTCGGCTTTGAGCATATCGAACGCGTACTCGATTTCCTTGAGCGAGGCGTCCACGTCGATCATCGGCAGCGTGGCGAAAAGGCCATAGCGGCCGGGGTAGTCGCGCACCATGCGCGCGGCGTACTCGTTGCAAAGGCGCGCCATGTGGTTCGCGTCGCCGGCCGGCAGGTCGAACCACACGCCCGGGGTGGAGGCGAGCGACAGGATGGCGGTCTGCACGCCGGCCTTGTCGAGCTCCTCGAGCGAACGCGCAGGCGACCAGCCGACCTGCTGCGGGAAGTGCGGGATGCTGCGCTTGTCCTCCCAGTCGAGCCACGCCTTCTGGTATTCCGGCGCGTAGAAATGGTGGTGCGTGTCGACGAGCCGCCGCTCGCGAGCCTCGCGCACGGCGGCGCAGCCGGGCACGAGCGCCGCGGCGCCGAGCGCGCCGATGGCGGCGATGAACTGCCTGCGTGTGTCGATCATCGAGCCTCCTCGGTCAGTCCAAGATAAGCACGCCTAATTTCCGGCCGCCGGCGCAGCTCCGCGGGAGCGCCCTGCGCTGCGATGCGGCCCTCCTCGAGCACGTAGGCGCGGCTCGCGACCTCGAGCGCGAGCGCCACGTTCTGCTCCACGAGCAGCATCGTGACACCGCTCGCGGCGATCGTGCGGATCGTTTCGAAGAGCGCGGTAACAATCAGCGGCGCGAGGCCGAGCGAGGGCTCATCGAGGAGCAGCAGCCGCGGCTCGGCCATCAGCGCGCGGCCGATGGCGACCATCTGCTGCTGGCCTCCCGAGAGCGCGCCGGCGCGCGCCTCGAGGCGCTCGGCGAGCACGGGAAAGAGCGCACACACCCGCTCGAGCGAGCGAGCCCGCTTTGCGCGCGCGGCTCGCCGGTAGGCGCCGAGCTCCAGGTTCTCGCGCACCGTCATGCCGGTAAAGAGCCGGCGGCCTTCCGGCACGATGGCGATGCCGTGGTCGCAGTAGCGGTGCGGCGCGAGGCGCGACACGTCGCGCCCGTCGAGGCGCAGCGCGCCGCTGTCGATGCGGTGCAGGCCGGCGAGCGCATTGATGAGCGTGGTCTTGCCGGCGCCGTTCGGCCCGACCACGCAAACCAGCTCACGGTCACCGATGGTGAGCGATACGTCCACGATGGCAGCGGCCGCGCCATACGAAACGCGGACGCGGTCGACTTCAAGCATGCGCTTTACCCAGATAGGCTTCGACGACCGCCGGCCGGCCCATCACTTCGGCCGGACTGCCCTCGGCGATCACGCGGCCGTAGCTCAGCACCACGATGCGGTCGGCGAGCTGCATCACCGCGCGCATCACGTGCTCGACGAAGACGATGCTCGCGCCCTGCGCGCGGATGTCGCGCACCAGCGTGATGGCGCCGTCGATCTCCGAGGGCGTCAGGCCCGACAGCACCTCATCCAGCAGCAGGAGCTGCGGCCGCGCCGCAAGTGCGCGCGCGAGCTCCAGGAACTTGCGCTGGTGCAGGTTGAGCTCCCCCGGAAGGACGAGAGCCTTCGGCGCGAGCCCCGTGTATTCGAGCCAGCGCATCGCCTCGCGCTCGGCCTCCGCACGCGCGAGCGCCGCATGGCCGAACATCGCGGGCAGCGTCACGTTCTCGAGCACGCTCAGGTGCGCGAAGGGTCGCGGGATCTGGTAGGTGCGCGCGATGCCGAGCCGGGCGATGCGATGGGCCGACAGCCGCTCGATTTCGCTCCCCGCGAATACCACCCGGCCGGAATCGGCGCGGTAATGCCCGCTCACGACGTTGATGAGCGTCGACTTGCCCGAGCCGTTCGGCCCGACGAGGCCGAGGATCTCGCCACGGCGCACGACGAGGTCCACTCCGGCGAGCGCCTGCACGCCGGCGAAGGCTTTGCTCACGCCGGTAGCACTGAGAAGCGGGGTCAGGTCTTGGATTGCCGCATGGCGATGCGTGAATTCAAGACCTGACCCCGGCTTTGGTTGCGGGCGCGCGGTCCAGCGCAGGAGCTGGCCGAGCACACCCTGCGGCATGAAGAGGATCACGACGATGAGGATGAGCCCGACCGCGGCGCGGCCGGCCACGGCGTAGTCGCTCGCGGTGAAGGCGTAGAGGAGCGCGGTGATGAGCGCGGCGCCGATGGCGGGCCCGAGCCAGTGGCGCGTGCCGCCGAGCACGCTCATCAGCACGACGCTGAGCGGCACCACGATGGAAAACGTTTCACCGACGGTCACGTAGCTCACGAAGAGTGCATGGATACCGCCGGCGACGCCGGCGAGCGCACACGAGATGGCGAGTGCGGCGAGCTTGTAGCGGTAGGTCGGCACGCCGAGCACCTCGGCGACGTCCTCGTCATCGTGGATCGCGAAGAGCCCGCGCCCGAGCGGCGAGTACTGCACCTGGTAGGCGACCGCGAGCGTGACGATCGCCGCGGCGAGCGCGAGCAAATAGAAGGTCGAGGGCGGCGTGGCCGCGAGGCGCGGAATCGCAACCGCGGCGAGCGACACGCCCGGGCCGCCATCGATCGGCGTGTTGAGGATGACGGTGGCGAGCACGTAGCTCACGGCGAGCGTCAGCAGCGCGAAGAGCTCGCCGCGCAGCCGCCCGGCGCGGAACACCACCGCGCCGATGGCCACGCCGAAAAGCGCGGCGATGCCGGCGCAGACGGGCAGCGTCCAGAGGAACGGCATGCCCGCCTTCATGGTGAGCGTGGCCGTGGTGTACATGCCGGTGCCGAAGAACGCGCCGTGGCCGAAGGAGAAGTAGCCGGAGTAGCCCGAGAGGATGTTCCAGGACGTGGCGAGCACGGTCCAGAAAAAGACGAGATAGAAGAACGATTCGTAGAACGCGGGGAGCTCGAGCAGCGGCACGCCGGCGAGCGCGACGCCCGCCGCCACGAGCGCGCCGAGCGTGCGCATCTAGATCTTTTCCGGCCGCAAGAGGAGCAGCGCGATGAGGAGCGAGAACGACACAAGCGGTGCCCAGGAGGGCGCGGTGAACGCCATGGTGAGCGCCTCGCTCACGCCGATCACGATGCCGGCGATGAGCGGCCCGAGCGCGCTGCCGAGGCCGCCGAGCATCACCACCGCGAAGACGACGCCCACCCAGGCGTAGATCTGCGACGGCGCGAGCGTGTACGAAAGGGCAATGCAAAGCCCGGCGACGCCGGCGAGCGCGGCGCTGATGCCCGAAAGGAGCAGCGCGAGCGCCTTTGCGTTGACGCCGAACGCCTGCGCCATCGACGCATCCTCGGCGCTCGCGCGGAGCGCCTTGCCGAAGTCGGTATAGCGCAAGGCGGCCCACAGCGCGAGCGAGAGCGCTACCGCGAGCGCGAGCGTGAGCAGCTCGGGCAGCGGGATGTAGAGCGTGCCGACGCGGTAGCGGATGTCGGCGTAGTGCGATTCCAGCCGGCGGAAGTCGGCGCTCCAGATCCACTGGATCGCCGCCTCGATGATCACCGTCAGGCCGAAGGTGACGAGGAGCGAGTTGAACGCGCTTACCGCGAAGCGGGCGAAGAGCCAGTGCAGCGCGGCGCCGAAGACGAAGAACGCGGGCAGCACGATGGCGAGCGTGGCGAGCGGGTCGAGCCCCGCGGTGCCGAGCTGGTAGGTGAGATAGGCGCCGAGAAGCGCGAGCGCGAAGTGCGCGAGATTGATCTGGCCGAGCAGGCCCCAGGCGAGGCTGAGTCCCAGGCCGAGCAGCCCGTAGAGCGCGCCGATGAAGATTCCCGAGGCGAGCGACTGCGCGAGGAGCGCGAGGCTCGGCACGGCGCGCTCGCTATGGCGCGAGCAGCTTCGCCCCGGGGGCGGTGAACTCCTGCGGCCACACGACGAGCCATTTGCCGTCCTGCAGCTGCTTTATCTTGTAGAGCCGCGCGCCGGGCATGTAATTGCTCGGCGTCTCCCAGCGCAGCGTGCCGATGATCGTGTCGACCGGATGCTTCTTCAGCCAGGCCGCGAGCGCCTTGTCCTCGATGCTTTTGGCGCCGTTGACCGCCGCCTCGAGCGTCTGCCACGTGGCGAAGGAGCCCGCCGCCTGCAGCTCGACCGCGTTGTCCGGCAGGCCGGCCTTGGCGGCGCGCTCGTTGTACGTCTTCACGAAGGCGGCGGCGACCGGGTTGTTGGTGAACGGCGGGTGCTGCTCGAACGTGGTGAGCGCTAGCGCGCGCTGCGCGGCCGGCGACTTCGCCATCGGCCCCGGCGCCGGAAACATGTGGAAGTGAAGCGGCGGCGTGTAGTCGATCTTGCGCAACGCGTCGACCAGCAGCAACCCCTCGACGCCGATCGCGCCGATGAAGAGCAACTCCGGATTCGCTTCCTTGACGCGTGCGGCAATCGCGCCGAAGTCGCGGTTGCCGAACTCCCATTCGAGCCACGCGACTTCCTGCAGCCCACGCTTCTTCGCCACCTCCCGGGCGCCGACGGAGATGAAATGCACGGACGGGAACTTGCTCGTGACGATCGCCACCGTCTTCGGCGCCTTCGGCGCATGCGCCACCGCGTCGAAGACGAGCTCGGGCAGGCTCACTTCGGGATCGGCAGGCAGGCCGCCGGTCGGGAATTGCATGTCGTACTTGAGCAGCGACGGCACGCCGGCGGTGTGATGCCAAATGATCTTGTTGTAGCGCTGCGCCACGCCGACCGCCGCAACTATATTGGCTGTCGCATACGGGCCGATGAGCAGATCCACTTTGTCGACCGTCAGCATCAGCTCCTCGACGTAGATCTCGCCCGCGACCTTGTGGATCATGCCGGTGGCCGAGAGCGGTCCGGTGAGCGCGAGCGTGCTGCCGATCTTCACCGTCTGCGCCTGCGCCAACGTGGCGACGAGCGCTGCGATGAGCAGCGCGAATATGTGTTTCATTGCTTCTCCCCTAGGGTTGCAGGATGACTTTGCCCGTCCCGGTGCGCGCGTCGACCAGGCGATGCGCGGCCGGCGCCTCCGCAAGCGGCATCAGCTTGTCGATCAGCACGCGATAGCGTCCTTCCGCCGCCGCCTTGAGCCCGAGCTCGACATCGCTCGGCAGTACCTTGCCGAACGAGCCGTAAACCGTGAGTTGCTTGAGATAGAGCTGCTTCGCATCGAGCGGCACCGTGCCGCCGCCGTGCGCGCCGGCTGTCACCAGCCGTCCGAGGCGCGCCAGGCAAGCGAAGGCCTTGGGGAAGAGCTCCGGGTCGCTGATGTTCTCGAACACGACGTTCACGCCCTGGCCGTCGGTGATGCGCTGGACCTCCGCGGCCAGATCCTGCTTGCGATAGTTGATGCCGTGATCCGCGCCGAGAGCGATGGCGGCCTGCACTCGCTGGTCAGCGCCGGCGGCAGCGATCACCTTGGCGCCGAAATACTTCGCCACCTGGATGCCCGCGGCGCCGAGGCCGCCGGCCGCGCCCATGATCAGGATCGACTCGCCGCTTCTGAGCTGCGCGGTATCGCGCAGGAGGCTGAAAGCGGTCGGCGCGTGACGCGCGACGACGGTGGCGGTGGCGAAATCGATGCCCTGCGGAATCGGGCGCGTCAACGCCGCCGGCACCTTCACGTAGTCGGCGTAGCCGCCCCAGCCATGCACGCCGATGATCGAGGGCGGCGCGGTGGGCGACGGTTGCTTCAGGTACTGCATGGTGACGACGCGATCGCCTACCTTGCGCTCGGTGACGTCGGGGCCGACGGCTTCGACTACGCCTGAGGGATCCACACCGAGGACGTGCGGCAGCCTGACAGGCATCGCGTACTTGCCCGAGCGCACCACGAGATCCAGCGTGCGGTACACCGAAACCGCTTTTACGCGGATCAGCACCTCGCCCGGGCCGGGCACCGGCGTCGGCACTTCCTCGAGGCGCAGCACCTCGGGCGGGCCGAACTCCCGGATGACAACCGCCTTCACGGCACGGCGTGCGTGATGAACGACTGTGGCGGCGGCCCGCCCCACTGCGACTGCAAGCCCTCCTCCGCCGACAGCAGATTCGGCGCCGTGCGCGCGTTCAGCACGTCGGTGTCGGTCCAGTGCTCGTGCACGCGGCCCCACGGGTCCTTCCAGTAGTCGTAGATCTGGCTACCGAGCAGGTGCCGGCCGATGCCCCACACGTGCTCGTACTTGTTCGCGTCCTTCAGATATTCATGGCCGAGCATCAGGTCATCGTAGCTCGGCACTTCGAATGACAGATGGTTGAGCCCGGTGTTCGGTCCCTCGAAGCACAGGAACGTATGGTGATCGACGTAGGTGTCGCCGCGGTCGCAGCGGTTGAACGAGGCGATGATGTTGTCCTTCGGCCCGGCGTATACCTCATCCGACGGTATGAAGCCGAGCATCTCCCGGTACCAGCGGGTCTTTTCCTGCGCGCCGTGGCACATGAGCACGGCATGCGCGATGCGCTTCACCTGCGAGGGGCCGCGGTCGAGGCGCATCAATTGGCCCGCGCGCCGCAGCTTGTCGTGCCCCCAATTCACCGTGTGCTTGCGCACCGGAAGCTCCGCGACCTCGCGCTGGCCCCAGATCACATCGACGGCGTAGCCAAGCGGGTCGGTGAGCCGCACGCGCTTGCCGCCACCCGGCTCGTCGATGTTCTCGATGCCGCGAGCGCCGGGGGCTTTCGCGACTTTCTTGAGGTCTTCCTCGGCTTCGACGTAAAAGCCGAGGCCGAGGAACTTGGACGGTCCAAGGTGCGTGACGTGGATGTACGGGGACGCATCGGTGCCGCGCATGTAAAGGCGGTCGTTCGTGCGCTCGGCGCGCACCATGCCGAAGCGGGACAGGAACTCTTCGGCCTCGTCCAGGCTCGGCGACTGCAGCCGGCCGAACGCGAGGTCGGTCACTTTGACGACGGGCATCTCCTCCTCCTCTTGCTAGCCTCCGACGCGCGAATAATAACGGCTCAGCGCGCGGGTAGCGGGAAGTTTGAATCAGCCCAGGGCGAGTCTGCGCAGCTCCTGCGCCGTGGCGCCGAGTTTCGAGGCGAGGGCGTCCGGCTTCTTGTGGGCGGCCGGGGCCGGCATGGGGAAGCGAGCGAGAATGTCCCTGAAGACGCGATCGAAGGCGTCGGGCCGGTCACCGATGCTCAAGTCGAAGAAGCCTTCACACCCCAGTTCCAGCGCCGCAGTGTTAAGGCCGACGCGCATCTTGGCGCGCAGCGAATGACCCGCCGCCTTTACGCAAAGCACGCGCGCGGCGGGCTGGCGCTCGCGTACCTCCTGCGCGAAGTCGAACATGTGCGATTCCGCGAAGAGATAGCCGATGATGACGTGCGTGTAGGAGCGGCGCTGCAAGGCCTCGCGCCCTTCGTCCATCGAGCAGACGAAGTCCACCGGGCACCCGGCGAGGGCACGGAGAAGGCCGTCGCGAAACCGCGACGTGGTGGCAATGAGCACGCGAATGTTCGCCATCACGCCGAGCGGTGCAAACATGGTGCCGATGTACTGCAAGCGCCTGATTCGACCTATCATCGGCGCCGTGCGAATTTTTCTGCTGGCGCTGACACTCGTCGCGAGCGCGGCGTGGTCGCAGGAAAGCTATCCCAGCCGCAGCGTGCGTCTGGTAATCGATACGTCGCCGGGCGGAGTCACCGATCTTTTTGGGCGGCTCGTGGCCGAGGCGCTCACGCCGCGGCTCGGCCAGACGATGTACGTGGACAACAAGCCCGGCGCCTCGGGCAACGTGGCGATCGACTTCCTGGTGCGCTCGCCACCCGACGGCTACACGCTGATGATCGCTTCCGGCGGCGGGCTCGTGGTGAAGCCCTTCCTCGAGCGCGGCCTCGCGTTCGACGTCATGAACGATCTCGTGCCCATCTGCAACGTTGCCGAGGTCGCGCACATCCTCGTGGTGCCCGCGTCCGTGCCGGCGAAGGACGTCGCCGATTTCATCGCCTGGGCGAAAGCGCAGCCCGGCAAGGTCTACTACGGCTCTGCGGGCATTGGCAGCCCGCCACATCTCTCGATGGAGCTCTTCGCGCGCACCGCGGGCTTGAAGCTCGTGCACGTGCCGTACAAGGGCGTGGGCGGCGCGCTGCCGGATCTCCTCGCGGGGCGCGTACAGATCATGTCGATGGCGATCGGCTCGGCGCGGCCCTACCTCAAGACCGGGCAACTGCGGCCGCTCGCGGCGGGCGCGAAGCATCGCCTGACCAACCTGCCCGACGTCCCCACGGCCGCCGAGGCCGGCGTCGCGGCCTGGGAGATGAGCGCGTGGTTCGGCGTGTTCGCGCCGCGCGGCACATCGGGCGAGATCGTGCGGCTACTCAATCAGCACCTGCAGGCGGTGCTGGAAGATCCGAAGATGCGCGAGCGGCTCCATGACGCCGGCGCCGAGCCGGTCGGCGGCTCGCCCGAATCGTTCGCCGAGCGCTATCGCGCGGACCATCGCATGTGGGGACAATTCATCCGCGAAATCGGCTTGAAGACGGAGTGACCATGGCGGCACTGAAGACGCGCTTCATCTCGCACGGCACGCTCGGCTCGAAGGACTTGGAACGCACGCGCGAGTTCTATGAACAATTCCTCGGGCTCGAGGTGGTGCGCACAAGCCCGGTATCGCTCATGGTGCGGCTCGGTGGCCAGCACGTCTACGCGGTCGTCCTCACCAAGAACAAGGAGCGCATGCCGCGCTGCTATCACAACGGCGTCGACGTCGCGAGCGAAGCCGAGGTCGACGAAGCGTGGCGCCTATGCCAGGAGCAGGCGCAGAAATGGGGCCTGCACGAGATCGCCAAGCCGAGCGAGCGCCACGGCACGTACAGCTTCCTCTTCTGGGACGCGGACGACAACGCGTGGGAGGTGCTCTCGAACCCGCAGGGCGGCTACACCTGGATCTTCGAGCAAGGCAATCTGGACGGCCGCGGCCATTTCGAGAAGGGCTTCAAGGACCGCCGCCCGGACCGGAACCAATAAAGGGGTCAGAGCAATTTTCTCGTAACAAAAGAGCCGCGCTGACGGCCGATTTGTTACCGGAAAATTGCTCTGACCCCTTTTCATCTGTTGCTGACCGCGTCCCCGGGAACCGGCAAGACGACGGTTATCCGGCGCCTCGCCGAGCGCCTCGCGGATGTGCGCATCGCCGGCTTCTACACCGCCGAGATACGTGCGCGCGGCGAGCGCCGCGGCTTTCGCCTTGTCGCTTACGACGCCAGCAAAGCGCTCATCGCGCACGTCGAGCTGCCGAAGACGCATCGCGTCGGGAAATACGGCGTCGATGTCGCGGCCATCGACCGCGCCGCCGATGCGACGCTCGGTCCGCAGGCGGGTGTGACGCTCTATCTCGTGGACGAGATCGGCAAGATGGAATGCCTCTCGGCGCGCTTTGTCGCTCACATGCGACGCATCCTCGACGGCCGCGTGCCGCTCATCGCCACGGTGGCGAGCCGCGGCATAGGCTTCATCGCCGAGGTGAAGCGCCGCGACGACTGCGAGCTGTGGACGCTCACGCGCGCGAACCGCGATGAAATGCCCGAGCGGCTCCTCGTCCGGGTGCACGCGGCTGCCCGATAATCGCGCCATGCTTCGCTTCCTCTTCCTGAGCACCGCGCTCGCCGCCGCGAGCGCCTTTGCCGCGCCGCGGCTCGACGAGATCAAGCTGCCGCCCGGGTTTCGCATCAGCGTCTACGCCGAGAACGTGCCCGGCGCGCGATCGCTTGCGCTTGGCAGCCGCGGCACGCTCTTCGTCGGCAGCAGCGAGGGCAACGTCTATGCCGTGCCGGCGGGCGGCGGCGCCGCGCGCGTGATCGCGCGCCGGCTGAATGCGCCGCACGGCGTCGCGTTCCACGATGGCGCGCTCTACGTCGCGGAGATCGGCCGCATCACGCGCTACGACGCAATCGAGAGCCACCTGCAGGATCCGCCCAAGCCGGCGGTCGTCTCCGACGATCTGCCGCACCATCCGCATCACGGCTACAAGCCGCTCCGGTTCGGGCCGGACGGCCTGCTCTACGTCGGCATCGGCTCGCCCTGCAACGTCTGCGAGCCCCAGGACGAATACGGCACGATCAGCCGCTTCACCGCGAGCGGCAAGCGCGAGGTCTACGCGCGCGGCATCCGCAACAGCGTCGGCTTCGACTGGGATCCGCGCACGAAGGAGCTCTGGTTCACCGACAACGGCGCCGACAACATGGGCAACGACGTGCCGCCCGACGAGCTCGACCACGCGCCGCGCGCCGGCATGAATTTCGGCTTTCCGTACTGCCACGGCGGCGACGTGACCGATCCGCGCTATGGCGATCACCATCCGTGCTCCGAGTTCGCGCCGCCCGCGCGCAAGCTCGGCGCGCATGTCGCGGCGCTCGGCATGCGCTTCTATACCGGCACGAAATTTCCCGAGCAGTATCGCGGCGCCATCTTCATCGCCGAGCACGGCTCGTGGAATCGCAATCCCAAGTCGGGCTACCGCGTGAGCGTGGTGCGCGTCGAGGGCGCGCGCACCGTTACCTACGAGCCCTTTGCCACCGGCTGGCTGCAGGGCGACGACGCCTGGGGCCGGCCGGTGGACGTCATCGTCGCGCCCGACGGCGCGCTGCTCGTGTCGGACGAGCGCGCCGGCGTCGTCTATCGCATCGATTACGCCGGCCGCTAGGCGCTACATCTTCGAGCCAGAGACGCGGGTGTTGTGTTCGCTGTAGCCGTACGCCCAGCCGGCAAGGTAGTCCTTCTCCGCCGGCTGGATCTGGTACTTCGCGCACTGGTAAGCGTACTGGTCGATTCTCGCCTGCAGGCCGAGCAGGCCGTCGTTCTCGCCCTGGTTGTACCAGTTGGTCGCGCGGCACTGGTTCTCGCTCATCGACGCGCAGCCGGCGGCGAGCGCGCAGAGCGCGATCGCGACAGCTCGATGCAAGTAATAGGTCATGGCAGCCTCCGCCAAGGCGTACACGAGCGGCGCGCCGCTTATTCCTGCGCGAGCGCCGCGTTCTCGAGATCGGTGACGAGCATGTGCCCCGGCGCATGCGTAATGCAGAGCGACGGCTTCGCATCCAGCACCACCGACTGCGGCGTGATGCCGCAGGCCCAGAAAACCGGCAGCTCGTCCTCGCGGACCTCCGTCGGATCGCCCGCCCACGGCGTCGCGAGATCGCCGATGCCGATGAGATCGGGCCGCCCGATGTGCACCGGCGCGCCGTGCGCGCGCGGGTAGCGCGCGGTGATCTCGATCGCGCGGATCGCGTCCGCGGCCTTGAACGGCCGCATGGAAACAACCAGCTTGCCGCGGAAGCGCCCGGCGCTCGCGCAGTCGATGCTCGTGCGATACATGGAGACGTTACGCCCCTGCTCGACGTAGCGCAGCGGCAGGCCCGCCGCCATCAGCGCTTCCTCGAAGCTGAAGGAGCAGCCGAGGACGAAGGTGACGAGGTCGGCTCTCCAGAGATCGCGCAGGTCGGTCACTTCCTCGACGAGCGTGCCGTCGCGGAACACGCGATAGCGCGGCACATCGATGCGGATGTCGATGTCCGCACCCAACTCGGGCAGCCGCGGATCGCCTGGCGCTGACATCGCGAGCAGCGGACAGGGCTTCGGGTTGCGCTCGCAGAACAGGCGAAACTCTTCGGCGTACTCGCGCGGCAGGATGCAAACGTTGCCCTGCACGTAGCCCGGCGCGACACCCGCGGTGTGGCGGCGAAAGTTGCCCTGCCGGATGGCGTGGCGGATCTCGCGAGGATCGTCCATCGCCGAATGATAGCGTTAAGATAGTTCGATGCCCTACGTTCCGGCCGGCGTCATACCCGCAGTCCTGTTGCCCTTCCACGAGGACCTCTCGATCGACGAGGCGTCCTATCGCGCACACCTGCGCGACGTCGCGGCGGTCGAGGGCGTCTCCGCGATCGCCATAAATGCGCACGCGTCCGAAGTGGCGTCATGCAGCTTCGACGAGCAGCGGCGCGTGCTCGAGATCAGTCGCGAGGAACTGGGCGCACTGCCGATCGTGCACGGCGTGTACGCCGACGGCAGCCTGGAAGCCGCGCGTATTGCGAAAATGGCGAGCGCAGGCGGCGCAGCGGCGCTGCTCGTGTTTCCGCCCAACATCTATTACTTCGGCCAGCGGGCCGAGATGGCGATCGAACACTTCAAGCGCATCGCCGATGCGACTGATCTGCCGCTGATCGCTTTTCAGTACCCGATCGCAGGAGGCTACGGCTACCCGCTTCCCACGCTGTTGAAAATAGTGGACGAAGTGCCGAGCGTTCGGGCCATCAAGGACTGGTGTGGGATCCCGCAGCTCCACGAGCGCCACATCCGCGTGCTGCAGTCGCGGCCGCGGCCGGTCAACGTGCTCACGACGCACAGCTCGTGGCTCCTTTCCTCGCTCGTCCTCGGCTGCGCCGGGCTGCTGTCGGGCTCGGGCGCGGTGATCGCCGATTTGCAAGCGCAGCTCTTCCGCGCGGTGAAGGCCGGCAACCTGGAGGAAGCACAACGTATCCACGAGCGCATCATGCCGACGGCGGAAGTGTTCTACGCCGAGCCGTGGGTGGACATGCACAACCGGATGAAAGAAGCGCTCGTGCTGCTCGCCAAGCTGCCGCGCGCCGTCGTGCGCCCGCCGCTCGCGAAGCTGCCAGCCGCGGAGATCGAGCGCATCCGCGCCGCGCTCGTCGCGGCCGGCCTGCTGCAAAGAACACCATCACAGAGGAGAGAGACATCGTGGGTCGCATGAAACGCGTCATCGCCGCGGCTGCCGCGGCGGCGCTCGCGCCGGCGGCAGCGGCGCAGGAGCCGGTGAAGATCGGCATCGTCACGTTCCTCTCGGGGCCCGCCGCGGCGCCCTTCGGCGTGCCGGCGAAGAACGCCGCCGAGTTCGTGATCGAGGAGCTGAACGCGGGCAAGGTGCCCGCGCCGTATGCCAAGAAGGGCTTCGGCGGCGCGCCGCTCGAGATGGTGATCGTCGACGAAGCGGGCAGCACCACCACGCAGGTCACCGAATTCCGCAATCTCGTGCAGCGGCAAAACGTCGATCTCATCGTCGGCTACGTCTCGAGCGGCAACTGCCTCGCGATCGCGCCAGTCGCCGAGGAGCTGAAGAAGCTCACCAATTTCTTCGATTGCGGCACGCCGCGCATCTTCGAAGACGCCTCCTACAAGTACGTCTTCCGCACCTCGCCCACCGCGACGATGGACTCGGTCGGCGCCGCGCTCTACGTGAAGGACGCGAAGCCCGGCGTGAAGTCGATCGCCGGCCTAAACCAGAACTACGCCTGGGGCCAGGATTCCTGGGGCGATTTCGAGCTGGCGATGAAAGTGCTCGTGCCGAACGTCGAAGTGAAGACCTCGCAGATGCCGAAGCTCTTCGCCGGCCAATACAACGCCGAAATCTCCGCGTTGCTTTCCGGGAAGCCCGATGTCATCCACTCGAGCTTCTGGGACGGCGACCTGGAGGCGCTGATCCTGCAGGCGGGCCCGCGCGGCCTCATGAAGCAGAGCCTGACGATCCTCACCACCGGCGAGACGGCGATGCACAAGCTCGGGCCGCAGATTCCGGACGGCACCGTGCTCGGCGCGCGCGGCCCCTTTGGCCCGTATGCGCCGAGCAACCCGTACAACAAGTGGTTCCACGGCGGCTTCGTCGCCAAGTACAAAGGCGAGCCGAACTACGCCTCCTACCAGATGGCGCAGGCGATCCTCGGCGTGAAGCTCGCGTGGGAGAAAGCGCAGGAAAGCGCCGGCGGCAAGAAGCCGACGAATGAGCAGGTCGCCGCCGCCCTCGAGCATCTCAACTACGAAGGCCCCGGGGGCCCGGTGAAGATGGCGATCGGCAAGGGCCACCAGGCGATCATGGAGACGGCCTACGGCACGACCAAGCTGGTGAACGGCAAGCTGACGCTGGTCAACGTGAAGCGCTACCCGGCCGAGAAGGTCAACCCGCCGGAGGGCATGAAGTCGGCCGACTGGATCAAGAGCGGCTTCAAGCCCCAGTAAACTGAGCTGAACCAGCTTCTCGCAGTCGCAGCAGACAGCGTCATCTACTCAGCGTGGCTGTTCATCGCCGCGCTGGGGCTGACGCTGATCTACGGGGTGATGAAGATCGTCAACGTCACCCACGGCAGCTTCTACGCGCTCGGCGCGTACGCCGGCGCGCTCGTCGCCGCGCGCGCCGGGCTCTCCTTCTGGCTCGCGCTGCCGGTGGCGGCCCTGCTCGGCGTCGTGGTCGGCGCCGTCCTCGGCCTCGCCGCGCTGCGCGTCTCGGGACCCTACCTGGCGATGGTGACGATCGCGTTCGGCATCATCGTCGAGCACGGCCTGATCGAGTGGGACGCGCTCACCGGCGGCTTCGGCGGGATCGCGGACATCGCGCGCCCGAGTCTCGGAGGCCCGCCGCTCACGCTCGGGCGCTACTACTACGTCGTCGGGCTCGCCGTGCTCGCGAGCCTCGCCCTGGCGAGGAACCTCGGCCGGTCGCCGTGGGGCCGGGCGCTGCTCGCCGTCCGCGACAGCGAGCTCGCCGCTGCGTCGCTCGGCCTCAACCCCTACCAGGTCCGCACGGCGGCCTTCACGCTGGGGGCGGCGTTCGCCGCGGTCGGCGGCTGTCTCTACGCCTTCCTCGCCGGCTGCGTGAGCCCGGACAGCTTCACGCTGCAGACCTCGATCCTCTTCCTCCTGATCGTCCTCTTCGGCGGCCTCGGGCGGGTGCTCGGGCCGGTCGTCGGGTCGGTCGTGCTGATCGTCCTTCCGGAGCTGCTGCACGGATTCTCGGACTACCGCCTCGTGATGTACGGCGGGCTGCTCCTCGGATCCATCTACTTCCTGCCCGGCGGCGTGGTGGGCGCGCTGGCGCGTGACGGGCGGGGGCGCCGCGACGCGGACCCCGCCGAGGCCGTCGCGTGGAAGCCCGAGGCCGCCGAGGCCCCGCCACTCGAGGCTCGCGGCCTCCAGATGCGCTTCGGCGGGATCGTCGCGCTCGCCGACGGCCACCTGGCGCTGGCGCCGGGGCGCGTCCACGGCCTCATCGGACCGAACGGCGCCGGCAAGACGACGCTCCTCAACATCCTGAGCGGCTTCTACCGGCCGTCCGCGGGGATCGTCGCCCTCGGCGCGTGCGCGCTCACCGGGCTCGGGCCCCACCGCATCGCGCGCGCGGGGGTCGCGCGGACGTTCCAGACCACGCGCCTCTTCGAGACGCTGAGCGTGCTCGAGAACGTGCTGGTGGGTCTCCTCGGCGGGCGGCCGGGCTCGCTCGCCGCGGCGCTCCTCGGCCCGCCCTCCGTGCGCGCGCGCGAGTGGC
>VBCM01000262.1 GCA_005883675.1 Betaproteobacteria bacterium
GACAAGCCCCAGCGCCCCGGCCGCAACCCGAAGACCGGCGAGGAGATCCCGATCAGCGCCCGCCGCGTCGTCACATTCCACGCCAGCCAGAAGCTGAAGGCCATGGTCGAGAAAGCCCGCCATGGAGCAAAGCCGCAGGAAAGCTGAACTCCCGCCGATCCCCGCCAAGCGCTACTTCACCATCGGTGAGGTAAGCGACCTCTGCGGGGTGAAGCCGCACGTCCTGCGTTATTGGGAGCAGGAGTTCACGCAGCTCAAGCCCGTGAAGCGGCGGGGCAACCGTCGCTACTACCAGCACCACGAGGTGTTGCTCATCCGGCGCATCCGCGAGCTCCTCTACGAGGAGGGCTTCACCATCAGCGGCGCCCGCAACCGCCTGGACAACTCGCTCAATGGCGACGAAAAAGCCGAGACGCCCACCCGCAACGGCCGCGCCATGCCCGCAGCCGGTGTCGATGTCCAGGCGATCAAGCGCGAGCTACGGGCGGTTCTCGACCAGTTGCAGCGGTAGAATCACCCGCTTCGGGGCGTAGCGCAGCCTGGTAGCGTACCTGCATGGGGTGCAGGTGGTCGCGAGTTCAAATCTCGCCGCCCCGACCACTGATTTCCAGCTTCAATCCCAGGAGAAGCGGTAGAACAGCCCGCCGCCGCTCGACGTGCCGGTCTCGGCGCGCAGCGACCAGCGGCGCGAGAGCGAGTAGTCGATCTTGACGAGGTTCGAGGCGACCGTGCCGAGGCCCTGCTCGTAGCTGAGGTAGAGCCGGTCGGAGACGCGCTTGCCAAAGGCGAGCACGCGGTCCTGCAGCTCGCCCGTGCCGCGGAACGATACTTCGTCCAGGCCGAAGCTCTGCGCGATGCGCCGGTCGAGCGGCATGCTGTTGCCGCGCGCAAGCAGCGCCCCGGCCGCCGCCTGCAGCAGACCAAGGTCGGCCTTGTTGGCATCGGTGGGCGCGCGGCCGAGCACGAGCCACGAGAGCCGCTCGCCCTCCGAGACCTGCGGCTGCGACACGATCTGCACGATCGGCGCGCGCATCGTGCCGGAGAGCTGCACGCCCGCCTCGACCGCCTGGTTGCGCCGCCAGGCGGTGACCTGGAGCGCGGGGTTCTCGATCGGGCCGTCGAAGATCAGCACGCCGGGATCCACCTGCAGCTTCTGGCCGTAGGCGTAGAACGTCGCGTTGACCGTAGTGAGCTTGCCGTAGGCGCGAAGCTCGCCCTCCTTTGAGGTCACGACGTTGATGCGCCCGGTGAGCTTCCCTTCGAGCCCCTGCATGCGCACCGAGAGATTCGAGCCGAGGTCGAGGTCGACGTTGAGCTGCACCGGCAAGGGCGCCTTTTCCTGCGGCGTGGCGTGCGGCTCGCCCGAGATCACCACGTCCTCGCCGAGCTTGGGGATCCTCTCGCGCTCGAGCTCGAAGTGCCCGCGCTCGGCGCGCAGCTCCCCTGATAGCGAGAAGCGCTTGCCATCGAAGCCGGCCTCGCCCTCGCCGGAAGCGATGAGGCGCATGTCGGGCCGCTCGAGCACCCCGAAATTCTTCGCCTGCCAGGCGAGCTTGGCGTTGCCGTCGGCAAAGCGCAGCGGCAGCGTGCCGCTCGCGCTGAAGCTGCCCTCGCCCGCCTGGATGTTCAGGCGCTCGACCTGCAGCGTGTCGCCGGCGAGCTTTGCACGCAGCTCGCCATTTTTCAGATACACCCCGTAGGGTGGGTACTCGAACGCGAGCGCGTCGCCGCGCAGCGTGCCCGAGAATACCGGCGCGCCGAGCGTGCCGCCCGCCTCGAGATCGGCGGCGATGCGGCCGTCGAAGCGCGCGTCGGCGAGGAGCGGCTGCACCAGCACACGCGTGCGCGAGAGCTCGACCTGGCCCTGCACGAGGAGCGGCGAGTTCGGACCCAGGCCGAGAACGCCGGCGGCGGCGTCGCGCCCGATTTGCCCGCCAGCGGCGGCGCTCGCGTAGCGCGAGGCGAAATCGAGCCGCGCGCCGACGCCGGCGCTGGTAAAGCGCGCATCGAGCGTCACGCCGCTCACGCCCAGCTCGACCGGCCGCTCGCCGAGGACCGCGAGATCGCCGCTAGCCCGGCGTACATGCAGCGTGCCATCCAGTGATGGCGACCCGCTGATGGTCCATTGGCCGTCGAGCAGCATCGTCGCGCGCAGGCGCTCGGTGAGCCCGGCGGCGGCGACCAGCCATTGCGCGGGCAGCCCGGCGAATTCGCCGCTCGAGGCGATGCGCTCGCGCGACCACGCGAGCTCTCGCACGAGAAGCCGCCCGTCCCCGAGCCCCGCCTCCAGGCGGCCGAGCTCGATGCTCGCGCGCGAGAGCTTGAGCGGCGTCGGCGCGCGCAGCGTGAACGGCACCTTGCCCGCGCCCTCGAGCGAGACGATTTCGCCGCTCCAGGTGCCGGCGGCATAGCCGCCGCGCAGTCGCGCACGCACCTCGGCAGCGGCCGTGCGCGCGCTCACCTGCGCTTCGTGGCGCGCGAGCGTGCCGGCGAGCTTTACGCTTCCCCCGGGGATGGTGTAGCCATGCGGCAGCTCGAGGTCCTCGAACTGCGCATCGATCACTCCCTGCGGCGCGCCCCAGGTGCCGCCGAGCGTGCCGCTTGCCTGGATGCGGCCGGCGAGCTCGTCGAGGAGCTCCTCGAGGTGCGATGTGTCAAGCGTCCACACGAGCTTGTCCGGCGGCGCGCCGAAGCTGCCGTGCACGCTCGCGCGCGTCGCGCCGAGGCTCGCCGTCGCATCGGCCTGAAGCACATGACGGCCGGCGATCCGGGCGCTGCCCTTGGTGGTGAAAGGCAGCTCGAGCAGGGTACTGTCCG
>VBCM01000263.1 GCA_005883675.1 Betaproteobacteria bacterium
GTCTTCGCGAGTCTCACCAACGATGGGCCGACGCTCGCCGAGTTCCTCGGCGCCTCCAAGGTCGCGTTCGACGACATGTGCGACCGCGCTCCCGAGGGCGAGGTCGAGATCGTGCCGAACTGCTTCCGCGTGATCCAGCATTCCAACTGGAAAATTTTTCTGGAGAACCAGCTCGACGCGCTGCATCCTTCGGTCACGCACCAGTCGACGGGCCGCGCCGCGCACGAGGTGGAGAAGATGATCGCCGTCAAGGCGAAGAAGCAAAAAGGAGGAAATGCGGCGCCGCTCTCCTACCACATGCTCTCGGCCTTCGCGACGGTGACGATCGACAAGTGGGATGCCTTCCAGACGCTCAACTACCCGAACGGCCACTGCATCCTCACCGGCTACATGGGGCTGCGGCCGCAGGATCCCGACACGCTCGCCTACGACAAGATCATGATCCAGAAGTACGGGCAGCAGCGCTTCGAGGAGATCGTCGGGGTCAACATCCACCACGTGCTGATCTATCCGGGTCTCTCGGTGCAGTCGCCGCTCCAGCAGTTGCGCGCGGTGCGGCCGCTCGGCGTCGATCGCACGCTCACCGAGATCTGGCACTTCAGGCTGAAGGGCGCGCCGGAAGCGATCTATCGGCGATCGCTCGCCTACTACAACCTGGTGAATTCGCCCGCCACGCTGGTGAACGCGGACGACCTCGAGAACTTCTGGAAGTGCCACCAAGGGCTCTCCTCCGATGGCGGCGACTGGGTGACCTTCGGCCGGCATCTCGGCCGCGATATCGAGAAGAACGGTGTGGTGGAGACGGCGCCCAATTGCGGCACCTCGGAAGCGCCGATGAGGAACCAGATGAAGGCCTGGGCGGAGTACATGCGTGGCTAAGAAGGCGCCGGTCAGGAAAGCGAACGGCCGCGACGTGCACTACGAGGTCGAGCAGCTCCTCTACCGACAGGCAGAGCTGCTGGACACCAAACAGTGGCAGGACTGGATCGATCTATTCACGGCGGACGGCGTGTACTGGATGCCGCCTGAGCCGTCCTATAAGACTTGGGACGGCATGCCGGCGATTTTCGCCGAGGACAAGAACCTGATGACGGTGCG
The DNA here is from genome assembly GCA_005883675.1 of Betaproteobacteria bacterium. Classification (GTDB taxonomy): domain Bacteria; phylum Pseudomonadota; class Gammaproteobacteria; order Burkholderiales; family SG8-39; genus SCGC-AG-212-J23. The sequence goes on from VBCM01000263.1 coordinate 1,099, forward strand.
CATGAAGCGCGTGCTGCATCCGGATGCGTGGTCCCAGCGGCCGCTGTGGGAAACCAACCATGTGGTGTCCAACGTCGTGGTGGAGAAGGTGCTGCCGAGCGGCGACGTGCATGTGCGCTCGCGCTTCCACATGATGGAATTGCGCCGGGATGACGTGCGGCACTTCGCCGGCTCGTATCGCCACGAGCTGAAGAAAACGAAAGACGGCTACCGGTACTGCAGATGTGGGTGTAGCCGCTAGCCGGCTTGCCCGGGCCGGGCTGCTCATCGCCCTGCTCGCGCTGTGGCAGTTGCTTTCCCGGGGCGGGCACCCGGACTACATCCTCCCGCCCCTCGACATCGCCAGGCACTTCATCGCCGCGCTCGGCACGCGCGAGCTTTATGTGGACGCGGCCGCGAGCCTCATGCGCGCGCTGCCGGGGTTTATCATCGGCACGCTGGCCGGCATCCTGCTCGGCCTCGGAGCCGGCACGAGGCGCGGCGTGGACGAGACGCTGAGCCCGCTCGTCTTCCTCACCTATCCGGTGCCGAAGATCGTGATGCTGCCGCTCTTCATGCTGTGGTTCGGCATCGGCGATGTCTCGAAGGTGCTGATCATCGCCCTCGCCTGCTTCTATCCGGCCTACATCAACGCCTACTACGGCGCCAAGGCGACGCCGCGCATCCTCGTCTGGTCGGCGCGCAACATGGGTGCGAGCGGCGCAGAGATCTTCCGCCGCGTGGTGCTGCCGGGGGCGCTGCCGCAGATCTTCGCCGGCATGCGCGTGGCGCTCGCGCTCTCCTTCATCGTCATGTTCGCGACCGAGATGATCAACGCGCGCTCGGGCCTCGGGCACCTCATCCGCGAGGCGGAGAACTCGCTGCGCTTCGACCTGATGTACGTCTCACTCCTGACCATCGCGATCCTCGGGTACGCCGGGGATCGGCTGCTTCGCTTCTCGCGACGGCGCTTCTTGCCGTGGGAAGAGGGCCACGCATGAGCTCGCAAATATTACGTACTAAGTACGGAATTCTCCTGCGGCCCCTCGTCGTCATCGTGATCGCGCTCGCGGCGTGGGAATTCGCGGCGCGCAGCGGTCTGTGGAGCCCGATTCTCTTTCCGCCGCTCGCGAAGATCGGGCATGAGCTCTGGCTCTTCGTGTCGCGGCCCGAGGGGTTTGCGCAGAGCTGGACCACGCTCTACCGCGCGTTCGGCGGTTTTGCCGCGGCGGCGGTGGCGGGCGTGCTGCTCGGCATGCTGATGGGTCGCTCCGCCTTTGTGGCAGCGCTGCTCGATCCCTTGTTCTCCGGCACCTATGCGGTGCCGAAGCTTGCGCTCTTTCCGATCTTCATCTTCGTGTTCGGCCTCGGAAGCCTGTCGAAGATCGCGCTCATCTTCCTCGAGTGCCTCTACCCGATGACGATCATCACCTACCACGGCGCGCGCAACGTGAACCGCGTGCTGCTGTGGTCGGCAAGCAACATGGGCGCCTCTCGGCTCCGCACGCTCTTGCGCGTGGTGCTACCGGCGACGCTGCCGTACATCTTCGCCGCGCTGCGCGTCGCGCTGCCCGTGGCGCTGATCGTCGCCATCATCACGGAGATGATCAGCTCGGTGGATGGGCTCGGCTATCTCGTCACGTACTCGCTCTCATCGCTCAAGACCGACCGCATGCTCGCGCTGGTGGTGGTGATCTCGCTCCTCGGCCTCGCGCTCGATCGCGCGCTCGTGGCGCTCAGAAACCGGTTGGTATACTGGGAAAAGCTCGACACCTACTACGTCTGAACGGAGCCCATCGATGACCAGAACGATCTGCGCGCTCGTCGCTTTGTTCAGCGCGGACGCCGCGCTTGCGCAGGAGCCGACGCTGATCCGCTTCGGCCGCGGCTTCGCCGCCGAGGAGCAGGTGTGGCTGATGAGCGCGCGGCCCGACCTCGCGCCGAACCAGGGCAAGAAGTACCAGTTGAAGCAGATCCCCTTCCAGGCGAACCCCGAGCGCTTCCAGGCGTACCTTGCCGGCGAGCTCGACGCTGGCACCGCGCCCGGGCTCGCGGTGATCTTCGCGCGCGCGCAGGGCGTCGACATGAAAATCGTAGCAAACATTTCGCTCGAGGCGGCCGGGCCGCAGTGGTTCAGCACGACCTACATGGTGAAGGACGATGGCGCGGTGAAAAGCGTGAAGGACCTGAAGGGCGGGACCATGGGTGTCGTCGGCTACAAGACGGCGACCGATCTCTGGGCGCGCGCCGGGCTGATCAACGCCGGCCTCGTGCCCGACGAGGACACCAAGGTGTTCTCGCTCGGCTTCCCGGCGATGGGAGAAGCGGTGCGCAGCGGGAAGATCCAGGCCGGCACGTTCGTCGAGCCCTTCTACTCCGCGGAAATGGCGAAAGGCGGCCTGCGCAAGCTCTTCACCGCGCGCGAAGCCATCGGCTACGACCACGAGCTCCTCGACGTCTGGTTCGGCGAGAAATTCCTGAAGGCGCATCCCGATGTGGTGCGCGCGTTCCTCGCCGACTACGTCGCGGTGACGAAGTACTATCTCGCGAACACCGAGCAGGCGAAGCGCGACCTCGCGAAGGAGGGCTTCGTGCGCACGCCGGTCGAGATCTACGTCAAGAACGCCGACTGGAAACGCGACCCGAACGGCCGCCTCGACGTCGACAGCCTGAAGAAGCTCGCCGTCTTCATGCACGAGAAGCTCCAGTGGCTCGACAAGCCGGTGAACGTCGACGCGATGGTCGACCAGTCGTACTTGCCGCGCTGAGCTCCGGCCTACTCGGCAAGCACCGCGCCGGAGCCGCCCATCTCCTTTGGCAGGTCGCGCATCTTCGGCAGCCCGTCTCTCAGCGGCAGCCGCGACTCCTGGTAGTGCACATGCACGCCGGGCTGGTACGGGAAGTCCGGAATGACCGCTGCGTACACGTCGACCAGCGACCACGCGGGATGTTCGGTGAAGAGATGCCCGCCGCACGC
>VBCM01000264.1:0-4186 GCA_005883675.1 Betaproteobacteria bacterium
CATGCCGACGACGAGCGTGCCGGCGAAGCCAACTGCCACCCCAGCGACATAGCTGCCGGTCGCCTGCGTCGTAGCCACGGCGAGATATGCACCGATCATGTAAAGCGAGCCGTGCGCGAGATTGACGAGGTTCATGATGCCGAGCACGAGCGTGAGGCCCGCGGCCATGAGGAATAGCATCACCCCGTACTGCAGGCCGTTCAGCAACTGCTCGAAGACGAGAGCGCCGGTCATAAAAAAGGGCGCCGTCGCGCGCCCTTTTGGTTCATTGCGCGATCGGCCCTACCACTTCATCTTGCACTGCTCGTAATAGGCGTCCTTGTGCTTCTCGAACGCCTTCTGCACGATCTTCATCGCCACGCCGTCCTTGTTGTTCGCTTTCACCGCCTGGAGCAGGTAGAAGTCCTGGATCGGGTGCTGGTTGACGTTGAACTGGTACTTGCCGCGGATCGAGTCGTAGTTCGCCTTGCGCATCTCGCGCACCAGCGCCTTCACGTCCTTCAGGTTGCCCTTGGTGCCGCGCACCGCGGAGTCGATCAGCATGATGCCGTCGTAGCTCTGCGCGCCGTAGTACGAAGGCGTGTAGCCGTATTTCTTCTCGAAGTCGGCGACGTAGCGCTTGCTCGCCGGCACGTCGAGATCCGGGCTCCAGAAGCGCGCCTCGTATTGGCCGACCGCCGCCTCGCGCAGCGCGGGCAGCGTCGTCTCGTCCACCGTGAAGACGGAGTAGAGCGGGATCTGGTCGCGCAGGCCCGCCTGCACGTACTGCTTCACGAACTGGATGCCCATGCCGCCGGGATAGAAGACGAACACCGCCTTCGGGTTCTTCGCGCGCAGCTGGCTGATCTCCGCCTGGTAGTCCTGCTGCTGGAACTTGGTGTAGACCTCGTCGGCGACCTTGCCTTTGTAGTAGCGCTTCAGGCCGGACACCATGTCCTTGCCCGCCTGGTAGTTCGGCGCCATCACGTAGAGGTCGTCCACGCCCTTGTCCTGCAGGTATTTGCCGAGCGCCTCGGGCGACTCGTCGTTGTTCCACGAGGCCGAGAAGTAGAGCTCATTGCACTGGTTGCCTGCGAGCGGGCTCGCGCCGGCGTTTGTGCCGACCATGATGTGCCCCGCGCCCGTGACCACCGGCACGACGGCGAGCATCACGTTCGACCAGATGATGCCGGAGACGAAATCGACCTGGTTCTTCTTCAGCATCTCTTCCGCGAGCTGCACGCCGACTTCCGGCTTGAACTGATCATCGCCGTAGACCACCTCCACCTCGAGCCCGCCCATCCGGTGCTTGAGATGATCGAGCGCGAGATCGACCGAGTCCTTCATGTGCTTGCCGATGATCGCCGGCGGGCCCGAAAGCGTGGTGATGAAGCCGATCTTGACCTTCTGCTGCGCGTTGACCGGCGCGGCGAACGCCACCAAGGCGGCGACCACGCCGGCCGAAATGGTTCTGATCATGCAGTCCTCCTCCGGAATTTAGTGCTGCAGTAACCGAGCGTGGGCAGTCTAGTTTCGCCCCATTGCCAGCGCAAGCGAGTCGGGCGGCCGGCCTGCTCCTTCGAAGCACTATATTGCATGCGTTCGCGCGGATGGCCCACACCCGCCGCCGCGTATAAGCTTCGTGCCGGCACGCAGCAAGGAGGAGAGTCGACGTGACTAATCCGCCCGACGTCGCCCCGCCCGGCGATACGTTCAACTTCGCGCAGCATCTCCTGCAGCTTAACGAGCGGCGCGCCGCCCGAACGGCGTACGTCGATGACTACGGGACGCTGACATACGGCGAACTCGACGATCGCGTGCGCCGCATGGCGGCCGGGCTGCGCAGCCTCGGCGTCAAGCGCGAGGAGCGCCTGTTGCTTCTCATGCATGACTGCAACGATTGGCCGGTCAGCTTTCTCGGCGCGCTGTACGCCGGAGTCGTGCCGGTCGCCGTCAATACATTGTTGACCGGCGATGATTACGCCTACATCCTCGAACATTCGCGGGCGCAGGCCGTCCTCGTATCCGGCGCGCTGTTGCCGGCACTCAATCTCGCGCTGACGAAGTCGGATCACGAAGTCCAGAAAGTGATCGTCTCGCGCCCGGTCGCGCCGCTTGGACCGGCGGAAGTGGCATTCGACGATTTCCTGCGCGCGCGGCCGCCCCTTTCGCAGACGGCTCGCACCAGCGCCGACGACGTACTGGACGGTCGAGCTCTACGGCAAGCGCGTGCTCAAGCTCGCCGAGAGCGACATCTGCTTTTCCGCCGCGAAGCTTTTCTTCGCCTACGGGCTTGGCAACGCGCTCACCTTCCCGTTGAGCGTCGGCGCAACCGTGCTCCTCATGGCGGAGCGACCCACACCCGACGCTATTTTCAAGCGCTGGACCGGCGGCGTCGGCGGCGTGAAGCCCACGGCGTTCTTCGGCGCACCGACCGGATTCGCGGGCATGCTCGCGCATCCAAAATTGCCGTCGCGCCGCGACGTCGCTCTGGCGGTGGTCTCGTCCGCGGGAGAGGCGCTGCCGGCGGAGCTCGGCGAGCGCTTCAAGGCGCACTTCGGCACCGACATCATCGACGGCATCGGCTCCACGGAGATGCTGCACATCTTCCTCTCGAACCGGCGCGACAGGGTGCGCTACGGCACGACCGGATGGCCGGTTGCCGGTTATGAAATCGAACTGCGCGGCGAAGACGGGCGGCCCGTCGACGACGGCGAGACCGGCGATCTCTACGTCGAGGGTCCATCCGCCGCGATGATGTATTGGGGCAATCGCGCCAAGACGCGCGAAACTTTCCAGGGCGGGTGGACCAAGACCGGCGACAAGTACGTTCGCAATGCCGATGGTTCGTATACGTACGCCGGCCGCAGCGACGACATGCTGAAGGTCTCGGGCATCTGGGTCAGTCCTTTCGAGGTGGAAGCGACGCTCGTGCAGCATCCGGCCGTGCTCGAAGCGGCGGTGATCGGCGTCACTGACAAGGATGGGCTTACCAAGACCAAGGCGTTCGTCGTCGTCAAGCAAGGCGCGCGCGCGACCGATGAGCAGCTCAAATCTTTCGTCAAGGACCGTCTCGCACCGTACAAGTATCCACGCGCGATCGAGTTCGTCGATGAGCTCCCCAAGACCGCGACGGGCAAGATTCAGCGTTTCAAGCTGCGCGAGCGCGAAGCCGCAGGGCAATGAGCCAGCTCTGGGCCGAGCGGCGCTAGACTCCCCGCCGGAGGAGGTCGCTGTGCGTACCGTCGCGCTGTTCGCCTTGCTCGTCGCTTTTGCCTGGGCGCATGCGCAGCCGTATCCCAATCGGCCCGTGCGGCTTGTGATCGCGGCGGCGCCCGGCGGCAGCACCGATGTGCTCGGCCGCGTGTTCGCCCAGCGCCTCGCGGAGCGCACGGGCCAGCCGTTCGTGCCGGAAAACCGCGGCGGCGGTGGCGGTGCGCTCGCCGCCGAATTCGTCGCCAAGGCGCCGGCCGACGGCTACACCATCCTCATGTCGAACGACCAGCTCGTGATCAGCGCCGCGGCCGGCGAAAAGGTGCCGTATGAGCCCTTCAAGGACTTCGCGCCGATCGCCGTGGTCGCGCGCGGGCCGGTCGTGCTCGGCGTGCACCCCGCGTTTCCGGCGAAATCGGTCGCAGACCTCGTGGCGCTTGCCAGGGCCAATCCCGGCAAGTACGCGTTCTCGTCCTGCGGCAACGGCACGGTGCTGCACCTTGCCGGCGAGCTGCTCAACCTCCAGGCGCGAATCGACCTCGTGCACGTGCCTTACCGCGGCTGCGCGCCGGCGATGGCGGACGCGGTGTCGGGCCAGGTGCCGATCTTCTTCACCGTGCTGGGCAACGCTGCAGCGTTCGAACGCAACGGCAAAGTGCGGCTCCTCGGTGTCGCCACCTCACAGCGCATCGCTTCGCATCCCGACCTGCCGACGATCGCCGAGTCGGGCTTCCCGGGATACGACGCCTATCCCTGGTTCGGCATGCTGGCGCCGGCAGGCACGCCGCACGAGATCGTCCAGCGCCTCGCAGCCGAGATCATGGCAGCCGTGCCGGTCCGGGAGGTGAGCGAGCGCATCCGCGGCTTCTCGCTCGAGCCCACGCCGCTCGGCCCCGAAGCGCTCGCCGAGCTCATGAAGAGCGACTACGACAAATGGCAGCGCGTGGTGCGCGAGGCGAATATCAAGTTGGAGTAAGGAGCTCTATGCGACTCA
>VBCM01000264.1:4205-7194 GCA_005883675.1 Betaproteobacteria bacterium
CGCGCATGATGCGGCGCAGGCCGTAGCGAAGGAAGTGAGCGGGCTCGCGGTGCGGGTCGACGTCACCTCCGCCGCCGAGACCGCCGCCATGGCGGCGCGCGCGCTTGAGGCCTACGGCGCGATCGATGTGCTCGTGAACAACGCCGGCATGTACACCGCCATCCGCAAGCGGCCGTTCACAGAGATCCCGCTCGAGGAGTGGGACCGCTGCATGGCGGTGAACGTGAAGGGCGTGTACCTCTGCTGCCGCGCCGTGTACCCGCAGATGAAGCAGCAGGGCCGCGGCAAGATCATCAACATCTCCTCCGGCACCGTGCTCGGCGGCACGCCGATGTTCCTGCACTACGTGAGCTCGAAGGCTGCGGTGATCGGCCTTACGCGCGCGCTCGCGCGCGAGGTGGGCGGCGACGGCATCAACGTCAATGCGATCACGCCCGGGCTCACCATCGCCGACGAGAACCAGCGGCGCATGCTCTCCGAGGAATACCTCGCGCCGCGCCGCCAGGCACGCGCCTTCAAGCGCGACCAGTATCCCAAGGACCTGGTGGGCACGGTGGTATTCCTCGCCTCGAGCGAGAGCGACTTCATCACCGGGCAGACCCTCAACGTCGACGGCGGCACATGGATGCTGTGAAGGTCTACGACACGGACGCTCACGTGGAGGAGAGCGAGGAGACTTTCGCTTCCCTCAAGGCAGACGAGCATGCGCCGCGCGTCGTCGCCGGCGAACGCCGCGCCTTCTGGCTGATCGAGGGTCGCACTTTCCCGCGCCTCACGGGCAAGGGCGTGCATACGTTTGGCTCACCGCACTTGCGGCGCGACGCCGGCCACGTCGATCCCGAGCGCCGTGCGCGCGTCGAGAGCCAGGAGCTCTCCGACCCGCGCGCGCGGCTCGCGGATATGGATCACGAGGGCATCGACGTGTCGGTGGTGTTCCCGACGATGTTTCTCGCCTGGCCGCTGGCGGACAATCCGGCGCTGGTTCGCGGCATGTGCCGCGCGTATAACGACTGGATCGCGGCCAAGTGCGCCGCGAGCGGCGGCCGGATCCGCTGGGTGGCGACCATGCCGCTGCCGGACGTCGAAGGCGCCGTCGCCGAGATCGAGCACGCGGCGAAGGCCGGCGCCTGCGGCGTCATGACGCTCGGCACTGCCGGACAGATGAAGCTCGACGACCGGCGGCTCGACCCGTTCTATGCCGCCGCTCAATCGCACGCGCTGCCCATCTGCGTGCACGTCGGCTGGTCCTATCCGCCCATTTCCGAGCTCTACGACAACGTCTACGAGGCGATGATCACGCCGTTCGTGTTGCCGATTTTCATGGGCTTCTCGAGCATGCTCATTGGCGGCGTGCTGGAGCGCTTTCCAAGGCTGCAGGTGGGCTTCTTCGAGGCCGGCGTCGAATGGGTGCCGTACTGGCTCGACCGGATGGAGCGCTTCTACAAGCAGCCGCCCGGCGGCTCGAAGAAGTCCGACCTGCCGGCGCGCAACCCGCGCGAATACGTGCGCGAGGGGCGCGTCTACTTTAGCTGCGAGCTCGACGAAGCGAGGATCAGCATGGTCGTGGACGCAATCGGCGACGACTGCATTCTCTACTCGTCGGATCTGCCGCACGCTCATCGCGTGTTCGACGCGATTGCGCTTTTCCGGGCGCGCAAAGACATCCCGGAGGGCACGAAGGCCAAGATTCTCGGAAACGGCGCGCGTTTCTTTGCCTGACGAAAGGAGCTACACGATGAAACTCAAAGGCAGCATGCTGGACGCGGATGGCCACCTGATCGAGCGCGACGAGGAGCTTCTCGAGTACATGGAGGCGCCCTACAAGGGCAACAACACGCTGCTCGGCTTCCCGTTCTTCCCGACGCTCGATGGCTACCAGCGCGGCGCCATCATGGCGCGCCTGGGCATCCACAAGGGCTACACCATCAACGCCAAGACCTGGATCGAGTTCCTCGACGGCACGGGAATCGAGAGCACGGTGCTCTATCCGACCGCCGGGCTCGCCTTCAACATGATCCAGGATCCGACGTGGGCGGTGCCGCTCGCACGCGCCTACAACAACTGGTTCACCGACAAGTTCCACAAGGCGAGCCCGCAGCGGCTGAAGGCGGTCGCGCTGGTGCCGATCCAGGACATGCCCGAGGCGGTGAAGGAGCTGCGCCGCGCCGTGACCGAGCTCGGCATGGTCGGCGCGGTCCTCGGCGCGAACGGCGCCGAGCTTGGCGTGCGCAAGCCCCTGGGGGATCCGTCGTTCTGGCCGCTCTACGAGGAGGCCGAGCGCCTCGACGTGCCGGTCGCGTTGCACGGCGCGCCCTCGGCGAGCCTGGGCATCAACTTCTTCTACCGCTTCGCCCAGACGCACGCGCTCGAGCATCCGATCGCGCAGATCGTCCAGCTCACGAGCATGGTGATGGAGGGCGTGTTCGAGCGCTTCCCGAAGCTGCGCGTCGCCTACCTCGAGGCGGGCGCGGGCTGGGTGCCCTACATCATGGATCGCCTGGACCGCTCCTACGAGGTCTGGTCGGGCAAGCAGGTGCAGGAGTTCTCCCCGTGGCTGAAGAAGCGCCCGAGCGAGTACATCCGTTCCGGCCGCATCTACTTCAACTGCGAGGGCGGCGAGATCACGCTGCCCTATGCGCTCGAGCGCATCGGCCACCAAGCGGTGCTCTTCGCCTCCGACTTCCCGCACGAGACCAACATCGAGCGCGCCAAGCGCGAGATCGAGGAGCTGATGCGCCACGAGGAGCTGTCCGATGAAGCGAAGCAGGCCATCTTCCACGACAACATCGTGAGCTTCTACGGCCCGCGCCTGACGAAGCAAGCGGCCAAGGCGGCGACGCTATGAGATTGCGCGACAAGGTAGCGATCATCACCGGCGCGGGCCAGGGCCTCGGCCGCGCCTATGCGCAGCGCTTCGCCCGCGAGGGCGCGAAGGTCGTGGTCGCCGAGCTCAACGCCGAGAAGGGCCGGTCGGTTGCGAACGAAGTGA
>VBCM01000031.1 GCA_005883675.1 Betaproteobacteria bacterium
AAGAACGCCGCGCGCGCGGCGCCGATGTTGGCGTTCTCGGAGCGGAGCAACGCCTCGGCCTGCAGGATGTCCGGGCGGCGCGTGAGAAGGTCGGAAGGCAGGCCGGCCGGAATGTCGGCGAGGATCTTCTGCCCGTCGAGCGGCACGGCCGGCGGCAGGTCCGCCGGCAGCGGCTGGCCGAGGAGCAGGACGAGACCATTCTCGGCTTGCGCGCGCGCGCGGGTCTGCGCGGCGAGGTTTGCGTTCGCCTGCTCGACCACCGATAGCGCCTGCTGCAGCGAGAGCTCGGGCGCGGTGCCGGTGTCGAACTGCAGCTTCACGATCTTGTAGGAGGCCTCGGCCGTGGCGAGCGTCTCGCGCGTCACGGCGAGCTGCTCATCGAACGCGAGCACCATCAGGTACTGGTCCGCGACCTGCGAGACGAGCAGGATCTGCGCCGCGCGCCGCGCTTCGCCGCTCGCGAAGTACTGCTCGAGCGCCGCGTCGCTCAGGCTGCGCAGGCGGCCGAAGAAATCGATTTGCCAGGAAGCCTGCACGCCCGCCGACCAGTTGCGCTGCTCCACATTCGCATTCGGATTGCCGTTGGCCGGATTGCGCGAGGCGGATCGATCGGCAAAGGCGGCCACCGTCGGATAGAGCGCCGAGCGCTGGATGCGGTATTCCGCCTGCACCTGCTGCACGTTCAGTGCGGCGACACGCAGGTCGCGATTGTTGGCGAGGGCGATCTCGACCACGCGCTGCAGCCGCGGATCGACCAGGAAATCGCGCCAGCCGATCTCGACGGCGGGCGGTGAGCTCGTGTTGCCGAGCTCCTTGTAGGCCGGCCCGGTGGGGTAAGTGGGCGCCACCGGCGCGTCCGGCCGTTTGTACTTCGGCGCCATCGTCGAGCAACCCGCGGCTGTTGCTATGGCCAGGATGAGTAAACGCCTCATGCGGAAGCCTTCGCCGGAACGACTTTCTCGGTCTTCTCTTTGGTCAGGTATTTGCTCACCACGACGAAGAACATCGGGATGAGGAAGATCGCGAGGAAGGTGGCGCTGAGCATCCCGCCGAGCACGCCGATGCCGATGGCGTGCTGGCTCGCCGAGCCGGCGCCGCGCGAGATGGTGAGCGGCAGCACGCCGAGGCCGAAGGCGAGCGAGGTCATGATGATCGGCCGCAGCCGCAGATGCGCCGCCTCGAGCGCGGCGTCGAGCACGGATTTGCCCTGCTCGTGCAGCTCGCGCGCGAACTCGACGATCAGGATCGCATTTTTCGCCGAGAGGCCGATGGTGACGAGCAAGCCGACCTGGAAGAAGACATCGTTCGACATGCCGAAGAGGGTGGCGGCCCCGAGCGCACCCAGCACGCCGAGCGGCACGCCGAGGATCACCGACAGCGGGATCGCCCAGCTCTCGTAGAGCGCCGCCAGGCACAAAAAGACCACGATCACCGAGAGCGCGTAGAAGTACGGCGCCTGGTTGCCGGCCTGGATCTGCTGCAGCGAGATGCCGGTCCATTCGTAGCCGATGCCGGGGGGCAGCTTCTGCGCGAGGCTCTCCATCGCCGTCATCGACTGGCCGAGGCTCTTGCCCGCCGGCGCCACGCCCTGGATCTCGATCGCGGGGAGGCCGTTGTAGCGCTCGAGCTTGGGCGCGCCGTAGGTCCACGAGCCATTCGCCAGCGACGCGAACGGCACCATGGCGCCTTTCGCGTTGCGCACATAGATGTTGTTCATGTCCTCGGGGTTCATGCGGAACGGCGCATCCGCCTGCACGAACACCTTCTTGATGCGGTTGTCGGTGTCCATGAAGTTGTTGACGTAGCGCGAGCCCCACAGCACCGAGAAGGTCTGGTCGATGTCGGAGAGCGTGACGCCGAGCGTCGCGGCCTTCTCCCGATCGATGTCGATCTTGTAGGTCGGGTTGTCTTCGAGGGCGACGGCACGCACCTGGGCGAGGTTCGGATCGCTCTTGGCTGCGGCGAGGAGCTGGCTTCGCGCCTGCATCAGCTTGTCGTGACCCACGCCCCCGACGTCCTTCAGCATGAAGTCGAAGCCGGCGGCAGTGCCCAAGCCGCGGATCGGCGGCGGATTGACCGCGATGATGGTGGCGTCCTTGTAAGAGGCGAAATGCGCGTTCAGGCGGTTGACCAGCGCCTGTGCCGTGAGATCGGAGCGGCTGCGCTGGCCCCAGTCCTTGAGCCGCACGAAGAGCTGCCCCTGGCTCTGGCCGCGGCCGGCGAAGTTGTAGCCGTTGATCTGGAAGTTCTCGGAGACCGCGGCCGTCTCCTGTGTCATGAGATAAGCGCTGACGTCGTCGAGCGCCGCCTGGGTACGAACGAACGCGGCGCCCGGCGGCGTCTGCACCTGCACGAAGAGATAGCCCTGGTCCTCGATCGGCAGGAAGGAGGTCGGCAGTCGTGTGAAGAGCAATCCCACGGCGACGATCACGGCGCCATAGATCAGGAACCAGCGCCCCGCGCGTGCGGTGACGAGGCGCACGCCGCCAAGGTAGCCCTTGCGGCCATGGTCGAAGGAAGCGTTGAACCAGCGCGCGAAGCGGTTCTTCGCCTCGTGGCCCGGCTTGAGAATCGTCGCGCAGAGCGCCGGCGTCAGCGACAGCGCCACGAACACCGACAGCAGCATTGCCGCGGCGATGGTGAGCGCGAACTGGCGGTAGATCGCTCCCGCCGTGCCGCTCGAGAAAGAGACCGGGATAAAGACCGCCGCGAGCACCATGGCCACGCCGACCAGCGCGCCGCTGATCTGGCTCATCGCCTTCTTGGTCGCCTCGCGCGCTGAGAGGCCTTCCTCGCTCATCACGCGCTCGACGTTCTCCACCACCACGATGGCATCGTCGACCAGCAACCCGATGGCGAGCACCATGCCGAACATGGACAGCGTGTTGATGCTGAAGCCGAGCGCCGCCATCAGGCCGAAGGTGCCGAGCAGCACGACCGGGATGGCGATCGCCGGGATGATCGTGGCGCGCCAGTTCTGCAGGAAGAGCAGCATTACCAGGACGACGAGCGCGATGCCCTCGAGCAGCGTCTTCACCACCTCGGTGATCGACGCGGTGATGAACGGCGTGACGTCGTTCGGATAGACGACCGAGAGGCCCGGCGGAAAGTACTTGGCGAGCTGCGCCACCTGCGCACGCACGGCGTTCGCCGTGTTGAGCGCATTCGCTCCGGTGGCGAGCTGGATGCCGACGCCGGCGGCGGGCTGCCCGTTGTACTTGTTGTCGACGTTGAAGCTCTCGGGTCCGAGCTCGATGCGCGCGACGTCGCGCAGTCGCACCTGCGAGCCGTCGGGCAGCACCTTGAGCAGGATCGCGCCGAACTCCTGCGGCGTGCGCAGCAGCGTCGCCTCGGTAATGGTGGCGTTCAGCTGCTGCGTGGCGGGCGCGGGGTTGGCGCCGAGCTGCCCGCCGGAGACCTGCACGTTCTGGCTCTGGATCGCCGCGGTGACGTCGAGCGGCGTGAGCTGGTAGTTCGTCAGCTTCACCGCATCGAGCCAGATGCGCATCGCGTACTGCGTGCCGAAGATGTTGAGATTGCCGACGCCGTTGATGCGGCTGATCGGATCCACCACGTTCGACACGATGTAGTTCGCGATGTCGAACTTGTTCATGTTCTTGTCGGAGGAGACGAAGCCGATCACCATCAGGAAGGAGCTCGTCGACTTGGTGACGCGGATGCCCGACTGCGTGACCTGCGCCGGCAGGAGCGGCACGGCGAGCTGCAGCTTGTTCTGCACCTGCACCTGCGCGATGTCGGGATTGGTGCCGGCGGCGAAGGTGAGCGTGATCGTCGCGTTGCCGGTGTCGTCCGAGCTGGACGAGAGGTAGAGCAGATGATCGAGGCCCTTCATCTGCTGCTCGATCACCTGCACCACGGTGTTCTCGACCGTCTGCGCCGAGGCGCCGGGATAAGTGGTCGTGATCTGCACGGTCGGCGGCGCAATCGGCGGCACCTGCTCGATCGGCAGCCCGAGGATCGAGAGGCCGCCGGCCAGCATGATGAGCAGCGCGATGACGATCGCGAAGATCGGGCGCTCGATGAAGAACTTGGGCATGGTCAGTTCGCCGCGGTGGTATTGGCGGGCGCGGGCGCCTGGACCGGGTGCACGGTGGCGCCGGGCTGCACCTTCTGCGTGCCGGCGACGATCACGCGCTCGCCGTCCTGGAGGCCGCCCTCGACCACCCATTGATTGCCGAACGTGCGGTTCGCCTGGATCACGCGCTGCGCGACCTTGTTGTCGGGACCGACCACCAGCGCCGTCGCCTGACCCTTCGGGTCGTGCGTCACGCCCTGCTCGGGCACCAGGATCGCCTGGTCGTTCACACCCTGCTCGATGCGCGCGCGCACGAACATCCCGGGCAGCAGCACGTGGTCCGCATTCGGAAAGACCGCGCGCACCGTGACCGAGCCGGTGCCCTGATCGACCGTGACGTCGGTGAACTGCAGCTTGCCGGCGAGCGCGTACTGCGTGCCGTCCTCGAGGAACAGCGTCACCTTGGCGGCGTCGGCGCCGTTCGCCTTGATCTTGCCGCTCGCGAGCTCGCCGCCTGGCTCGCCTGCACGTACGCGCCGGGCGTCACCTGCGAGATGCCGATGCGTCCCGCGATCGGCGATGCGACGCTTGTGTAGCCGAGGTTGAGGGTCGCCTGCTGGACCGCCGCTTTTGCGAATGCGAGGTCGGCGGCGGCCTGTCCCTGGGCAGCGACTGCGTTGTCGTAGTCCTGCTTGCTGACGCCGTTGCCACCGAGAAGGATCTTGTAGCGCTCGGCAAGCGCGGTCGTCGAAGCGAGGTTGGCCTGCGCCTTTTGCGCGGTTGCCTTGGCGCTATCGAGCGCCGCGCGATACGGCGCGGGATCGATCTGGTAGAGCTGCGCTGCCGGCTTGACGTCGGTGCCTTCGGTGAACTCGCGCTTGAGTACGATGCCGTCGACGCGCGCCCGCACTTGTGCGACGAGAAAGGGCGAGGTGCGTCCCGGCAGGTCGGTCGTCACGGGCACCGGCTGGCGATGCACGGCGAGCACCGTCACTTCGGGCGGCTGGGCGGGCGCCGGCGCTTGCTTCGCCTGCACACAGGCGCCGAGCAGCACTGGCAACGAGACATACGCTAGTCGCTGGAACAACTGATTCATGTGAAGCCCCTTGGTTGGCACTCAGTGTCGGCGCCCCCTGTCGCCGGACCGTTTCGGCCACGCCGACGCGGATTACACCCGTAAGAGAAGGACCTTCCCACACCAGGCACCACCAAGGGGAGGAAGGTGAGGCGCGCTGGACTGCCGTGGGAAGGTCCGTAAGGCTGCTAATTCACATCGAGGCCTTCGGGGTTCCAGGGACCCCAAAGCGCGGGATCGGGGTCGCTCATGCCCGACAACGAGGTCCGCAGCAGCTGCTGATGCTCGACGACCCGAGCTTGTCTCAGGCGCTGCAGTTCGGCGTACTCCTTCGTTCCGCCGACATACACGCAATGGCAGAACTGCGGATCATAGAACTCGTAGGTCGTGGTGCCGTTCTGCGTTTCGGCGGTGAGTTGCCGCACCTTCAGGTTTTGTGCGGCGGCGCTCGTCGCGCCTTGTGAAGAGACTGACTCGCGGTGGAATCCGGCCTGCGCCAGGATCTGCTCCGAGTCGGTAGTCATCTGTCCCTGGATGGCGGCGCATCCGGACAGGGCAAGCATTACAGCGGCGATCGCCGCTTGCGTCTTGTACATCACTAGCTCCTCTGGTTGAGAAGGCATGCAGGCTGCGTCGTCCACGCCACGGCACCGTTTCACGCCGCGATTGGCGGGTTACAGCTGTTATCCGCGTGCGAACCATTCGCTAACACGCGGCGCTCACTATGCCCGGATGAAGCGATTCCTTGTCCTACTTATGTTGTTTGCCCTCGCGAGCTGCGGTGGCCGCGAACGGCCGCCGCAGTTCCGGCTGTACGGCCCGGCGAACGGCGGCGACACCACCGCCTGGTCCAACCCGCCGTTCGACGGCGACAAGACCACCTGGCGCCTCCACGCGAAAGACCGCGCGCAGCACGAAACCGAATACGGAGCCCGATGATGAAACCCACGCGCAGCACCGCCCTGATCGCACTTCTTACGCTTGGCGCCATATCGGCCGCCGCGCGCGGCGAGGATGTTTACGTGCTCACCGCGCCCGCGACCGCCGAGCTCGCCGCCGCGGCGCAACAGCGCGAGGCCGCGCAGGCGCAGGCGCTCGCCGAGCGCCGGCAACGGATGATCGACGAGTGCGTTGCGAACCACGGCTACGAGGAGGACTGCGTGCGCGAGGTGGACACGGAGTTGCGCGCTGAAGGCGCGCGGATCATCCACGTCCGGCCGCCGCAATGAGCGAGGCTGTGCTGGAGGCGGCTGTCACGAAAATCGTCGATCGCGTCCCGCGGTCCGGGATGCAAGCCCGGCTCGAGGCGGCGATCGAGGACCTCATCCGGGCGTGCATGCGCTTTCCCGGCTATCTCGGCGTCACCGTCATGAGGCCCGCGCCGCCGTCGCACCCGGGCTTTCGCCTGATCTATAAATTCGCCACGCCCGGGCAGCTGCGCGCATGGGAAGCTTCGGAGGAGCAGCACCGGCTCGTGCGCCGCGCCAATCTCTATACGCAAGGCGAGCCGCTCCATCACACGCTCAGCGGCCTCGAAGCCTGGTTTACGCCGCCGGCGAACGCGTCATATCCGTCGCGCGCCAAGATGAGCGTCGTGAGCTGGCTTGGCGTTTTCCCGCTGGTCTACCTCTACGGGCAGGTGGTCCATCGCATCGTGCCCCTCTCCACGCCGGCGCTGCTGCGCGTCCTTATCGTGACCGCGCTCGTGGTGCCGACGATGTCCTACGTCGTCGGTCCGTGCTTGACGCGTCTATTCAGGGGCTGGCTGCGCGGACGGGCAAAGCAGACGTAGACCAGCACAACCCGCACCAGCACGCCCAGCACCACCTCGGTAAGCCGCTTCATGGCGAGTTCTTTGCGGCGAGCAGGCTGACGAGGCCGTCGATGCCGTGCTCGTCGATCGCCTGGTTGAACTGCGTGCGGTAGTTCTCGACCAGGCTCATGCCATCCACGGCGACATCGAACACCTTCCAGTCATCGCCGGCGCGCTCCATGGTGTAGTCGATGCCGATGGGCGCGGTGCCGCTTTGCATGACCTGCGATCGCACCGTCACTTCCGTATCCGACGGATCCATGTGCACGGGCAAGACGACAATCGCCTGGTGGCGATAGGCGGCGAGCGCGCCGGAATAGGTGCGCACGAGCAGCGCTTCGAACTCGGTGGTCAGCGCGTCGCGCTGCGCGGGCGTGGCGCGCCGCCAGGCGGGGCCCACCGCGATCGCCGTGGCCCGTGCGAAATCGAAGTGCGGCAGGATCTTCGCCTGGACGAGAGCGGCGATGCGCCGTTCATCACCCGCCTGGATCGCGTTGTCCTGCCGCACGGTGGCGAGCACGTCGTCGGTGATGCCCCTGACGAGCGCGTCGGGCGCCGGCGGCTGCGCCGCCGCGACGCCTGCGGCGAGGAGCAGCGCGAGGCCGAGGACGGTCTTCATGTCGCGGGGAAGACAGCATCGATGTTGCCGCCGCCTTGTAGCTGGCAATGCCCCTGGCCGCCTGCTTCCATGCCGGCGGCGGGATTGTTGAGCTGGAAATGGCAGCGCATGCGCTTGCCGTCGGCTGCCTGCAGGTTCGCCATGACCCGGCCGGAGTAGACCGTCGAGAACGATGTCATGGGCATGTCGCCCCAGGTCCAGTCCGGCCAGCCGTAGTTCCAGCCAGCCCACATCGGCGCGAAGGCATCGGAGCGCGCCTCGCTCGTCGCCTGCACGTACGGACCGGAGAAGGTCTTGCCGTCGGCGAGCGTCGCCGTCATGGTGCCGCTCGTGCCGCCGTCGGTGCTTTGCCAAGCGAAGTTCACCGGCTTGTTGTCGGCGCCGAGCGAGCCCGTGCCGGTTCCCATCGTGGTGCAAGCGCCGAGCACGAGGCCGGCGCAAAGAACTGCGAACAGCTGCTTCATGGTTGTTTCCTTGGTGAGAAAAAGATTTCAGCCGGGATGCGGCGGCGTGGCGGGCACGCTGCGCCAGCCTTCCGCGCACTGCGAAACGTACGGGTAGTAGTTCTTGGCCGAGTCGCAGTAGTACCAGCTACCTGCGGCCCCGGGCGTGTTCGACGCTTGCGCGGGTGACGTGGCCGACGCGTCGGCCGGTGGCTGCACCACCGCATAGCCGCCCGGAGCCGCGGCGTAATAGACGTCGTTCGCGTAGTAGTACGGCACGCCGTCCGCCCACACAGTCGTATATGCGGGCGGCAGCACCGGCACGACGGCGCCGATGGGCGGCTCGACCACCACGTAGTTCAGCCCGCTGTGCCGGTACCACGCCCCGCCTTGGAAGTAGTAGTCGCCGTCGTAGCCATGCACGGTGAGATAGCCGAGCGGCAGTGCCGCCATGGCGAAGCCAAGCGCCGGATAGAAGTGATCGTGGTGAAAGCGATCGTCGAACCGCATGTGCGGCCCAAACGCCGCGTGCGGCTCGAAATGCGGTTCCGAACGCGGCTCGAAATGCGGTTCCGAACGCGGCTCGAAGTGCGGTTCCGAATGCGGCTCGAAGTGCGGTTCCGAACGCGGCTCGAAGTGCCCTGCAGAATGCTGCGCCTGGGCCAAGGGCGCGAGGATGATGCCCGTGGCGAAAATGATGCCGGCGTAGGTGGCGAGCTGCGCGGCGAGTCGAAGTGATTTGCGCATGGCGAGCCTCCTAGACGCGCTCGACGCGCGCGCCGCGCGCGCCGTTCAGCACCTGCACGCGGTCGCCCGGTCTCAGGTCCTGCGGGCCGCCCTGCACCACGGCGATGGTCGAGCCGTTGTCCAGGCGAACGGTGATCTCCTCGCCCTCGTGCGCGCTCGCGCCGTGCCCGATGGCGCTGCCGGCAAGGCCGCCGCCGACCGCGCCAAGAATCGCGCCCACGGCGCTGCCCGCGCCGTGCCCGATCTGGCTGCCGAGAATGCCGCCGACGGCGGCGCCGGCGACAGTGCTTACCGGGTTGCCGTTATCG
Organism: Betaproteobacteria bacterium; assembly: GCA_005883675.1. Lineage (GTDB taxonomy): Bacteria > Pseudomonadota > Gammaproteobacteria > Burkholderiales > SG8-39 > SCGC-AG-212-J23. Next base: position 9,042 of record VBCM01000031.1, read on the forward strand.
TCGAGGCGCACGGCGCGCACGCTCTGCACGGTCCCATAGGTCACGCTCTGGATCACCCGTTCCTCGCGAACGCTGTAATCCTGTGCTCCGTCGTAAGTGGCGCAACCCGCGGCAACGGCCAGTGCCGAGGCGGCGAGCGCGCTCGCAAGCAATCGCTGGTTCATGTTCCTGCTCCTTCGTAGTAAGTTGATGCGTTCCATATCGATCTCAGTTCGCGGGCGCGCTGGAGACTTGCACCGCAGTCCCGGCGACCGTCACTTCGGCGTAGCGGTCCGGCTGCAGGCAGGCGACGAGGCGCGTGCCGCGCAGCTGCGGGCATTGCGCGGTGGGCTCGCTGCTACCTACGCCGCTCGCCGAAATCTTCTGCGCGTCGATGCCTTTCGCGACGAGATAGTCGCGCATGGCATTCGCGCGCCGCTCAGAGAGGCCGAGGTTGTACTGCGGTGTGCCGATGCGATCGGCGTGGCCGACGATCGTGATGCTGTCGTAGTCCGACCCGGCGAGCCGGCTCGCGACATCGTCGAGCGCCGCTTGGCCCTCGGGATGCAGCGTCGCCTTGTCGAAATCGAAGAAGGTGTCGGTCGCAAGCCGGAAGGGCACGTTCTGCACAATGGGCTCGGGCGCTGGCGCAGGCGCTTCTGCGGCCGGCTCGACCTGCGGCGCGGGCGCCGCCACCGGCACGACGGGCGCCGGCTCGCAATCCGCGAAGCGCATGCCCTCCTGCCATCCACGATCGTGAACGCACTCGCCGTAGCGCGTGCGCACGGGCGCGTCGCCGTAACGCTGGGTGACGTAGCCATCGGCGGCCGCCGCGGGCGCCGTATAGAGCGCCGGCGCGAAGCCGATCAGCGCGGCGGCGCTGCACTTCAGGACGAACAAACCGGACTTCATGGTGATTCCTTTCCTTTCGAATTGGGGAGTGGTGCGGGAGATACGCTACGGTCGGCCCGCCACGTCTTCATTGCACACCGGCGCTTGCGCGTTACGGCTGAATCGACAGCCGAAATGACGCCGCGATCGCCGCCAGTCAACTTCGGCGCATGGATGCACCTTCTACTTCCCGCGCGCTAGGCGCGGCGAACGACCTCATCGACCTCCTGCGGCTCGCCGAGGGCGCGGCCGCGCGGCTCGCGCAGGAAGTCCATGGCGTCTCCCATGAGCACGCGGCGCTGATTACGCGCGAATTACGGCGCCTGCGTCGCAGCGCCGAGCAGCTCGAGCTCGAAGTCGAGAACCAGGTGTCGCGCGAGCGCTCGACGCTGATCGCCTGAGCGGCACGCCGGCGCGAAGAGGCGCGCGAGGCGGTGAAAAGCTAGGCCCGGCCGAGCGCGCGGGCGAGCGCCGAGGCGAGCTCCTGTGCGTGCACCGGCTTCTTCAGGATCTCGTGTACGCCGGCGCTGGTCGCGAGCTCGGAGATGAGCGTACCGACGTAGCCGCTTACGAGAATCACCGGCAGGTTGGCTCGCCGCCCGCGCAGCACGGTGGCGAGCTGCGTGCCGGTGAATTCCGGCATCACTTCGTCGGTGAGCACCGCATCGTAGCGCTCGGGCTCTCGCTCGAACTCGGCGAGCGCCGCGCCGGCGTCGGCGAAGCCGGCCGGCTCGTAACCGAGCCGCTTGAGCGTCTCGCAAGTGACCGCAAGGAGCGGCTCTTCGTCATCCACGACGAGCACGCGTTCACCGCGACCGCGCAGCACCGGCGTCCGCGGATCGTCGGCGGCCACCGCCGGCGCGTCGACGAGCGGCAGGTAGACGGCGAAGCAGCTTCCCTTGCCGAGCGTGCTCGTCACCTCGATGGCGCCGCCCGAATCCGTGACGATGCCGTAGACGAGCGAAAGCCCGAGGCCCGTGCCTTTGCCCACTTCCTTGGTGGTAAAGAACGGCTCGAAGAGCCGCCCGAGCGTCCGAGCGTCCATGCCGCGCCCCGTATCCTCGACCTTGACGAGCGCATATTGGCCGGGCGCGAGCGTGGTATGCGCAAACACGCGCTCCTCAGGCGTATCGATCGCCTGTACGCTCACGCGGATCGTGCCGCGCTCGCCGATGGCATGCATGGCGTTGGTGCAAAGGTTCATCACGATCTGGTGGACTTGCGTCGGATCGGCGATCACGTACAGCGACTTGGCGGGCAGGGTGATCTGCAATTCGCTTTCCACCGAAAGCGAGCCGCGCACGAGGTCAAGCGTCTCGGCGATGATCGCGCCGAGATCCACCGGCATGCGGTTGCCGCGCTGGCTTCGGCTATAGGTGAGGATCTGCTCGACGAGCGAGCTCGCGCGCTCGGCCGCCGTCAGCACGTTCTGCGCGTAGCGCCGCTGGGCCGATCCCTCCGGCGCGCTCTCCACCAGCATCTCCGCGTAGCCGAGGATGCCGCCGAGGATGTTGTTGAAGTCGTGCGCGATGCCGCCGGCGAGCCGCCCGACCGCCTCCATCTTCGCCGACTGGCGCAGCCGGTTCTCCAGGCGCGAGCGCTCGGCATCCGCGAGCTTGCGCTCGGTGATGTCGCGCAGGTTGAGCACCGCGGCGCGCACCGCCGGCTCCTCCAGGAGATTGGTCATCGTCATCTCGACCCAGCGGTACGAGCCATCCTTGTGCTGCATGAGGAATTCCGAGGTGACGGTGTGCCCCGGCCGGTTCAGCAGCTCGGCCCGCTTGGCAAGCCCGTTCGCGCGCTGCTCCGGATGCACGTAGTCGATGACATGCCTGCCGCGCACATCGGCGAGGCTGTAGCCGGTGATGCGCTCGAAGGCCGGGCTGACGTAGAAGATGCCTCCGGCACGCGGATTGTTCAGCACCACGGCGTCGCCACTGCGCTCGATCATTGCGCGGAAGCGCTTTTCGCGTTCTTCCAGCGCGCGCTCGCGCCGATTGAGGCCCCAGGCGGCGAGTCCGATGAGCGCGAGCATCGCGATCGAGGTGAGAAGGGTGCGCTCGGCGGTGAAGCGCGTCTCCTCGCGCCAGGCCTCCAGCGCCTCGCGCTCGCTTTTTCCGCTCGCCACGTAAAGCGGAAAGCCACGGACCGCGGCGATCGATACGAGGACCGGCTCCTTCAACACCTCGCTTATTACGCGCCCGTCCAACCGGCCATCGCGCCGCACCTTCTCGAGGAGCGCGTCGGAAGCCGCGGGGCTGAGCTTCGTGCCCTTCACGTGATGCGGATCGGGCACGCGTGTGATGATGTTGCCGTCGGCGCTGAAGAGACCGATGAATCCTCCCTCGCCGAGCTCGATCGTGCCATAGAGGCGCTCGTAGCTCGCGACCTCCACCAGCGCCGCCACGACGCCGCCGAAGGTCCCGCCCGGTCCGTCCAGCCGGCGCGAGATGGCGAAGCGCCAGGAGCGGTTTCCCGGCCCGCCGAGGTACGGGTCGCTGACGAACAGGCCGAGGTTCCTCGTCTTCTTGTGCACATCGACAAACGGCCGCTCCCTGCGATCCACGATCGCCGGCGCCTCGTTGGTGCGCGCGACGATGCGCCCCTGCTCGTCAAAGACGAGGATCGCGGCGACCTGCGGCAGGTACGCGAGCTCATCGTGCAGCCGCGCTGCCCGGGCGGCGATTTGCGCCGAGGTGCCCATGCGCTGCACGTCGCGCAGAACGAGATCGACCGCCTCGAGGCCACCCGCCGTCTGCTCGACGAGGAGGCTCGTGATGTTCGAGACATCGCGCTGCACGTCGCGGAAGGTGCGCTCGCGGTCGGAGAGCGCGTCCCACACCGCCGAGCCGATATTGATGGCGACCAGCACCACGCCGAGCGCGATCAGCACGCGCACGAGCGACAGCCGCTCGAGCGCCGATCGCAGCCTCCCCCGCAGCATCGGCTTCAGTCTGGGGGGCCGATCAGCTCGGACACCGCGGTGAGCAGTTGCGCGCGGCGCACCGGCTTCGCGAGCGCGCGCGCGGCGCCGGCCGACAGTGCCTCGTCGGCGCTCACTCCGCTGCCGGACTTGAAGTAACCCGATACCGCGATCAGCAGCGCCGCCGGGGCGTAGCGCTTGAGCTGGGCGATGGCCGTCGCGCCGCAGGCGCCGGGCATGAACATGTCCGACACGATGAGCGCCGGCGCGTGCTCTTCGATCGCCTGCAGCGCGGCCTGGCAGTTTGCCGCCTTGCGCACCTTGTATCCCGCCGCCAGCAGCCAGTCCGCGACGAGGTCGCGCAGGATCGCGTCATCGTCGATGACGAGGACGTCTCCACCGGCCTTCGCACTGGGCACTGCCATGGTGCGATTCCACTCCCCCTTAATTGCGTGTAATTTACAGCGGTTCCGGCGTGGCATTACAGCCGTAACAAAGGAGGCAGGTCCTTGCTTAAAGTGCTCCCGCGATGCAACGAGAAGTTGGCATGACCACCCCAGTCCAATCCGCCGCTGCCCTGGCTCGCCCCCATGTGCTCGTCGTCGACGACGACCCGACGATCCGCGAGCTCGTCTGCGACTATCTCGGCAAGAACGAGCTGCGCGTGACGGCCGTGGGCGACGGCGCGGCGATGAAGAGCGTCCTCGGCGAGCAGGTGGTGGATCTCATCGTGCTCGACCTCGGCCTGCGAGGCGAGGACGGCATGGTGATCGCGCGGCGCATGCGCGACGACTCCGAAATCCCGATCGTCATGCTGACCGGGCGCAAGGAGGAAGCCGACCGCGTGATGGGCCTCGAGCTCGGCGCGGACGACTACCTCACCAAGCCCTTCAGCCCGCGCGAGCTCCTCGCGCGCATCCGCACCGTGCTGCGCCGCCGGCGCGCGGAAGTGCGCCAGGGCAAGCCCGAAGGCATCCGCGCCTATCGCTTCGACGGCTGGGAGCTGAACCTCAACCTGCGGCGCCTGACCTCACCGGATGGCCGCGCGGTGCCGCTTACCAACGGCGAATTCAGCCTGCTCGTGGTGCTGCTCGGCGCGCCCAGCCGCATCCTTTCGCGCGACCAGCTCCTCGACCTCTCGCGGCTGCACAACGACGAGGTCTACAACCGCTCGATCGACGTGCAGATCCTGCGGCTGCGCCGCAAGATCGAGCGCGATGCCGCCGAGCCGCGCTACATCAAGACCGAGCGCGGCGCGGGCTACGTCTTCGGCGTCCCGGTCGAAACCGTCTACTAGCGGTACCGCTTTACATCGAGCGCGGACAGCGGCGCCCCGCCGTTGTCCCACGATCCGCGTACATGTGAGCGCGGCTGCGCCCTGGTCGCGGATTCGCCTTGTCGCGGACGTTCACGAGCTGGTTAAGGAGATAGCCGGCGGGCTTGCCCGGCAATCCGCGGCAAGAAGCGCGCTCCGCCATCGTTTCGGCGACGACCACCGACCCATGCGCCTTCGGCAGCGTTACGCGCCACGCGCTTCGATCACCGTCGGCGCTCTCGGGGCCTCGCGGCCCGCGACGATGAAATGAACCAACGCAGCGACGCCGCCGATGAGCAAAACGGCAACCACGAGCCCGGCGACCGCGATCGCGCCCGGACCGGCCGCCTCGAGGTCACGCGCCGGGCGCTACTGCATGTCGCCAGGACTCCGTTTCCGTTGTAACACCCGTGGCGTCGGGCGACATCATCGGGCAGCGGCCCCGGCGCACTCTGGGTTGTACGCTCCCAATGGAGGACGGTATGGAACACGAAAGGCTTTCTCCACGGGTGCAGGAGATCGAACGGGAGCGCAGCGAAGCGCTGATCGCTGCGCGTACCAAGGAACTCTTCGATCGCCTGCCACCGCTCCTTGGCTTTTCCTTCGACGAAGCACTCTCCGCCTGCGAGGTGGAGCTGCAGCCCTGGCCCGGCCACGCATGGGGCCGCGACGTCTACGACGAGGTGCGCACGCTGATCACCGATTTTGCCGCCGAGCTCGCTGCCGAGGATCCGCAGGGCGACGAATTGCTGCGCGGCCGCACCTTCGCTCGCCACCTGCACTGAGCCGGCGCGCTCGCGCCTGTAATGATTCGCTGCTACGAAGGCCTCGCCACGAAGCACAGGGAGCCCCGACTCCTCCTCCCACCCCTCTCTGGTGGTTCCCTGTTGTGGCGGGGCCTCTTTTTTTTCAGAA
>VBCM01000032.1 GCA_005883675.1 Betaproteobacteria bacterium
GCCGTGCCAGTCCGCGGCGATGCCCTCAGGGTGCGGCGCACCCGCCGGCAACGTCGCGAAGCGCTCGACGTCGCCACGGTCCCAGGCGCCGGCACTGAATGACAGCAAGATGAAAGCAGCGAAGAGTGCGCTGCGCACGCAGAGCTTGGTCATACCTCCTCCCCAGGAAGAATTGTCGCGGTCAGTCTGTTCTGGCGGTGCAGCCGCTGTCAAGAGCCGAACGCCCGAGAGCACAACGCCGCGTCTTTATTCCATCAATCTTAAGAAAAACCTGTTGCCCCCGCTTTCGCGGGGGCGACACCTCAGCGTTTGCTCTATTTACGGCTGGCGACGAGGAGCGCGAGCACCAGCGACGCTACGCGGCTCTCGATGGAGTCGTTGCGGTTGGCGAGCACGATCGGCGCGCGGCCGCCGAGCACCACGCCGCCGGAGATCGCGTCCGAGAGGTGCTCGAGCTGCTTGGCGAGCATGTTGCCCGCTTCGAGATTCGGCGCGATCAGCACGTCGGCCTGGCCGGCGACGGCGGATTTCAACGCCGCGCTACGTGCGGCGACGATCGAGATGGCATTGTCGATGCCGAGCGGCCCGTCGAGCACCGCGCCCGTGATCTGGCCGCGGTCGGCCATCTTGCAGAGCGCCGCCGCGTCGAGTGTGGCGCGCATCCGGGGCGTGACGGTGTCGATGCCGGCGAGGAGCGCCACCTTCGGCTCGGCGAGGCCCATGAGATGGGCGAAGTCGATCGCGTTCTGCACGATCTCGACCTTGTCCTCGAGCGTCGGCTCGATGTTCAGCATCATGTCGCTGACAATGATGGGGCGCGGGTAGGTCGGCACGTCGAGATAGAGCACATGCGAGAAGCGCCGCACGCCGCGCAAGCCCTCCGGTCCGATCAGGCGCAGCATGAAGTCGGCGGTCGTCATGTCGCCCTGCACGATGATGTCGGCTTCGCCTGAGCGCGCCATTTCAACCGCGCGCGCCACCGCGGCGCGGGCGTGCGGCACGTCGATGAGCCGGCAGCGCAGGAGGTTGATCCCGTTCTGCCGGGCGACTTCGCGCATCTCTTTCTCCGGGCCGACGAGGACCGGGCGCAGGAAGCCCGATTCCGCGGCGGTGACCGCGCTTTGCAGCGACTCCGCATGGACCGGCTGCGCGAACACCGCCGTGGCGGCGGGCAGCCCGGTCGCGCGCGCGAGGAGCTTCTTGTAGCGCGCCCAGCGATCCGAGATGGTGACCTCGGGCAGTTCCATGCGCTCGCGCTTTACTTTCTCGCTGGGCGCCAGAACTTCCGCCTCGCCGGAGATCACCTTCAGTCCATCCTGGTTGGTGCACTGGCAGTCGAAGACGATGTGCTTGTTGTGGTCGAATTTCTGCTTGCACGTGATCTTGATGGTGATGGTGTCGCCGACCTTGACTGGGCGCGAGAAGCGCAGCGTCTGGCTGATGTAGATCGTGCCCGGCCCGGGAAACTCGGTGCCGAGCACCGTGGAGATGAGCGCGCCGCCCCACATGCCGTGCGCGATGACCTCATGGAACATGGAGGAGTGCGCGTACTCGGGATCCACATGCGCCGGGTTGACGTCGCCCGACATGATGGCGAAGAGCTGGATGTCCTGCGGCTTGAGCGTCCGGGTGAGGATGGCGCTCTCGCCGAGCTTGATCTCGTCGTAAGTGCGGTTCTCGATGAATTGCGCGGGCATGGCGACGGGATGCTATCAGTAGTATTAGCATTGGCGGCTTCGAGGAGGCGCCCACTATGGATACCGACGAAGTGCTGAAAGGAATGGCGCGCGAAGCGGTGAAGCAGAGCGAGAACCTGCGCACCGCCGTGCGCGAGCTTACGCTCGGCGCATTGCGCGGCCGCGAGCTCACGGTGCGCGAGATCAAGCGCGTGGTGAAGGCGGTGACCGAGGGCGTGAACCTCGGCGCGGCGAGCTCCAAGCTCGATGCCGATCGGGTCCTCGGCGAAGCGTTCGCCGGCATGGACGAGGCGGTGCTGAAGGCGGTGCAGGCGAACCACCTCGCGCTCCAGCAGCTCGCGGCGCAGGGCCAGAACCTGCGCGAGTCGCACGTGAAGAAGGCGCTCGATGAGCTCGAGCGGCTGGAGGACGAGTTCGTGGGCGCGGTGAAGGAGGCGGCGAAGAAGGGCAGCCAGCAGCTGCGCAACCAGTGGGCGACGGTGCTCCAGCGCACGCAGACGAGCGGCACGGAGACCGCGGCCGAGGTGGAGCGCACGCTGGAAGAGTTCGGCGACCGCATGCGCGATGCGGTGCGGGCGCAGCGGCGCACCGCGCTCAAGGCGGCCGAAGTGATGGCGGAGAACTTCACCACGCTCGCGAGCGGCATCCTCATCGGCCTCACCGAGGGCCTGCAGCAGGGCAAGCGCGAGCCGCCCGAGAAGACGTCCGAGCGCTAGTGCTGGAGGCGCAGGGGCTCGACTGCGAGCGAAGCGGCCGCACGCTCTTCCGCGGGCTCACGTTCAGCGTCGCCGGCGGCGATCTCGTGCGCGTCGCCGGCCCGAACGGCAGCGGCAAGACGAGCCTTTTGCGCATCCTCTGCGGCCTGCTCGCGCCGACGCAGGGCGAAGTGCGCTGGCGCGGCACGCCGATCCTCCGCCTCGCCGAGGAGTACTCGCGCGATCTGGTCTACATTGGCCACGCGTCCGCGCTCAAGGACGATCTCACTCCGTACGAGAACCTCGACATCGCCTGCCGCCTCGCCAGCGTGCAGGTGGAGCGCGAAGCGCTCGTCCGCGCGCTCGACGCGCTTGCGGTGCCGGCGCTGCCGGTACGAAAGCTCTCGCAGGGCCAGCGCCGCCGTGCCGCGCTCGCGCGACTACTGCTTTCCCGAGGCGTGCCGCACTGGCTGCTGGATGAGCCGTTCGCCGCGCTCGACGCCGCCGCGGCGTCGCATGTCGAGGAGCTCATCGCTCGGCATCTGAAGGCGGGCGGGAGCGTGGTCTATACGACGCATCAGCAGGCGGCGCTCGACTCCGGCGCGCGCGTGATCGATCTCGCGGTGAACTGAGGTGCTGGCGGTCGTACGCACGCTCCTGCGGCGTGAGCTGCTGCTCGCCATGCGACGCCGCAGCGACGCCGCCACGGCGCTCCTTTTCTTCATCATCGTGGCGAGCCTCTTCCCGCTCGGCGTCGGCGCCGAGCCGAACCAGCTACGCGCCATCGGGCCCGGCGTCATCTGGGTAGCGGCGCTCCTCTCGACCATGCTTTCGCTTGGCCGGCTCTTCGCCGCCGATTATGCCGACGGCACGCTCGAGCAGCTCGCCCTCGGCGCGGCGCCGCTCGGCGTGGTGGTGGCCGCCAAGGCGATCGCCCACTGGCTCGTCGCCGGGCTGCCGCTCGTCGTCATCGCGCCGCTGATTGCGCTTCAGTACGACCTCGAGCGGCCGCTCTACGGCGTGCTTGCGGCTTCGCTCCTCCTCGGCACGCCGGTGCTGAGCCTCATCGGCGCGATCGGCGCGGCGCTCACCCTCGGGCTCCGCGGCGGCGGCGTGCTGATTTCGTTGCTCGTGCTGCCGCTCTACGTCCCGGTGCTGATCCTCGGCGCGGGCAGCGTCGCCATGGCGGCGGCGGGGCTCGCGCCGTCCGGTCAGCTCCTGCTGCTCGCCGCGCTGCTCGTCGTCTCGGCGGCGTTCGCGCCCTGGGCCGTCGCCGTCGCGGTGCGCATCGGCGTCGAATAGCGGCGCGGCTCGCCGTGCCGGGTGCACCACTTCACCGTCGGCTCGTGGCAGGCGCAACGGCCGGGCGGCAGCCGGTGCTCGGGTTTCTGATTGCGGGCGAGCCCGCGCTTGAGCAGGTCCATCAGCATGTCGAAGGCGTCGCTATGTGTCATTGCTCCCTCCCTCACCATGGGAGCAATGTACGCAGCGAGCGGCCGCGGCTCCGCGAACGGTGCTACTTGATAGCTGTGAACAATTACCCGACGACTAGAGCCAATTGCCTATCAGGAGGAATCCGCTCCAGTAGTTGGGATGGCGGTAGCGCGGATCCTTGAGCGCGGCGAGCTGCGCCTGCTGCAGCGCTCTTGCCTTGGAGATCGCCGGGTCGCGCAGTGCCCGGTAGAAGTCCGAAACCAGCAGCGCCGAAGCCGGGTCGTTGACCGTCCACAGGGTGGCAAGCGCGCTGCGCGCGCCGGCCTTGATCGCGATGCCGGCGAGGCCAAGCGCGGCGCGGTCGTCGCCAGCCGCCGTCTCGCACGCCGAAAGCGTGAGGAGCTCGACCGGCTCGGTGCGGAACTTGGACAGGCCGAGGAACTGCTCAAGCTTCGACATCGACAGGCGATCCTCGTACGTGAGGACGAAGGTCTTGTCGACCTCGCCCGCGAACTGGCCATGCGAGGCGATGTGCACGATGGAGTAGGGCGTCTGCTCGAGGTCCCTCTCCATGTTCGTCACGGTGAAGTCGCCATCGCGCAGCACGCGTCCCCCGTACAGGGCATGAATCGCCTCGAGCTCCTGCGCGACATACGGCAGCGGCGGAAAGCCCTGCACGCCGTCTGACAGGCCGTTCAGGAGCAGCTTCACCTGCTGGCGCGCCAGCGGACGCGGGTCGGTGAGCGTGAGGCCCGGTGTCGTGGCGAGGGCGTAGCGCGCCACCAGGAACTGTTGCCCGTCGTGCAGCGCGGCGAGCGGGATGGTGCGCAGTGCGCCGTCGGGAACGATGACCAGGGTGTCGACGCGCTGCCTTTCGAGCTCCGCCGCGATCGGGCGGATCAGCCAGTCGTAGAGCTGCCGCGCGTGCGGGTAGTACTGGTGCGTGGTCCTTTTTTCCAGCAGCAGGCGAAAGCTGCGGATCTCGCGCGTCAGCGTATTCGCATCCACGCGCGTGGTGAAACGCTTCATGCCGTCGGGCAGCGTGAGCAAGAGCTCCAGCCGGTCCTTGAGGATGATGGGGTAGAGCGCCGCCGTCTGCGGCGCGAGCTGGTCGATGCCGGTAGTGCGCGCGCGCAGCGCCGCGACGCAGTCGTCCTGGAAGTAATCCTGCAGCTCGGCGCCCTTGAAGGCCTCCATGGTGCTGCGCGCACCGGCAAGGTAGCTCGCCGCCACCTTGGCGTCGCTGAGGCGGCCCGACTGCTCGAGGAGCAGATCGGCGAGCTCGGCGAAGAGCGGGCCCACCGATTCGCGGAACGAGCCGCGCGCCGGGCTGGCGGCAAGATCCGCGCGCACGCTGGTGAATGTTTGCACGGCGTGCTGATAGGCGAGGATGGCCTCGTCGGCTTCGCCCTGTGTCCTCAGAAGCCGCGCCTTGTCCCATTGCCAGCGGTAGAGGAGCTCGGGCGCATCCGCCTGCTCGGCCGATGCGATCGCTCGCTGCATGAGCTGTAACGCGTCCGAACTCCTCCGAGCTTCCCCGTAGAGCTCGCCGAGATAGCCGAGCGCCGCGGAGCGCGCGCGTGCGTCGTTCGCGGCGTCGGAGGCCTCGAGCGCGTCGCGCAGCACGGCTGCACTGCGAACGCCGTCGCCGAGCCGCGCGTACAGGCGGCCCACGCTCACGAGCCCGTACGCTTTGTCGGGCGAGACGGGGAGCGTGCGCAGCTCGGCGGCAAGCTTTGGCAGCATGCCGATCGCCTCGGCAGACCGGCCGTCGTCGACGAGTGCGCGCGCAAGGTTGGTGGACGCGCGAGCGCCGAGCGGCTTGTTACCTGCGGCTGCGGCCGCTTCCATGGCGTCGCGGTACCGGCTTTGCGCCTCGGCGAAGCGACCCTGCGCTGCGCGCAGGTTGCCGAGGTCATTGAGCGCGGCCACGACCGTTTGCTGCCGATTCGCCTTGCGGGCGCGCTCGATTGCGGAAGTGAGGGAACGCTCGGCGTCGGCGGTGCGGCCGGTGGCGAGGTAGGCACTGCCGAGGCTCGCCTGCACATCGGCCGCGAGCGGCTCGCCCGGCCGAGCCACAAGTGCGCGCTCGAGCTTGTGCACCGCGTCCGCATTGCGCCCGACAGCGAGATCGCCCTGCGCCGCGCGCATGAGATCGCGTGCCTCTTCATCGGGCGACGCCGCGGCGACTGCGCCCGCCGCGAGCAGCAAACAGAGTGCCCAACCCCCTGCCTTCATAGTAGCCCCCTCCCCGAGCGCGACTTTCCGCTATTGTGCGCCTAAGGGAGCGAATGAGGTGCGATCGGCGCTGACAGCGGTAGTGATCGCCGGCGGCTTGGTGTTCGCGGTCCTATTCGGACTGCGCAGCACGGGCGCGCTCGAGGGCCTCGAGCTCGCCGTGTACGACTGGCAAGTGCGCCTGCGCCCGGCGGCGCCGGCGAAAAAGCCGCCCATCGTGCTCGTCACGATCACCGACAGAGACATCGCCGAGCTCGGCACCTGGCCGGTGCCGGACGAGGCGCTGGCGAGAGCGCTCGAGACCCTCGCGCGCTCCGGCGCGCGTGTCATCGGCCTCGACATCTACCGCGACGTGCCGGTGCCGCCCGGGCACGAGGCGCTCAACGCAGTCTTGGCGAATAACCCTCAGATCGTCGCCGCGACGCTGCTGCCGCGCGGCGAAAATCCTGGCGTACGGCCGCCGTCGGTGCTCGCCGGCAGCGATCGGGTGGGCTTTACCGATACAGTGGTCGACGCGGACGCCCGGGTGCGCCGCTCGCTGCTGATGCTGGACGACGGCAAGACCGTGTTCTATTCGCTGCCGTTTCGCGTCGCGCTGCTCTACCTGCAGGCGGCCGGCGTCACGCCGCAGAGCGACGCGCAGCACCCCGAATGGCTGCGCCTCGGGCGCAGCACGCTCCAACCGTTCGAGCCGAACGACGGCGGCTACGTGCGCGCGGACGCTGGCGGCTATCAGCTCCTAATCGATTACCGCGACGGACCGGACGCGTTCGCCGAGATCGGCTTCAGCCAGCTCCTCGCAGGAGAGTTCGACCGGCGCCTCGTCAAGGATCGCGTCGCGCTGGTGGGCGTCGCGGCCGAAAGCGTGAAGGACAGCTTCTACACGCCTTTCACGGGCACGCTCGGCGCAAAGGAGTCCATGTACGGCGTCGCGCTCTACGGGCACATGGTGAGCCAGCTCTTGCGCGCCGCGCTTGCCGGCGAGCGGCCGCTCGCGGTGCTGCCGGATAGCGCAGAGGCGCTCTGGACGCTTCTCTGGTGCCTGCTCGGTGCAGCGCTCGTATTCGTCACACGCTCGGCGTGGCGTTTCGCCGCTGCGGCGGCCGCGGGGCTTGTCGTCCTCATCGCTGGCGTGCACGCGCTCTTTTTACTGGGCTGGTGGATTCCCTCCGTGCCGCCCGCGCTCGGCTGGGTGGCTTCCGCCGGCGTGATGAGCGCATATGTGGCGAGCCGGGAGAAAAAGGAGCGCGCGCGGCTGATGAGCCTCTTTTCCGCCTACGTCTCGCCCGAGCTCGCCGAGGCCATCTACCGCGACCGGAGCCACTTCCTCGCGAGCGGCCGTCCCATTCCCCAGCGCCTCACCGCGACGGTGTACTTCTGCGACGTCGGCGGCTTTACCACCATCTCGGAGACGCTCGAGCCGCCGGTGCTGATGGGCTGGCTCTATGGCTTCATGGAGGCGATCACGCCGGTCGTCGGCGCCCACGGCGGCGTGATCCTGCGCTTCAGCGGCGACTCGATCATGGCGGTGTTCGGCGTGCCGGTGGCGCGAACCCGCGACGAAGAGATCGCGCGCGACGCGGTGAACGCGGTGGATTGCGCGCTCGCCATGCAAAACCGCCTGGTCGCGCTCAACAAGAGCCTGCAGGAGCGCGGGCTGCCGCTCATCGGCATGCGCATCGGCATCCTTACCGGGCCGATGACGGCCGGCAGCCTCGGCACCGAGCAGCGCATGGAATACAACTGTCACGGGGACACGGTGAACACCGGCGCGCGGCTCGAAAGCTTCCAGCGCGAGCACTTCTCCCCGGATTACCTGCACGAGCCCTGCCGCATCCTCGTCGGCGAGCCGACGCTGCGGCTGCTGGCCGGGAAATTTCACACCGAGTTCCTGGGCGACTTCCAGCTCAAAGGCAAGGTGAAGCCCCTGCGCATCCATCGCGTCCACGGGCGAAGCGGCGCGGCGGCGCTGGAGGCGGCAGAGGTGAATTCCGCACAAGAGAGCAGTGCCGCTCGTCGGTGACACACCCCCGAGGGGGGCGTACTCTTACCCCAACACAGCGGAGGACGCTATGAAAAACACTTTTGCCGCACTGGCCGCACTACTCGTATACGGCTCTCTCGGCGCTGCGCCGCAGAAGCAGCAGGTAGCGCAGGCGCCGACAGAGGGCAAGAAGAACGACACGCCGATTTCGGCAATCACGTACAGCGCGCCCTTGCGCGGTGCGCCGGCCACCCGCGTCGGCGGTGGCACGCGCAGCGTAGCGACGAAGAGCGTGCAGCTCTCCGTTCTCGCGCCCAACGACACCGGCTACACGACGCGCGACAAGCCGACGCTCTACTGGTACGTCTCCGAAACGATCGACAAGCCCGTGGAGCTCACGATCTCGAGCACCGAACCGCTCGAGCAGGCAGCGACCCCGGCGATCGAGCTCGTGCTGCAGCCGCCGGTCAGCCGCGGCGTGCACGCGCTGTCGCTTGCCGAGCACAACGTCGTGCTCAAGCCCGGCGTGGAATATCAATGGTTCGTCGCGGCGGTCGGCAATGCCGCGCAACGCTCGAACGATGTCATCGCCGGCGGCACGATCAAGTTCGTCGCCGAAACCGACGCCGTGCGCGCGCGCCTGAAGGAAGCCTCTGCCGCGAGCCGGCCGGCGCTCTATGCCGGCGCGGGAATTTGGTACGACGCGATCGATGAGCTCTCGAGGCTCATAGCCGCGCAGCCGGAAAATCGCGAGCTGCGCATCCAGCGCGCCGCGCTGCTCGAGCAGGTCGGCCTAACCGAGGCGGCGACGTTCGACCGCGCGGCGCTGCGCTAGCCCGGACGCAGCGGGAAGACGCCGAAGCGGAAGTAAATGCCGTGGTCCTGCAGGGTACGGCTGGGCGGCTGCGGCACCTTCGTTAGCCCCTCGGCGACATACATCTCGGCGAAGTAACGCGGGCTCGGGCTCCACACGAGGCCCGCGCCGACGCCGGTCAGGCCCGATGGGCTCGGGTTGGGCTCGGCCTTGTTCTTCGCCCAGCCGCGGTCGACGAAGAGCGCCGCCTGGAGGTTGCGCCAGCCCGACGGATTGGCAAAGAGCGGCCTGCGGTACTCCAGCGATGCGGTGTAGCCCTCGTCGCGCACGAGCTGGTTGGTGCGGAAGCCCCGGACGCTATCGAGCCCACCGACCGAGAACTGCTCGAGCGGAAGCAGCGAATCGTTCGCGAGCTGGAAGTTGAAGCGCACATGCAGCTGGTCGCCGCGCTCGGCGAGGCGCTGTACGAACTGCACCTGCCCGAGCCAGGTGCGATAGCGGCTATCGGGCTCATCGCTGTGTACCGTGGAGCCGAAGGCGCTGAGGCCGAAGCTGAAGGTCGAGCGCGCGGCCAGCACCTGGTCGCGGCCGCGGTGCAGGAAGTCCTGGACGAGACGCAGCACGGATACCACGGCTTTGCCGTTCTCGACGCCGGGCGAGAACGAGAACGGTTCGCCGAGCAGCGTCGTCTGGCTCTCGCGTTTCTCGAGCGCGGCGGCGAGCGAGAGCTGGTCGTTGGCGCGCCGGTAGACGGGATGCGAGACCTGCGCGCCGATGGTCTCGACGGTGCTCGTGATGTCGAGCTCGCTGAAGGGATCCTCCACGACCTTCGACTTCGCCTTCTCGTAGTACACCGCCGCCGCCGTATCGCGCGCGTTGAGCGGCGTGCGGTAGCGCAGCTTCACGTCGTAGGGAATGCCCTCGGCGAGGCCGAACGAGCCGCTCACCACGTCGCCGTAGCCAACGAGATTGCGCGCCTCGCCGAAGAGCGCGAGCGCCTCCTTGCCGAGGCTCGGCGAGAGCTTGTTATCGAGCGTAACGCCGAGGTCGTAGCGCGGCGCCTCGGCGACGCGCGCTCTGAGCACCGCCTCGCCCGGCCGCGCGCCCGGCGCGAGCTCGGCGTTGATTCCCGACACGAGCGGATCGCGCAGCAGTATCTGCAGGCCTTCCTGCAGATTGACGAGGTTGAGCGGCGGTCCGGCGTAAAGCGCGATGCGGTCGCTGAAGTAGCGCTTGCGGAAATGCTGCGTGCCCTCGACGTCGATTGCCGTGAGCCGGCCCTCGACGATGTGGATCTCGATCACACCGTCGCTGATCGTCTGGTCGGGGATCACCGCACCCGAGTTCACGTAGCCGTGGTTCACGTAATAGAGCGTGAGCTGGCGGCGCAGCTCTTCGAGATCGGTGCTCGTGATCGGCCGGTTCTCGTACGGCGCGGCGATCTTCGCCAGCTCCGCGTCGCTCACTGCCGTGTTACCGCTTATCCGGAACTTACGCACCGCGACTCGCGGCATGAACGGCACGCGCCCGGTCTCCGGTGGCGGCAGCGGCGGCAACTCCAGAATCTCAGGCGCGGGCTTACGAAACTGCGGCGCTGGAAGCGGTCTCTCCGAGGGCAGCGTCTCAGGCGGAAGCGGCGCGGACGGTGGTGGCGGGGCCTGGCCCCAGGCGAAGCTGACCGCGGCGAGCAGACCGAGGCCGGCTAGCGCGCGCAATCGTCGAGATGGG
>VBCM01000258.1 GCA_005883675.1 Betaproteobacteria bacterium
ATGGCGTCGGCCTGCGCGCCTTTCAGCGTGACGCCTCGCAGGATCACGTAGGGAGCCGAGATCGTGACGTTGTTCGTGGACCCACCCTTCACGTCGATCGTCGTACCGCTCGGGTCCGCCTGGTAGAGCACGTAGCCGCTGGCGCTGCCGCCTTGCGTAATGGCAACCGGCGTCGTCACGGTGCCGGCCGGCAGCGTAATGGTCTGCGCGATCGGGAACTGCTCGCTCCACGTGCTGGCAACGAGGCCGGCGCTCGGCGCCTGGCCCGGCACGCCCATCTGGATCTCATAGCTCGTGCCCGGCTCGAGCAGCACAAGGCTGCCGCGGCACTCGCTGCTGGCCGGGTCGAACCACATGTCGAGGCCCTGGCGCCATGCGCTGTCACCGGCCTTGCGGAACTGCACCGGGCAGCTCGCCACGTTGGCCGAGGGCTTCCAGTACAGGCCGATCGACTCGAACGTCGGCACCGCGCGTGCGCCGTTCGCCGGCAGGCCGGAACTCGGCGTCGGCGTGGGCGTGGGGCTGGGCGTCGGCGAAGGTGTCGGGCTCGGCGTCGGTGAAGGCGTCGGGCTCGGCGTCGGCGAAGGCGTCGGGCTCGGCGTCGCCGTCGCGTTCTGCACGGTGACGTCGTTCACCTCGGTGTAGGTGCCGCCGCTCGCGCCGGTGGCAACGGCGGTGAGCCGGTGCTTGCCGTTCGTGAGCTTGGTCGTGTCGATCACGCACTGCATGCCGTCGGCCGGCGTGCTGTCCGTGTTGACCGCCGTGCCATCCACGGCGAATGCGACGCGGGCGATGGTGCCCGAGCCGTTCACGTAGCAGCCCGTGCCACCGTTGAGCACACCGGACACGGTCGCGCCGTAGCCGGGGGCCTTGAACCACACTTCGAGGTTGCCGCTAAATGGCGCCGGCGTTGGCGTGCCGCTCGTCGGCGTCGGCGTGGGACTCGGCGTGGGCGAAGGCGTGGGGCTCGGCGTCGGTGAAGGCGTCGGGCTCGGCGTCGGTGAAGGCGTCGGGCTCGGCGTTGGCGTGACCGCTGTGCCAGTGTTGTTGATTGTTACGTTGACGCGAGACTCGACGGAGTTGCCGTTCTCGTCATACGCCACCGCGCGCAGCGGGTAGCTGCCATCGCTCAGGCTCGCCGTATTGAAGCTGCAGTTGAACGGCGGGCTGTAGTCGTTGTTGATCTGGTAGTTGTTAGCCCAGAAGGTGACTCGGGTCACGGCGCTTCCAGCGTTCACTGCGCACGTTGAGCTGCCGATCGAGCCTTTCAGGACCGCACCATCGAGCGGCGAGGCCCAGGCGACGCTGAGCGGCGCCGAGGTGGACGGCGTGGGCGTCGGGCTCGGCGTCGGTGAAGGTGTCGGGCTCGGCGTTGGAGAAGGCGTCGGGCTCGGTGAAGGTGTCGGGCTCGGCGTTGGCGAAGGCGTCGGGCTCGGCGTCGGCGTTACAGTCGCCGTGGTGTTGTTGATGGTGATGTTGATGTCCGCTTCGGTCTTGTTGCCCCTGGCGTCATACGCGATAGCGCGCAGCGTGTAAGGGCCGTCCCTCAACGAAGTGGTGGGGAAGCTGCAATTGAACGGCGCGCTGTAATCGTTGTTGATCTGCCAGTTGGTCGCGTAGAAGGAGACCATGAGCGTGTCAGGGCTGGCATTGAGAGCACAGGCGCTGCCGCTCACGGTGCCTTTGAGCGTCGCGCCGTTGAGCGGCGCGGCCCAGCTGATGGTTGGCGCTGCTTGCGCGCCGAGGGGCATGGCGCCGCATAGCGCGAGCGCAGCGAGAGCAATAGGGGACTTGCGGAATTGCATGAGTGACCTCTCCCTTCTTTCGTAGAAGAACGCCCCGGGTTTCTTGCCCCGGATGTAGTTCGGCCGGGGACAAAAGCACGGCGCATGCCAGCGGAGAGAAGTCGCTTTACATCAAGTGCTTATTACTCGCTTGTCGTTCCGCGCACTACGATTCTGTGGTGTAACGACGACGGCATGTCATCGAAATTGCTCAAGTCACTGTTTCCGCGCCGTTCTCCATGTCGCCACCTGGCGACTCGTGGCCGCTTTGATGCCGAACTGCAGAATGGGCGCGCCGGTTTCCTGCGCGCCGATATCGGGTGCCGCGCCGACGTAATCGTCGTTGAAGTTCGGAATGCGCACGCCGGCGTCCACGCCGGGACTGCGCCGCGCCAGCACGAAGTCGCGCTCGTAGCTTGGCGTGCCGGCGATGCCGTGCGGCTCGGCGCCACGGTAGGTGCTCAGTTTCCCGTTGTAGAGATCGTAGTCGAAGTCATTGCCGGAGCCGCCCACTTCATTGATCGACTCCCAGTGCGGCTTCCAGATGTACCAGATGTTGTTGCGCGTGATGGTGTTCGTCAGCGGCTGATTTGAGTTGCCGCTGATGCCTCCGCCGGCGCCGCGATTTCCGTCCGGCTGCAACAGCGTGTTATGGAACACGTAGCGGCGCCCGCCGCCCCATTCCGAACTCGCGCCGGCCTTGGCGAAGGGCCCGCGATCGTCGGCATCCGGCGCGCGCTCCGACATTTTGCGGCTGCGGTTGTAGACGTTACGGAAGATGTAGAGCGGCCCGTTGTGGGTGACGGTGCTGGCGACGCCGGTGGCTGTGAGGTCGAGGTAATTGCCCCAGATGCGCACGTTGCGGTTACCGCCCTCGGCCTCGATGCCGTCTGTCTTCGCCGCCGATGGCGTCGTTGAAGTAGTGGCCCTCTTCACTGTAGATCTCGTTGTAGCGGATGACGTGGTTGCCGCCGCAGTGGCTGTATGTGATCGCCTGCGGCCCGGCGGGATGGTCCCACGACCAGCTGTTCGCGCCGTAGCGCGGGTGGTGAATGCGGTTGCGTTGGATGATCGTGCGTTCGAGCCGCCAGGACTTGTCGCACACCGCGCGCACGCCGGCATCCATGTCCATGCCGATCTTCCAGCCTTTGCTGTTCGTGTAACGGTAGCGGCCCCAGCCGCTGATGTCGTTGTCCTCGATCACCACGTCGTGCGCGCCGGGGAGCAAGCGAATCGCATCCTGCTTCGCACCCTTCAGCGTGAAGCCGCGGACGATGACGTAGGGCGCCGCGACCGTGATGTTGTATTGCTCGGCGTCGCCGCCATCGATGGCCGCGCCGTCACCTTCGTAGAGCACATAGCCGCTCGGCGTGCCGCCCTCGGTGATCTTGAGCGCGCGAGCGGCGGAGGCCTTCACCGTACGCGCGATTGGAAAGCGCTCGCTCCAGGTGCTGGCGCTGACCTGCTGCCCGCCGAGCGCGATCTCGTACGCGGTGCCCGGCTCGAGCTGGACGATGCTGCCGCGGCACTCGCCGTTGCGGGCGTCGAACCAGAGGGGCAGCGCCTCGCGCCAGCTCGCGTCACCGCGCTTGCGGAACCGCAGCGCGCAGCCGCCCGCTCCGGGATCTGCCGGTGGTGTCCAGTAGATGCCGAGCGATTCGAAAGTGGGGACGACGTGCGGCTCGGCGCCGAGCACCGGGACCGCAGCCGCCAGCGCCATGTACATGAGAAGGTTGCGCATAAGCCACCGAGGATGCGCAGAGCCCGGCGATGCTTCCACCGCAGGGCCTGCGACGGGCGCCCTAGTACTGTCGGGCGAACACTGACGCCATTGTCGAATGTCGACTACATCGTTGAGCGAAAAGCGGAAATTAAGATGGCCAAGCGCCATCCACCTGCCTATACTTTTCGACCACAGGGAAATATCACGGACAAGGGGCGAGGGCGATGCGAATTCTCATAGCTGACGACCACCCGATCGTGCGCCATGGCCTGAAGCAGATGCTGGCTTCGGATCCCGCCGCGACCGTAGTAGGGGAAGCGACGAATGGCGACGAGGCGCTCGAGCTCGCGCGCAAGGTGGAGTGGGACATGGCGATCTTCGACTTCTCCATGCCCGGGCGCAGCGGACTCGATCTGCTGGGCGACATCAAGAAGGAGTTCCCCGGGAAGCCCGTGCTGATCCTCAGCATGCACTCCGAAGACGTGCATGGCTCGCGGGTGCTGCGGGCCGGCGGCGCCGGCTACATCACGAAGGACAGCGCGCCGCAGGAGCTCACCACCGCCGTACGCAAGGTGGCGAACGGCGGCAAGTACGTCTCCGCGTCGCTCGCCGAGATCCTCGCATCGGAGTGCTCGAGCGATCCGCAGAAGGCGCTGCACGAGAAGCTCTCGGACCGCGAGTACCGCGTGATGTGGCTGCTCGCGACCGGCAAGCAGATCAGCGAGATCGCGCGGGAGATGGGCCTCTCGCCGAGCACCGTCAGCACGTATCGCACGCGCATCCTGCGCAAGCTCGGCCTGGCGAGCAACGCAGCGCTCGTGCACTACGCGGTTCGCCACCAGCTCGTCGGCTGATTGATGAACGACGCTGCAGCGGTGGCGCGCCTGGCTACCGAGCCCGAAGCGTTCGCGGTCGAGCCGGCGGCGGAAGCCACGCCGCAGGCGAAGATCCTGCTCGTCGACGACGAGCCGAAGAGCCTGTTCGCGCTGCAGGAGCTTCTCGCCACGCTCGGCCAGAACCTGATGATCGCGCAGTCGGGCGAGGA
>VBCM01000259.1 GCA_005883675.1 Betaproteobacteria bacterium
TTCCACGACGAACTGCTGGCCCAGTGCGTCGCCCAGCGCCTGCGCGAGGAGCCGCGCGTAGAAGTCGGTGCCGCCGCCCGCGCTCGAGGGCACGATGAGCTTCACCGGCCGCGCGGGCCATTGGGCGCATGCGGTGCTCGCGACGAGAAACAGCAAAGCCGCTAAAAAGTTTCTCACAGAGCCGCCGCAGGTTATCACGTATGATTTTGGCATTAGCGAGACCACCGAACAGCGCGCCATCCTCTTCGCCGACGTGTGCGAGAGCACGCGTATCTACGAGACGCTGGGCGACACCCGGGCGCTCGAGCTCATCAATCGGCTGTTCGCAGCGCTCCAGCGGGAAGTCGAGGCCGCGGGCGGCGTCACAGTGAAGACGCTCGGCGACGGCATGGTGTGCCAGTTCCGCGAGTCCGACGACGGCTACCGCGCCGCCTGCAAGATGCAGGAGGCGGTGGTGAATCTGGCGCCCTCCAATGAGCCGAACCTGAAGATCAGCATCGGCTATACCTACGGCCCGGTGGTGCTGAAGGACGCCGACGTGTTCGGCGACACGGTGAACGTGTGCGCGCGGCTCGTGTCGCTCGCCAATGCCGCCCAAGTGCTGACCACGCGCCAGACGGTGGATGCGCTCTCGCCGATCCTGCGCGAACGCTGCCGCGAGCTCTATGCGACCAAGGTGCGCGGGCGCGCGGGCGAAGTGATGGTGTGCGAAGTGATGTGGCGGCTCGACCCGGAGACGACGCGCATCAACGACGTCGAACGCGATGCCATGCCGCAGGCGGCCTGGATCTGGATCCTCAAGCTCACGCACTCGGGCGAGAGCTTCATCGTGGACGAAGCGACCCCGGTGCGCCTTGGCCGCGAGGCGGGCAACGACGTCGTGGTGCAGACCGACCATGCATCGCGCGTGCACGCGCGCATCTTCAGCCGCGACGGGCACTTCTACATCGTCGATCAGTCGACCAACGGCACCTTCCTGCTGGTGGATGGCACGGCGCGCGAAGTACGGCTGCGCCGCAGCGAGTCGATGCTCGGCGAGCGCGGCTGGATCGGCCTGGGCAAGAGTGCAGCGCACCACGGCGACCACGTGCTG
Source organism: Betaproteobacteria bacterium (assembly GCA_005883675.1). Lineage (GTDB taxonomy): Bacteria > Pseudomonadota > Gammaproteobacteria > Burkholderiales > SG8-39 > SCGC-AG-212-J23. Next base: position 1,094 of record VBCM01000259.1, read on the forward strand.
CGCTACCGCCTCGAACGCCGCTCCTGAATTCCGATCCAGGGTCGTAATTATTTTCGCCACGTCTAGGCGTTTGCGCGCCTTCGTGGAAACAATTGCGACCCTGGATCCGAATTCAGCGCTTCGTGCGATTCATTGTGCCTTGATGCCCGAGATGCGGGCGATGCGTTCCGCATTGTCGATCTCGCGCTGCACGAAGCGCGCGAACTCGGGCGGCGTCATCGTCATCGGCTCGGCGCCCAGGCGCGCGAAGCGTTCGCGCACGTCGGACGCAGTCACTGCGCGGCCGAGATCCCGCGCGATCTGCTCGGCGAGCGGCGCCGGCGTGCCGGCCGGGGCCCACAGGCCATTCCAGAAGGTGAACTCGAAGCCGGGCAGCGCCCCCTCCGCGATGGTCGGCACGTGCGGCAGGAGGTCCGAGCGCTGGAGGCTCGTCACGCCGAGGGCGAGGAGCCGGCCGTCGCGGATGTACGGCAGGGCGAGCGTGATGGTGTTGAAAGTGAACGCGAGCCGGCCGGCCGCCGTGTCGTTGATCGCCTCGGCGCCGCCCTTGTACGGCACATGCAGCACCTCGATGCCCGCGGCGATGCGAAATTGCTCGGCGGAAAAATGGGCGCCGCTGCCGATGCCGGCCGAGCCGTAGGCGAGCGCACCGGGCTCGGCCTTGGCGGCGGCGATGAGCTCGGGCACGCTCTTCGGCCCGGCAGCCGGATTGACGACCAGCACCATCGCCTGGCTCGCGAGCGGCGCCACGGCCACGAGTTCGCGCTGCGGGTCGTAGGGCAGCGCGGGATTCAGCGCCGCATTGACCGCGTAGCCCGACGAATGCACGAGAAGCGTGTAGCCGTCGGCGCTCGCGCGCGCGACCGCCACCGCGGCGAGCGAGCCGCCGGCGCCCGCGCGGTTCTCGACCACCACCGGCTGCTTCCAGAGCTCGGCGAGCTTCGCCGCGAGCGTGCGCGCGACGATGTCGGTCACGCCGCCGGGCGTGAAGGCAACGATCACGCGCACCGGCTTGTCCGGGAACGCGTGCGCCGGGGCGATGAGGAGCGCCGCCAGGAGAAGCACGAGCTTCACGCCGCGAAGTTACCGTAGAATCGGCGCCTTTCCCGCCGGCAGTTCACCATGTTTGCGCCGAATATTCTTGCCCAGTCAGACCCTGAGCTGTGGAACGCCATTCGTCTGGAGAACCAGCGTCAGGAAGACCACGTCGAGCTCATCGCTTCCGAGAACTACGTGAGCCGCCAGGTGCTGATCGCGCAGGGCAGCCAGCTCACCAACAAGTACGCCGAAGGCTATC
>VBCM01000260.1 GCA_005883675.1 Betaproteobacteria bacterium
TCGCCCGTGCCGAGCGCCTGGCGCGTGGGCTCGAGCACGCGCGGCGTGCGCACCAGCGCGCGGAAGGCCGCCGAGCGCGTCGCGCCGTCCTCTTCATGCACGCGGAAGATCGAGCGCACGCCGCCGGTGCGCTCGCGGATCACGGTCTCGCATTGGATGTGCGCAAGACGCGCGGTCTCGGCGCGAAGCACCGCCACCTCGGCCTTCGAGAACCGACCCGGAAAGATCAGGTAGCCGTCGCGGTTGAATTGCGCGACTTGTTGCTCTGTCAGTTGCATTCGGCGATGCTAGCACCCGAGGAGGAATTCAATGAACCGTGTATTCAGCGTCCTCGTCGCACTTCTGCTCGCGCTGCCCGCCGCCGCGCAATATCCCGAACGACCCGTCACGCTGCTCGCGGGATATCCGCCCGGCGGGCTCGTGGACATCGTGTCGCGGCTGGTTGCCGAGGGCATGAAGCCGCGCTTTCCCAAGGGACTCGCCGTTGTCAACCGCCCGGGCGCGGCGGGCGCCGTGGCCGTTGCCGAGGTGGCGCGCGCAGCGCCCGACGGCTACACGATCGTACTCACGCCGCAGTCAGCGCTCGTGATCGCGGCGCAACTCCAGGAGCTCGCCTACAAGACGCCGGACGATTACGACCCGTTCATCAACCTCGTGGCGTACTACCCGATGATCGCCGTGCGCAGCGAGTCGGAGTACAAGACCATGCAGGATCTCATCGCCGACGCCAAGGCGAACCCAGGCAAGATCCGCGTCGGCTCGCCGGGCGAGGGCACCTCGAGCCATCTCAATCTCGAGGAGCTCATGTACCGGACGGGGACGAAGATGGTGCACGTGCCCTTCCAGGGCTGGGCGCAGTCGAGTCCCGCGCTGCTCGGCGGGCATATCGAAGCGGTGGTGGCGCAGCCGGGCGAGCTCAGAGGCCAGGTCGACGCGAAGCGCATGCGCGTGCTCGTCAACTTCCGCCCGCAGCGGCTGCCCGGCTTCGCCGATGTGCCGACGGCGAAAGAGTTCGGCTGGGACGTGGCGAACGGCATCTGGTACATGCTCCTCGCGCCGAAGGGCACGCCGGCGCCGGTGATCCGCTATCTGCACGACGCGGCGAAGGCGGCGATCGACGACCCGAAATTTGGCGCCGACATGGCGAACCGCGGCATCGATGTGGACTACCGCCCCGGGGCCACGCTGCGCGCCGATCTCTGGCGCGAGTACAAGACCCATACCGAGATCCTGCGCCGCGTCGGCATGCTCAAAAAACAATGACTTCGAATTCGGGGTCAGAGCCCTATTTGAATTAGGGCTCTGACCCCGATTCTTAGCGCGGCACGAACGCCGCGATCATCTGGTTGACTTGCTCCGCCGCCTCGACGTGCGGTGCGTGGCCGATGCTATCGAGCGTCCGGTATTCGCCGCGCGGGAATGCGCGGGCGATGGCTTTACAGCCCGCCTCGGGCGTGATGATGTCTTCACTGCCGCAGGCGACGAGCACCTTCTTGCCATAGCGCCGCGCATCGACAGCAAGCCGTCCCTGCGCCAGGCAGTACACCGCCTGCCGGTAACCCTGCGGCCGCACGCGCCGCTGGCTCCAGCGCACCAACTCTAGCGCGATCGCGGGCGAGCCCTTCGCCACGAGCGTGGGCGAGCGCTGCGCGGCCAAGCCTTCCGGCCCGAGCTCGTCGAGCTGCGCTAGGCGCCCGGCGAGCTTCGCTTGCCGCTCGGCATCGGGCAGCTCGCCATAGCCGCCGGCGGGCCCGAGGAGCAGCATGCTTCTCACCCGCTCCGGATGCGCCGCCGCGTAGGCGCTCGCCATCAGGCAGCCGAGCGAGTTGCCCACCAGCACCACGTCCTTCAGCAGCAGCCGCTCGAGGAACTCGTGCAATGCCTGCGCGTAATCCGCGGGCCGCGGCTCCGCCGCCGACAAGAACGCCGAGCCGCCATAGCCGGGCGCGTCCCAGGCGATGAGGCGATAGCCCGCGAGCGACTCGAGCTGGAAGAGCCAGCTCGCCGAGCTCGAGCCGATGCCGTGGAGGCACACGAGCGCCGGACCGGCGCCCGTCTCGCGATACGAGATGCCCTTCGACTGCCGGGGCGCGAACCGTGCGATGCGCTCGTCGATCATCGCCGGGTATTCTGTAGCAGATGAGCCGTACCCGCAGCGCCGAGATCGTCGGCGGCGGCTTCGCCGGCCTCGCCGCCGCCTGCGCGCTGGCGCAGCGCGGCTGGCGCGTGCGGCTGCACGAGCGCGCCGAGCGCCTGCGCACCGCCGGCGCCGGCATCAACGTCTACGAGAACGGCCTGCGCGTGCTGGAGGCGCTCGGGGCGCTCGAGGAGACGCTCGCCGACAACGCGCGCCATCTCGTGCGCGAGACGCGCGACCAGCACGATCGCCTGCTCTCGACACATCCCTGGCACATCCGCGTCTACGGCGTGCTGCGCCAGCGCATGATCGACGCGCTCGCCGCGGCGGCGCGGCGCGCGGGAGCCGAGCTCCTCACCAACTCGACGGGCGTCTCAGCCTCTCCCTCCGGTGGATTGGTCCTCGCCAACGGCGAGCGCGTGCAGGCCGATCTGGTGGTGGCAGCGGACGGCGTCAACTCCAGCCTGCGCGACTCGCTCGGGCTGCTGCGCTCGCGGCGCTACCTTCCCGACGGCGCCATCCGTGTTCTCATCCCCAAGGTAAACGAGGCGGAAGCAACCGATGGCCGCACCATCGAATACTGGTCGGGCAGCCGCCGCTTCCTCTACAACCCGTGCAGCCGCACTCATCTCTATCTCGCGCTGACGATGCTCCACCGTGACGAGGCCGCGCGCGCGGTGCCGGTAGATAAGGCGCTGTGGCAAACGAGCTTCCCGCCGCTCGCGCCG
>VBCM01000261.1 GCA_005883675.1 Betaproteobacteria bacterium
AAGCGGCGGGAGCGGCGGGTCGGGCATGAAACTCGTCGCGGTTCGCGGCGACGAGCAGCGGATAGCGCGGGTCCGCCCGCCAGCCGAGGACGATTAGGCACATACAAAGCGCTCGGTGCGCCGCTGCACGCCGAGCTTCGCGCCTTCGCGCTCGAGGAGCAGCTCGAAGGCCGCTTCGTCCTTCACCCCCTCGTACACCTCCATATAAGTCGTGGCGTCGTCGCGCCGGTGCATCCAGCGCCCGCGCACGCCGAAGTCGCGCTCGAGGAGCGCAAACAGCCGTTCGACGCCGGCGCGCAGCTCGGCGAGGCGGGCAGGATCCACCTTGTAGTAGACGTAGTAGTTCAGACCGGCACTACCGCGAGGAGCTCGGCGCCGCCTTCGGTCGGGGCGACGTCAACGACCATGCCGCCGTTGTATTCCTGCCCGGGTGCAAGCGCGACGCCGGCAGGCGCGACCGCATGAACCATGCGCCGCTTGACCTGGCCGCGGTATTGCGCGCGCGCGACGATTTCCTGGCCGGGATAGCAGCCCTTGCCGAAGTCGACGCCGCCGAGCGTCTCGAAGTTCACCATCTGCGGCACGAACTGGTCCTGGGTCGCGCGCGTGATGAGCGGCCGGCCCGCGCGGATTTCCTGCAACGTCCACTGCACTTCGTCGGCATTCGGCGCCTCGCGTAGCTCCGCCGCGGGGCCGAGCTGTAGGTAGCGCCGCGGGGCGACGCGCACGGTGGCAATGCTGCCGTGCCAAGTGACGTCCGGGCCGGCGATGTCGGCGTCCCATACGCCGTGCTGCGCCCACGCGTCGCTCTCGTCCGCGATTTTTACCTTTGAGCGCAGCACATACATGCCGAGCCGCTTCGCAACCGGCTCCGCAAGATCGCGCGCAATTTGCAGGAGGAATCCCTGCGGCGACGGGATCACGAGAAAGCTGGCAAGAAGCCGTCCCTTGGCTGAACACCAGCCTGCGAACGCCCAGCGATTGGGCGCGAGATGCTCGATGTCGTTCGTGAGCTGCGCGTGAAGAAAGGCACGCGCATCGGCGCCCGTGACCGAGAGCAAACCATAGCGGGTGAGGCGCGCGCGCTGCATCGTAGAATGCGAATTTTACCGCGCACCACTCTGAAAACCTTTCTCGCGCTCCTGCTGCTGATCGCGCTCGGCGCCGGTGGTTACGCCGCCTGGTACGTCGCCACGCCGCTGGAAATCAAAGCGCTGCCTGCCGAGGTGGAGATCCCGCAAGGCGCGGGCTTTCGCGCGGCGGTGACTCAGCTCGAGCGCGCCGGCATCCGGGTGCGGCCATATCACTTCGAGGCGCTCGCGCGCGCGCTCGGGCGCGGCCGCGACATCAAGGCCGGCAACTACCTCATCGCGCAGCCGGTAACGCCGATCGATCTTCTGGGCAAGCTCACGCGCGGGGACGTCACGCAGGCTCAGGTGCAATTGATCGAAGGCTGGACCTTCGCCCAGTTCCGCGCGGCGCTCGATGCGAGCCCGGATCTGCGACACGACAGCTCGAAGCTCGAGGACACCGAGATTCTCGCGCGCATCCAGGCAGCCGAGCCGCACCCCGAGGGCTTGTTCTTTCCCGACACTTACCTCTTCGCGAGGGGCGCGAGCGACCTGAATGTCCTGCGCCGCGCCTACCGCGCTATGCAGCGGCATCTGAGTACCGAGTGGGACGCGCGCGCGCCAAACCTGCCGTACCACTCGCCGTACGAAGCGCTGATCATGGCCTCCATCATCGAAAAAGAGACCGGCCGGCCGGCGGAGCGCGACCAGATCGCGGGCGTGCTCGTCAATCGCCTGCGCATCGGCATGCGGCTGCAAGCCGACCCCACGGTGATCTACGGCCTCGGCGCAAGCTTCGACGGCAACCTGAAGAAGATCCACCTGCTCGAAGACGGCCCATACAACACCTACACGCGCGCCGGCCTGCCGCCAACGCCGATCGCCATGCCCGGCCTTGCCTCGTTGCACGCCGCGCTGCAGCCCGGCCAGACGAACGCGCTCTACTACGTTTCGCGCGGCGACGGCTCGAGCCACTTCTCGCGCACGATCGAGGAGCACAATCGCGCGGTGACGAGATACCAACTCGGCGGGCGGCGTCCGCCGAAATGAAATTCCTGACGCTCGAAGGCGTCGACGGCGCCGGCAAGTCGACGCATATCGAGTTCATCGCCGATGCCGTGCGCACCAAGGGCGCGCATGTCATCGTCACGCGCGAGCCCGGCGGCACCGAGCTCGCGGAAAAGCTGCGCCAGGCGATCCTCGAGCAGCCGATGTCGCCCATCGTGGAAACACTGCTCATATTCGCCGCGCGCAGCGATCACGTCGAGCGCGTGATCAAGCCCGCGCTGGCATCGGGCCAATGGGTCATCTGCGACCGGTTTACGGACGCCACCGCCGCCTATCAGGGCGCGGGCAAGGGCGTGAGCATGGACCTGATAGCGCGGCTCGCCGAGGCGGCGCACCCGGGCTTGCAGCCCTCGCGGACGCTCATCTTCGACTGCCCCTACGACGTCGCGGCCGCGCGGCTGGCGAAGGCCGGCCGCACGCTCGATCG
>VBCM01000033.1 GCA_005883675.1 Betaproteobacteria bacterium
TCGCCGTCGCGCGATTCGCTCAGCACGTCAGGCATCATGAAAAAGCCTCTCGACCGCAGCGACGGAGAGCTTCCCGCGCTCATCAAACGGCAGCGCCTCGACGAATCGGTAGCTTCTCGGCAGCACGCTCGGCTCGAGCTGCAACGCGAGATGCGCGCGCAGCGCATCGCGCACGGCGCGCGCACCCTCGCCGCGCAAGGCGGCGGCGCCGGCGGCGCTCGGCACCACCACGACGCCGACGCGTTGCGGGCTCGGCAAATGCACGGCGCATGCGGCGCTCACCCATTCGTGCTTGGCGAGGAGCTGCTCGAGCTGCGGCAGCGAGAGGCGCTTGCCTTCGACCTTCACCACGCGGTCGAGCCGTCCGCGCAAAAGGAATCGTCCGTCGGGCAGCAGCTCGGCGGCATCGTCCATGCGGTAATCGCGCTCCGCGAGGTACGGCGAATCGAGCCTGAGCGCGCCGTCGTGTCCGAGCGCGATGCCGATGCCGGGAAACGGCGTCCACGCATCTTCCATGGTGGAACCATCGCGGCTCCGCCAGGCGACGCCGCCGGTCTCCGTGCTGCCAAAAACTTCGAGCGGCGCGGCGCCCAGGCCTTCGCGATAGCGCGCCGCGCTTTGCGCGTCGAGCGGGCCGCCTGAGGAAAAGATGAGCAGCGGGCGCTCCCATTCGGCGAACGGCAGCAGATCGGGGAAGCGGGCGAGGTGCGCCGGCGTCGACACCAGCACGTACGGCCCGCGCTTGCGGGCGAGCGCGCGGAGCTGCAGCGGATCGGCGCAGGTCGTCTCGTCGGCCGGCCGGCCGGCGGCGAGCGGCCAGAGCACGCGGAAGAGCAGCCCGTAGATGTGATAGTGCGGCACCGTCGAGAGCACGCAGGCGCGCGCGAGCGTGGTGCCCCACAGCGCATGCAGGTTCTGGATCTCGCGCTGGAGTTGGGCGAGCGTTTTTTCCACGCGCTTCGGCGCGCCGGTGCTGCCGGAGGTGTAGAGCGCCAGCCGGCACTTGGGCGCGGGCGGCAGCTCGAGATTTCCATTACCGCCCGAAACGTCGTGGTCGCGCAGCACGAAGCTGCCGGCGGCGGCGATGGCGTCGGGCTGCAGGCTCGCGGGAATGAGCGCTTCGCCGCCGCGCTGCCAGAGCGCGAGGAGCGCGGCGAGGAAGTTGAAGGGGCGGCTGCATGCCAGCACCGCGCTTTTATGCAGAGGCAGGGAAAGCGCGGCGGCCTGGGCGCGAAGCGCGCCCCAGGTGATGGGCTCGTCGTCCGACCAGCCGAGGAGCTGCGAAGCGGGGTGGTCGAACATCAGCGCGCTTCCGGGAAGAGCCGCCGGCGCACCAGCCATTCGCCGGCGAAGAGAAGCCCCATCGCGAGGTACGAGATGAAGCCGGTGTACACCGCCCAGAGCTCGCGGCTTCCCCACACCGCGGTCCAGGCGGCGACGAGCCCGTTCAGGACGAAGAAGATGCACCAGACCTGCGTCACCTGGCGTGTATAGCGCACGCCCGAGGGCGTGAGGTCGGGATTTCGCAGCCGCGCGAGGCGCTCGACGACGCTCGGCGGGTTAAGGAGCGAGAGCCCGAAGACGAGGAGGAAGGCACCGCTCAGCAGCGCCGGGTAGAGGCGCAGCAGCGTCTCGTCGTTCTCGAAGAGCGCGCCGAGGAAGAGCGCGAGCAGCGCGGCGAGGATGGCGCGCGAGGTCCAGGAGAGCTCGCGGAAGTAGCGCTGGGCGTAGACGGGCCGGCGCAGCAGCAGGATGACGATGAGCGCGGCGGCGACGATGCGCGGCTCGAACCAGACGAGCGCGCAGTAGATGCCGATGGGATACGCGAGCGCCAGCGCCAGGCGCGCGCCGAGCCGCGACAGCGACATCTTCAGGCAGCGAGAAGGCGATCGACCGCCGAGACCACGTCTCTCACCGTGCGCACGCTGCGGAACTCGTCGGGCTTGATGCGCTTGCCGGTCATTTCCTGCAGCTTGATGGCGAGGTCTACGGCGTCGATGCTGTCGAGATCGAGGTCCTTGTAGAGGTCGGCCTCCGGCGTCACGCGCGCGGGGTCGATCTCGAAGGTGTCGGAGAGGAGCTCCCGCAGCCGGGAGAGGATCTGGGCGTCGTTCATGCGGGGGCCTGCGAACGGATGAGCTCGGCGAGTGTGCGCACCGAGCGGAAGTGCTCGCGGATGCGCTGGTCGCCGCGCTCGAACTTGAGGCGGTACTTCTTCTGCAGCGCGACGCCGAGCTCGAGCGCGTCGATCGAGTCGAGGCCGAGGCCCTCGTCGGCGAAAAGCAGCGTGTCGTCGCCGATGTCCTCGGGGCGGATCTCCTCGAGGTTCAGCACTTCGACGACGAGGCACTTCAGGTCACCTAGGAGATCGCTCATGGCATTGCCAGTCGGTCGACAAAGAAACGCTCCAGGGCGTGGGTCAGGCTGCGCGCGCCGGCGCGCTCCTTCGCCACCAGCGCCGCGGGCGTGATCGCGGGCTGCACGTCGAGGTCGATGCGAAAGACGCGGGCGGGCATCTCGTACCACTTGGCGCCCTTGCCGAGCACGCGCGGCTCGCAGCGCATCACCACCGGCAGGATCGGCACGCCGGCGCTGAGCGCGATATGCGCGGCGCCGCGCACGAAGTGCAGCGGCTCGCCCGGCGCCGTGCGCGTGCCCTCGGGGAAGATGATGAGCGGCAGGCCCGCCGCGAGGCGCTCGGCGCAGTTGCTGATCAGCGTCTCGGGCTCGTCGTTGCGGATGTAGCCCGCCGCGCGCACCACGCCGCCGAGGAATGGGCTGTTCCAGAGCTTCGACTTCACGACGCAAACGGCGTTCGGGATGTGCGCGATGAGGACCACGATGTCCAGGTAGCTGGGATGGTTGGCGAGCACGAGCACCGGGCCCAATTGGCGCAGCCGCGCGGTGTTATGCGCTTCGATGCGCAGCATGCGCGTCGCCTGCAGGATCCGGAGCAGGGCGGCGAACGAGAGGCGCACCACGGCGCGCACACGGCGCTCGTACTCGAATCTTCCGCCCGGCAGCAGGCGCAGCAGTGGAAAAAGCACGAGCGAGAAGGCGACGCCGCCGAGCATGACCGCGGCGAAGCAGAAGCCCGAGACGGCGACGCGCCAGAGCACGCTAAGCGTGGCCATGCTGCGTCCAGTGCCAGGCATGGCCGCCGCCATGCCACGTGGTGGCGGCGCCCTGCGCCACGCAGGCGAGGAACGCCGCGGGCGCCGCTTCCGGCTCCTCGTCGCGCTCGCTGGAGGTCCAGCCCATGCTCACGGTGCGCTGCGGCGAGCGCGCTTCCAGGCGCACGCCAAGTGCGTAGGCCCGGCGCGGTGTATCCACCAGCGAGCGATACACCGCGGGTGGGGGCTCGTCGGCGAACGCGACGACTACGGGGACGTCGGGCTCGGCCCAGGCCTGCGCCGCGCCCTCGATGAGGGCCATGGGAAAGGTGTCCGCGCCGGCGGAGACGGCGGTGCTGGCAGAGCGGTCCTTGCGCGCGATGCCGTACAAGCCGGGCGCGGCGTTGAGGACGGAGAGGCTGAAGGCCAGCGGCGAGGGCATTTCCGCGGCCGCGAGCTGCGCGAGGAGCTCGGCGCTGCGCGCGAGCTCGCCGTGGCGGGAGGCGAAGACGACGCGCACTGCCTCGCCGTCTTTCACGCAGGCGTGCGCGACGTGCAGGGCAATGCGATCAAGTAGCGAAAGGCGCCGGCGCAACTGCGGCTCGATGAAGCCGACCGGCGGCGCAGCCTCGTCTTCCCCCGCTTGCCAGGACGCACAAACCGCGACCGGCAAGGCGATCTGCGAATGCATGGATTCCACCCTTATTTGCCGTACTGCGCTGGTACGGCCTTACTTTTAACGACTGCGCCGATGATACGCCCGTTCAACGGCGAAAAGGCGCCGCCCGTCGCGGGGAAAATCCGGCGGTCGGCGATAATGAAAACGCATGTGGCGCATCGTGCTGTTGTCGCTGCTGGGCGTGGCGCTTGCGCCGGACCAGGCCGGCGCCCAGAGCTATCCGTCGCGGCCGGTGCGGGTGGTGGTGCCGGCGAGCCCGGGCGGGGGCAGCGACCTCACCGCACGGATCCTCGCGCCGGGTCTCGGCGCCGAGCTCGGCCAGCCGTTCGTGGTCGAGAACCGCGTCACCTCCGGCGGCATCGTGGGGACCCAGCAGGTGGCCGAGTCGCCGCCGGACGGGCACACGCTGCTCGGGACGTTCGATACCTTTGCGACCAACCCTTACCTGTACAAAAACCTGCGATGGGACCCACTGCGCGACTTCGCGCCCGTCATGCAGATCTGCCGCTACCCGCAGGTGCTGGTGGTGCATCCGAGCCTGGGGGTGAAGACGGTGCGGGAGTTCGTGGCGCTCGCGAAGGAGCGGGGCGCGAGCCTGAACTACGGTTCTGCGGGGCCGGCGTCTTCCAGTCGATTGGCCTATGAGCTCTTCAAGCAGGTCGCCGGCATCGAGACCATGCCGATCCACTACCGCGGCGGCGGCCCGGCGATGCAGGACCTGGTGTCGGGCCAGGTGCAGGTGATGCTCACGGGGAAGCTCGTAGCGCTCGGCGTCAGCACCGCCGCGCGCTCGCCTTCCTGGCCCGGGGTGCCGGCGATCGCCGAGACCTATCCCGGCTTCGAATCCACTTCGTGGACGGCGATCTTCGCCCCCGCCGAGACGCCGGCGCCGATCGTCGTGCGCCTGCACGGCGCGCTCACCAAGGTGCTCGCCGATCCGCAGGTGCGCGAGCGCCTGGAGAGCCAGAGCTGCGAGGTGGTCGGCGGCACGCCCGCGGCGCTCACCGAGCTCGTAAGAGCGGAGCAGGCGAAATGGGGCCCGCTGATCCGCCAAATGCACATCACCGTGGACTGACCATGTACGCCGATCTGCACGCGCACCTCAAAGCACTGGAGGCCGCGGGCCTCCTCATCCGGGTCACGCGCCCGATCAACAAGGACACCGAGATGCATCCGCTCGTGCGCTGGCAGTTCCGCGGCGGCATCCCGGAGAAGGAGCGCAAGGCTTTTCTGTTCACCAACGTCATCGACAGCAAAGGGCGCAAGTACGACATCCCGGTCGTGGTCGGCGCGCTCGCCGCGAGCCGCGAGATCTACCGCCTGGGCATGGGATGTCCGCTCGAAAAAATCAACGAGGTGTGGACGCGCGCCATCGCCAAGCCGGTAGCGCCCAAGGTCGTCGACAAGGCGCCGTGCCACGAGATGGAAGTGGCGGGCCTGGACGCGTTGCCGATTCCCATTTCGACGCCGGGGTGGGACATCGCGCCCTTCACCACGCTCTCGCAATACATCACCAGGGATCCCGAGACCGGCGTGCAGAACATGGGCATCTACCGCGGCCAAGTTAAGGCGCCGAAGCGGCTGGGGATGAATCCATCGCTGGAGCTGCGGCCGGGGATCTACACGCATTGGCGGAAGGCGAAGAAAAAAGGCCAAAAGCTAGCGGTGCACGTGGCGGGCGGTCTGGTAGGCACACCGATCAATGTGGTGAAGGCGAAAACGGTGGATCTGCTCGTGCCGGCCGAGGCTGAGATCGTGGTGGAGGGTTACATCGATACCGAGTCGCTGGAGCCCGAAGCGCCGTTCGGCGAATCGCATGGGCACGTGAACCTGCAGGAATACAACGCGTTCATGGAGGTGACGTGCATCACCCGGCGCAAGAACGCGATCCTGACGTCGATCATTTCCCAAGTGACGCCGAGCGAGTCCAGCTTGATCAAACGCGTGGCGCTCGAGCCGCTCTACACGCAGCATCTGCGCCAGGCGCTCGGCATCCAGGGCGTGAAGCGCGTGTCGATGCATGAGCCGCTTACCAATCTGCGCAAGGTGGTCGTTGTGGTGCTGGAGCGCAATGTCCCCCGCACCGAGGTGTGGCGCGCTCTGTACGGCGCGGCGGCGTGGAACCGCGCGGCGGGGAAGTACGTGATCGCGGTGAACGAGGACATCGACCCGGACAATGCCGATGCGCTGCTCTGGGCGATGTCGTATCGCGCGAATCCGGCGCTCGATCTGCAGTTGCTGCCGCACCGCGACCAGGGTCACGGCCCGCGCAGCCAGCGCAACGAGGGCGAAGATTGCTCGGTGCTGATCGACGCCACGCTGAAGGAGGATTTCCCGCCGATCTCGCTTCCCAAGCGCGAATACATGGAGCGGGCGCGCGTCATCTGGGAGGAGCTCGGGCTGCCCGCGCTCAAGCCCGAGGCGCCGTGGTACGGCTACAGCCTCGGCGACTGGCCCGCGGAGCTCGAGCAGGCGGCGCAGGCGGCGGTGCGCGGCGAGTATTTCGCCACCGGCGAAAAGCTGGTGACGCAGCGGCGCCAGGACGTGGCGATGAACACCGAGGTGCAGCGCCACGGCGGCGAAAAGGCCGAGTCGGACGAGTGAATCGGGGTCAGAGCCCTATTTAAATCGAGCCCTATTTAAATCGGGGTCAGAGCCCTAATTCCGAATGAGGCGCTGCGCAGTCCTGCTGCTGGTATTGGTCACTCTCACGGCGCAAGCCCAGGGGCTGCCGACGCGCGAAGGCATGCCGACGCTCGCGCCGATCCTCGAGAAGGTGACGCCGGCCGTGGTGAACATCGCCGTGCTGCAGGTGAGCCCGGAGGAAGAGAACCCGCTCATGCGCGATCCCTTCTTCCGGCGCTTCTTCGGCATGCCGCAGCAGGCGGAGCCGCAGATCGCCGCGGGCTCGGGCGTGATCGTCGATGCGAAGAACGGCTACGTGGTGACGAACGCCCATGTGGTGAAGGATGCGCGCGAGATTCAGATCACGCTCAAGGACAACCGGCGGCTGCCGGCGAAGCTGGTCGGCGCGGACCCGGGGACCGACATTGCAGTCCTCAGGGTGGAGCCGAACGGCTTGGTGGAAGCGAAGTGGGGCGATTCGGACACACTGCAGGTCGGGGACTTCGTGATGGCCATCGGCAATCCGTTCGGCCTGGGCCAGACCGCCACGTCCGGGATCGTGTCCGCGCTGGGGCGCAGCGGCTTGTCGGTAGAGGGCTACGAGCACTTCATCCAGACCGATGCGCCGATCAATCCGGGGAACTCGGGCGGTGCGCTGATCAATCTGAAGGGCGAGCTGATCGGCATCAACTCCGCGATCATCGGCCCGGCGGGCGGCAACGTCGGCATCGGCTTCGCGGTGCCCTCCGTGCTCGCGCACGCGGTGATGACGCAGCTCATCCGCTACGGCGAGGTGAGGCGTGGGCGCCTGGGCATCGCCATGCAGCCGAACGTCGGCGGCATCGACGGCGCGCAGATCGCCGAGGTCGAGCCGAATTCGCCGGCGGCGGCGGCCGGGCTGCGCAAGGGTGACGTCGTCACGGCGCTGAACGGCCATCCGGTGCGCGGCCCGGCGGAGCTGCGCGCGCGGCTGGGCGTCGTGCCCGCCGGCGAGACGGTGGAGCTCAAGGTGCTGCGCGGCAAGGAAACCCAGGTGATCAGCGCGCGCGTCGCCGAGATCGACAAGTCCCAGGCGGCCGGCGGGCAGACGGTGCCGGAACTGAATGGCGCGTCGCTCGTCGAGGTCGAACGGCGCGGGCTGCCGGAGAACAATCGCGCGGTGCTGGTGAACGGCGTCGAGGCCGGCACGCCGGCATTCCAGCACGGCGTGCGGCCGGGCGATCTCATTATCGGCGTGAACCAGCGGCGCGTCACCACGGTGCCCGAGCTCGGCAAGGCGCTGCGCGCCTCCGGGCGCGTCGCGCTCAACGTCGTGCGGGGTGACTTCCTGTTGACGATCCAGCTTCGCTAATCGGGGTCAGAGCCCTATTTAAATCGGGGTCAGAGCCCTAATTCCGCCGCAAGGTCGGCCATGATTGGGGCATGTCCGGCCTCCGCGGCGCGGCGGTTAATGGAAATAGGGCTCTGACCCCGATTTAGGCGCGGCGGCCGAGAAGGCCGTTGAAGATTCGCGAGACCACGGAAGCCGGCGCTTTGGCAGCGACTTGCGGCTGCGCTCGGCGGACCGGGCGCGGCTCAGGCTTGCGCGGCGCGGCGAGCGGCGTGGCGCCGATTGCCGCTAGGCCGATGTCGGTGATGCGGAACGACTGGTTGTTGTCCTGAAGCAGGCGCTTTGCGACGAGGCCCACGTAGGCGCCGCGATAGCTCTGGTAGTGCACCGGGGGCCAACTCGCCGTCAGCGCTCGCAACGGCTGATCGCGCCCTGCCGCTTCATACAGCAGGCGTATCTGGCTTAGCAGCCCCTTCTCTCCCGGCGTGAGATCCATGTCCGCAGGCTGCCACAACGCCGCGCGGGTTCGAGCGGTGAATGTACGGGGGGCTCAAGAAGTCTTACAGCCGATTGTCAAAATAATTGCGACCCTGGCTCCGAATTATTCTTTGGCGCGGGCGAGGCGCTTGACGTCGGGCAGGCGCCGCAGCGAGCGCATGACGCGCGCGAGGTGCTGGCGGTTCGCCACCTCGATGATGAAGTGCATGGTGGTGAAGAGCGCGCGGTCCTCCTCGGTGGCGATCGAGTCGATGTTCGAGCCCGCCTCGGCGATCTGCGAGGCGACGCGCGCGAGCACGCCGCGCTGGTTCTCCACGGTGATGTGGATCGCCGCCTGGAAAAGTCGCGTGGTGCGCGGATCCCATTCCACGTCGAGCCACTGGTCGGGCTCGTTCTTGCGCGAGCGCACGATCGCCGGGCAGTCCAACTGATGCACGACCAGCCCCTGGCCCTTCTTGATCGAGCCGACGATGCCATCCCCCGGGATCGGGCGGCAGCAGGTGGCGAGCTGCACCGCCATGCCCTCGGTGCCGCGGATGGTGACGGAGGTCTTGGCGTCCTCGTGCGAGTCCATGCGCTTAAGGAGCAGCCGCGCGACGACCGCCGGCAGGCGCTTGCCGAGGCCGATATCCGCGAGCAGCTCCTCCTTCGAGCGCGCGCCGCCGTCGCGCACCACGCGCTCCCAGCTCGCGTCGTCCACCTCCGCAGCCGAGCCCTTCAATGCGCGCAGCGCCTGATCGAGCAGCCGCTCGCCGAGGCTGGCCGACTCCTCGTACTGCATGGTTTTCAAAAAATGCCGGATGTTGGAGCGCGCCTTGCCAGTGCGCACGTACTGCAGCCAGCCGGGGTTTGGCTTCGCGTGGCTCGCGGTGATGATCTCTACCCGGTCGCCGTTGCGCAGCTCCTGGCGCAGCGGCACCAGCTCGCCGTTCACCTTGGCCGCGACGCAGCGATTGCCGATGTCGGTGTGCACGGCGTAGGCGAAATCGACCGTCGTCGCGCCGCGGGGGAGCGAGAGGATCTTGCCCTTGGGCGTGAAGACGTAGACCTCGTCAGGGAAGAGGTCGACCTTCACGTGCTCGAGGAATTCGCGCGGGTCGCCCGACTGGTGCTGGATCTCGAGCAGCGACTGGAGCCAGCGGTGGGTCTGCTTCTGCAGGTCGGAGAGCTGGTCGGTCTCGTCCTTGTAGAGCCAGTGCGAGGCGACGCCCGATTCGGCGAGGCGGTGCATCTGCTCGGTGCGGACCTGCACTTCTACCGGCACGCCGTAGGGGCCGATCAGGTCGGTGTGGATCGACTGGTAGCCGTTCGCCTTGGGAATGGCGATGTAGTCCTTGAATTTCCCCGGGATCGGCTTGTAGAGCCCATGCATTGCGCCCATCGCGAGGTAGCAGGTCGGGATGTCCTCGACGATGATGCGGATGCCGAAGATGTCGTGCACCTCGGAGAATGAGAGGTGCTTCTCGATCATCTTGCGGTAGGTGGAGTAGACGTGCTTCTCGCGCCCGTGGACGGTCGCGGCGATGCCGCCGTCGGCGAGCTTCTTCTTCACCGCGTCGAGCGTCTTGCCGATCATCTCGCGGCGGTTGCCGCGCGCCGCCTTGGTGGCCTTGGCGAGCACCTGGAAGCGCAGCGGAAAGAGGTGCGAGAAGGCGAGCTCCTGCAGCTCGTGGTAGAGCGCGTTCAGGCCGAGGCGGTTGGCGATCGGCGCGTAGATCTCCATTGTCTCGCGGGCGATGCGGCGGCGCTTCGCCGGCGACACGGCGCCGAGCGTGCGCATGTTGTGCAGGCGGTCGGCGAGCTTGATGAGGATGACGCGCACGTCGCGCGCCATCGCGAGCAGCATTTTCCTGAAATTCTCCGCCTGCACGTGCTCGGCGGAGGTGAACTCGATCTTGTCGAGTTTCGACACGCCGTCGACGAGCTCCGCGACCGGCTTGCCGAAGGTGTCCGAGATCTCGTCCTTGGTGACCGAGGTGTCCTCGGTGACGTCGTGCAGCAGCGCCGCCATCAGCGTCTGGCCGTCGAGATGCCAGCCGGCGAGGATCTCGGCGACCGCGAGCGGGTGGGAGATGTAGGGGTCGCCGGACTGGCGCGTCTGGCCGGCGTGGGCGGCCTCCGAGAAGCGGTACGCCTCCTCCAGCCGCGCGACGTCCTTCGGCTTCAGATAGCCGAAGCGCTCGGCATCGTGCACCAGAGACTGAAATGCGGGGGCAGCCGCCGCCATGCGGGTCAATTTACCCGACTAAAGATGAAATCGGGGTCAGAGCCCTAATTAATTGAGGCTCTGACCCGATTCAAATAGGGCTCTGACCCCGATTTGCTACAAGCCAGGCAGGGTCGTGGGCACGGCGTTGCGCTTCAGGACCTCGGTGCCCACCTTGCCAGTGGCGATCTCGCGCAGCGCGATCACGGTCACCTTGTCGCGGTTGGGCTCGACGAGCGGCGACGCTCCGGCGCTGAGCTGGCGCGCACGGTAGGTCGCGGCCAGCGTGAGGTGGAAGCGGTTGGGGATTCTCTTCAGGCAGTCATCGACGGTGATGCGAGCCATAGGATCTCTTCACGGTTTGGCGCGCTCGCGGCGGATGATGCCGGCGAGCTCGCGCTGGGCGGTTTCGAAGTCTTTGTTAATTATAGCGTATTTGAATTCGCCGGCGTGCGCGAGCTCCGCGCGCGCATTCGCCACGCGCTGCCGGATGACGGCATCGGAGTCCTGCGCCCGCGCGCGCATGCGCCGCTCGAGCTCCTCGATCGAGGGTGGCAGGATGAAGATGCCGACGCAGTCAGGATAGAGCACGCGCACCTGCTGCGCGCCCTGCCAGTCGATCTCCAGGATGATGTCGTCGCCGCGGGCGACGGCGTCGAGAATCACCTTCTTCGCCGTGCCGTAATGGTTCCCATGCACTTCGGCGCTCTCGAGGAACTCCCCGCGCTCGGACATCGCCCGGAACGTGCGCTCGTCTACGAAGTGATAGTCGACGCCATCCTTCTCGCCCGGCCGCGGCTTGCGCGTGGTGTAGGACACCGAGATCTTGAGCGACGGGTCGTCGCGCATCACCGCGTCGATGAGCGAGGTCTTCCCGGCCCCTGACGGAGCCGTGACCACGAAAAGTTTGCCGCTCATTCGATGTTCTGGACCTGCTCGCGCATCTGCTCGACGAGGAGCTTCAACTCGAGCGCGCAGTCGCTGAGCTCCTGGCTCGCGGCCTTCGAGGCGAGCGTATTCGCTTCGCGGTTCAGCTCCTGCGCCAGAAAGTCGAGGCGCTTGCCCGCCGCGCCGCCGCGCTGGAGCGTCCTTTCCACTTCGGCCAGGTGCGCATTCAGCCGCGTGAGCTCTTCGTCGACGTCGGACTTGCTGGCGAAGACGGCCAGTTCCGCGCGCACGCGGTCATCGTCGGCGGATCCCAGCGCTTCGCGCAGCCGCTCGGCAAGCCGCGCCTGATAGGTGGCGAGCGACTGCGGCACGAGCGGCGCGACCTCGTCGACGCGCCGGCGCATCGCCGCGACGCGCTCGGCGAGCGCCGCGGCGAGCTTCGCCCCTTCGCGCGAGCGCGAGGCGACGAGCTCCTCGAGCGCGCGCGCGCAGACCTCCGCCGCGAGCCGGTGCGTCTTCTCTTCATCGAGCGGCGACTCGACGATGACGCCCGGCCAGCGCAGCACGTCGCCGACGCGCAGCGGCGCCGCCTGCGGCATTTCCTTCAATACCTGGGCGGAGAGCTCGCGCAGCCGCGCGATCGCCTCCACGCTCAGGCGTCCGGCGATGCCGCTCGCGTCGTCGGCGAGAAAGACGCGGCAGTCGACCTTGCCGCGCGCGAGGCGCGCCTGCATTAATTCACGCAGCAGCGGCTCGGCGGCGCGCAGCTCGTCCGCAATGCGAAACTGCAGATCGAGGAACCGGGCGTTCACCGAGCGCAATTCGACGCTCAGCCGGCCGCGCGGCGTGTCGGCGCTGGCCGCGGCAAAGCCGGTCATGCTTTGGATCATTCGTTATCATAGGAGCGAAATGCCGTCCCAAGCCAATCGCGCCCTGCCCGAGGGAAGCCCGCTCGAGAACTACACGATCGTGCGCACGCTCGGCGCGGGCGGCTTCTCGTTCGTCTATCTCGCGCGCGACGAGAACGACACGAAAGTGGTGATAAAGGAGTACCTGCCATCGGCGCTCGCCGTGCGCATCGACGGCAGCGCGATGCCGAAGGTCGCGGCGACCGACGCGCAGCGCTTTCGCTACGGCATGAAGTGCTTCTTCGAGGAGGGCCGCGCGCTCGCGCGGCTGCAGCACCCGAACGTGGTGCGAGTGCTGAACTTCTTCCGCGCGAACGACACGGTGTATCTCGTCATGCGCCACGAGCGCGGGCGCTCGCTCAAGCAGCACATCGTCAGCCGGCGCGGCGGCCAGCCCGACGAGGTCTGGGTGCGCTCGACGTTCGCGCAGCTCCTGAACGGGCTGCGCGAGGTGCATGCGAACAAGCTCCTGCACCTCGACATCAAGCCGGGGAACGTCTTCCTGCGAGACGACGGCTCGCCGCTGCTCATCGATTTCGGCGGCGCGCGCCAGACGCTCTCCGCCGAAGGCGTGACGCTGCCGCTCACCTACACGCCGGGCTTCGCCGCGCCCGAGCAGTACGCGCGCGCGGGCGAGCTCGGCCCGTGGACCGACATCTACTCGGTGGGCGCGACGGTCTACGCCTGCTTTGCCGGCGCCGCGCCGCAGCCCGCGCACGAGCGCCTGGTGAAGGACGAGCTCGTGCCCGCGCGGCGCGCGTGGGCCGAGCGCCATTCGGCGCTGCTGCTCGACATCGTCGACTGGTGCCTGCGGCTCGATCACCTCGAGCGGCCGCAGAGCGTGCTCGCGCTGCAGAAGGCGCTGCTGGGCGAGAAGGACCCCGAGCACAAGGGCGAGGCGCCGTTCGTCTGGCACCTGAAGAACTCCCTCGGGCTGCGGGGCAAATGAACTACGCGCTCGCCCATGAGACCCGCATCGGCACGCGCCGCATCAACCAGGACCGCATCGGCCACTGGTCGACCTCCGAGTGCATGCTCATGGCGGTGGCCGACGGCCTCGGCGGTCATCCGCGCGGCGAGGTGGCGGCCGAGCTCGCCGTAGGGCTGCTCGGCGCCGCCTTCGAGCGCGAGGCGCAGCCGCGCCTCGGCGACCCGGGCGATTTTCTCAATCGCGCGATCGCCGCGGGGCATGCGGCGATCCTGCGCGACGCGGCGAAGCGCGGGCTTGCCGATACGCCGCGCACGGTGCTCGTCGCCTGCATCGTGCAGGACGGGCACGCGTACTGGACGCACGTCGGCGACAGCCGCCTCTATCTCATCCGCCAGGGCCGCATCGTGCACCGCACGCGCGATCACACCGTGGTGCAGGAGCTCGTCGATACCGGGCGCATCCGCGAAGAGGCGAGCTTCACGCATCCGGAGCGCAATCGCCTGCTGCAATGCCTCGGCGGCTACACCACGCCGCAGCCCGCGCCGCTCGCGCGCGAGCGGCTCGCCGAGCACGATATCGTGCTGCTGTGCTCGGACGGCTTCTGGAACCCGCTCACGCAGCGCCAGCTCCTGCACTCCCTCATGGCGCGCTCGCTCGAGGCGGCGATTCCCGAGCTCGTCGAGCTCGCGCAGCTGCGCGCCGGGCTCGATTGCGACAACATTTCGGTCGTCGCCTTGCGCTGGGCCGAGCCGCAGATCCCGGCGACAGCGCCCGAGCCCGAGCACACCCTGGTGCAGGACTTCACCGCCACCGACGTCGACTACCGGCGTGTCTCGGACGAGGACATCGAGCGCGCCATCGCCGAGCTGAAAGAGGCGCTGCGCAAGAGCTCCACGTCTTGAGACCGAGCGGTCGGCAAGCGGATGAGCTGCGGCCGGTGCGCATCCAGCGCCGCTATACGAAGCACGCCGAGGGCTCGGTGCTCGTCGAGTTCGGCGACACGCATGTGCTGTGCAACGCCACGGTCGAGGAGCGCGTGCCGCCGTTTCTCAAGGATTCGGGCCGCGGCTGGGTGACGGCCGAGTACGGCATGCTGCCGCGCTCGACCAATACGCGCACGGAGCGCGAAGCCTCGCGCGGCAAGCAGAGCGGCCGCACGCAGGAGATCCAGCGCCTCGTCGGCCGGTCGCTGCGCGCCGTGGTCGATCTCGCCTCGCTCGGGCAACGCACCGTGCAGCTCGACTGCGACGTGCTGCAGGCCGACGGCGGCACGCGCACCGCCGCCATCACCGGCGCCTTCGTCGCGCTGCACGACGCCATCGGCTGGCTGCGCGGCCGCCGGCTCCTGGCGGCCGATCCGATCCGCGACTTCGTCGCCGCCGTCTCGGTCGGCATCCACCAGGGCACGCCGGTGCTCGACCTCGACTACGCCGAGGACGCCACCTGCGGCTGCGACATGAACATCGTCATGACCGGCGAGGGCAACTTCGTCGAGGTGCAGGGCACCGCCGAAGGCGCGGCGTTCGGCCGGGCGCAACTCGACGAGCTCATCTCGCTCGGTGAGCGCGGCATCCGCGAGCTCATTGCCGCGCAACGGAGAGCGCTTGGCCTCGGCTGAGCTCGTCGACTACTACCGGCGCCGCGCCCGCGAGTACGAGGCGATCTACGCCAAGCCCGAGCGCCAAGCCGATCTGCAGTATTTAAGAAATTACCTACCGCAACGTTTCGCGGGACACAGGGTGCTCGAGATTGCGTGCGGCACCGGCTACTGGACGGTACTGGTCGCCGCGACGGCGGCGAGCGTGGTCGGCGTCGATGCGGCGGAAGAACCGATGCGCATCGCCATGTCCAAGGATTACGGCGAGCACAATGTGCGCTTCGAGCTCGCCGACGCGTACGCGCTCTCTGCAAGTCTCGGGCGCTTCGATGCCGCGCTCGCCGTTTTCTGGTGGTCGCACATTCCGCTCGGCCGCATCGGCGACTTCCTCGCTTCGCTGCATGGCCGCCTGGAAACTGGCGCGCGCGTGTTGCTGATGGACAATCGCTACGTCGACGGCTCGAGCACGCCGATCTGCGAACGCGACGCCGAGGGCAACACCTACCAGCTCCGCCGGCTCGCGGACGGCAGCGAGAACCGCGTGCTCAAGAACTTCCCCACCGAGGCCGAGCTGCGCGCGGCGTTAGCGCCGTATGCGCGCGATATCTCGTATCGGGCGCTTGAGTACTACTGGCTGGTCGAGTACCAATTACGGAATTCATGAAAGTCGTCGTCGCCACGCATAACCCCGGCAAGCTGCGCGAGCTGGAGGCGATCCTTGCGCCCGAGCTCGAGCTCGTGTCGC
>VBCM01000034.1 GCA_005883675.1 Betaproteobacteria bacterium
CTTCACCGACGTTCCCTGGTGAAAGAGCATTTGCCAGCTTTCACCCTCGCGCCTCCAGAGAGAGCTCCGCAAAGACGAAGAACGAGGAGTGGCGTCGATGACCCGATAGGTAACCAGGCAGATGGACGGACTGAGTTCCCGCACGGTGAGTTCTTCAAAGGTTCGTTCGATTGGTTGCGAGCTCGCCATGGCAGCCACAACCTCCGGCTTGGTCCACACTTTGCCCGAAGCGCCGAACTCTACGAACTCGTCAGCAAGGAGCGCGGCCGCTTCATGCGCAGCCAATCGCCCGCAGGCTAACTTCTGCTCGAGCGTCAAAAGCAATTCGTCGCGGTCGGCAGCTTTCAGTCGACGCGAGCCCCGGACGCCTTGACGACCGGCGCCCACTTGGCGATCTCGTCTTTGATGAAGGCGCCGAACTGCTCTGGCGTGTTGGGCGCGAAGCGTGCGCCTTCGGCGAGGAGCCGCTGCTTGAGATCGGCGCCCTGCATGATCCGGTTCACTTCGCCGTTCCACTTGCGCACGATGTCCGTCGGCGTGCCGGCGGGCGCGAGCAGGCCGATCCAGTTGTTCACTTCGAAGCCCGGGATCGCCTCGGCCACGGTGGGAAGCTCGGGCGCGGCGGCCGAACGCACTGAGCCGATGGTGGCGATCGCGCGGAGCTTGCCCGCTTTCACGTGCGGCAGCACGGTGGGCATGGTGGCGAAGATGAGCGAGGTCTGGCCGGCGAGGAGGTCGGTGAGCGCCGGCACGTTGCCCTTGTAAGGCACGTGCGTCATGTCGACGCGCGCCATCGTCTTGAAGAGCTCGCCCGCGAGGTGGCTCGCCGTGCCCATTCCGGCGGAGGCGAAGGTAAGGCGCCCCGGATGCGCGCGGCCGTAGGCGATGAGGTCGAGCACGCTCTGCGCGGGAACTGACGGGTGGACGACGAGCAGGCCCTCGGCCTCGAGCACGAGCGCGATCGGCGCGAAGTCGCGCACCGGGTCGTACGGCATGTTGGCAAAGAGGCTGACGTTCACTGCGTGCGTGCCGAAGCTTCCCATGACGAGCGTGTAGCCGTCGGGCGGCGACTTCGCCACGGCATCGGCGCCGATGTTGCCGCCCGCGCCGGTGCGGTTCTCGACCACGATCGGCTGACCCCAACTCTCCGCCGCGCGAGTGCCGATGAGCCGCGCATAAAGATCGGCGATGCCACCCGCCGGAAACGGCACCACGATCTTGATCGGCTTGGCAGGATAGGGCTGGCCCGCGGCAGGCGTGAGCCAGGTCATGGCCGCGAGCGCGGCGGCGGCAAGGCGACCTACAATGGGCACGGTTCCATCCCCTCCGTAGTCTAGCAATGGAAACTAAGACCAGCCTCGCCGAGAAATTCGCGCAGCTCTATTACGCCGAGGTCGACCCCGAGGAGCTCGCGGCGCGCGACCCGGCCGACCTGCAGGGTGCGGCGGCCGCGCACCTGGCGTTCGGCCGGCGCTACGCCGGCGGCGAGGCGAAGCTGCGCGCCTATAACCCGGTGCGCGGCGAACACGGCTGGACTAGCACGCACACCGTGATCGAGATCGTGAACGACGACATGCCGTTCCTCGTCGACTCGGTGACCATGGAAGCGAACCGGCAGGGATTGACGCTGCATCTGCTGGTGCATCCGGTGCTGCGCGTCGCGCGCGATGCGAAGGGCGAGTTGCGCGACGTGTCGGCGCCCGCCGAGTCGAGCGAAGGGCGGCTGGAGTCCTTCATGCACGTCGAGGTCGACCGGCAGACCGACCGGGCGAAGCTCGCCGAGCTCGAGGCCGGCATCGCCAAGGTGCTGGGCGATGTGCGCGCGGCGGTCGAGGACTGGCGCGCGGTGCAGGCACGCATGGTCGATGTGCTGAGCCGCGTCGAATCGGCGCGCAGCGGCGTGCCGGATACGGAGCTCGAGGAAGGGCGGGCATTCCTCGCCTGGCTCCTCAACCATCATTTCACGTTCCTCGGCTGCCGCGACTACACGCTCGAGAAGAACGGCGGCGAGGACGTGCTGCGCATCGTTCCCGGCTCGGGCCTCGGCATCCTGCGCGAGCACGGCGAGACGGTGTCCACGAGCTTCGCCACGCTCCCGCCCGAAGCGCGCAAGCGCGCCCGGGTGAAGGAGCTGCTGGTGCTCACGAAGGCGAATGCGCGCTCCACGGTGCACCGGCCGGGCTACCTCGACTATGTCGGCGTCAAGCATTTCAACGCGGCGGGCGAGGTGATCGGCGAGACGCGCTTCCTCGGCCTGTACACGCACACCGCGTATGCCGAGAACCCGATGCAGGTGCCGCTCCTGCGGCGCAAGCTCACCGACGTCATCGCCCGCGCCGGACTGCTGCCGGCGGGCTACAGCGGCAAGGCGCTCGCCTCGATCCTCGAGAGCTATCCGCGCGACGAGCTGCTGCAGATCAGCGCCGAGGACCTCTACCGCCACGCGATCGCGATCCTGCAGCTCGGCGAGCGCCAGCGGCTGCGGCTGCTCGTGCGCCAGGATGCGTACTCGCGCTTCGTCTCCTGCCTCATCTATGTGCCGCGCGAGCGCTACACCACCGAGCTGCGCCAGCGCTTCCAGCGCATCCTCACCGAAGCGTTCAACGGCGCTTCCTCCGAATTCGACGTCGATCTTTCCACCTCGGTGCTCGGGCGCATCCTGATGCGCATCCGCACCAAGCCCGGCGAGATGGCGGCGCGCCCCGACCTGAAGGAGCTCGAGCGGCGCCTGGTGCAGGCGATGCGCGGCTGGGAAGACGATCTCTATGCCGCGCTCGTCGAGCGCCATGGCGAGGAGCGCGCGAACCAGCTCTGGCGCTCGTACGAGCACGCCTTCCCGGCGGGCTACCGCGAGGAATTCGGCGCCCGCGAGGCGCTCGCCGATATCGCGAAGATCGAATCGCTCGACCCGCAGCGCGACTTCGGCATGAACCTGCGGGCGGCAGATGCCGAAGAGCCGGGCATGCTGCGCTTCAAGATCTACCGGCGCGGCGGCGAGCGCATGCCGCTCTCCGACACGCTGCCGATATTCGAGCGGCTCGGCCTGCGCGTGCTCTTCGAGCATCCGCACAAGGTCGAGCCGGCCGGCGCGGTGCCGGTGTGGGTGGTGGATTTCGGCCTCGTGCCGCCGCCCGGCGCGCTGCCGCTCGGCGAGGTACGGGAGAACTTCCACGGCGCCTTCTTCGGCATGTGGTCGCGCAGCATCGAGGCGGACAGCCTCAATCGGCTCGTGCTGAGCGCGGGCTTGAGCGCGCGCGAGATCACGATTCTGCGCGCCTATGCGCGCTACCTGCGCCAGGCGGGGTCGACGTTCAGCCTGCCGTACGTCGAGCAGGCGCTGGCGTCGAACCCGCGCGTCGCGGCGCTCCTCGTGCGTCTGTTCTTCGCGCGCTGCAGGGAACCGGCCGGCGAAGCGGCGCTTGCGGTTGAGCTCGGCGCGGCGCTCGATGCGGTGCAGAACCTCGACGAGGACCGGATCCTGCGAAGCTTCCTCGCCGTGATCCGCGCGACGCTGCGCACCAATTTCTTTCTCGACAAGCCGTACGTCTCGTTCAAGCTCGATCCGAAAGGCGTGCCCGGGCTGCCCGAGCCCAAGCCGCTCTTCGAGATCTGGGTGTACTCGCCGCGCGTCGAGGCCGTGCACCTGCGCGGCGGCTACGTCGCGCGCGGCGGCATCCGCTGGTCCGATCGCATGGAGGACTTCCGCACCGAAGTGCTCGGCCTGATGAAGGCGCAGATGGTGAAGAACGTGGTCATCGTGCCGGTCGGGGCAAAGGGCGGCTTCGTGCTGAAGCAGCCCCCGGCAGGCGACCGCGATGCGCTGATGAAGGAAGGCATTGCCTGCTATCAGACGTTCCTGCGCGGCATGCTCGACGTCACCGACAACCTCGTCGACGGCAAGATCGTGTCGCCGGAAGGCGTGCTGCGCCATGATGGCGACGACGCGTACCTGGTAGTTGCCGCGGACAAGGGCACGGCCACCTTTTCCGACATCGCCAACGGCATCGCCGCGGAATACGGCTTCTGGCTCGGCGACGCCTTCGCCTCCGGCGGCTCGGCGGGCTACGACCACAAGAAGATGGCCATCACCGCGCGCGGCGCGTGGGAGTCGGTGAAGCGCCATTTTCGCGAGCTCGGTCTCAATACGCAGACCACGGACTTCACCGTGGTCGGCATCGGCGACATGTCGGGCGATGTGTTCGGCAACGGCATGCTGCTCTCGCGCCACATTCGGCTGCTGGCGGCATTCGATCACCGGCACATCTTTCTCGACCCCTCGCCGGATGCCGAAGCGAGCTACACGGAGCGCGAGCGGCTGTTCAAGCTGCCGCGCTCATCGTGGACCGACTACGACGTCAAGCTGATTTCCAAGGGCGGCGGCGTATTCCCGCGCAGCGCGAAGTCGGTGCCTCTCGCGCCCGAAGCGCGCCAGGCGCTCGGCATCGAGGCGACCGCGCTCACGCCGAACGAGCTGATCAGCGCCCTCCTCAAGGCGAGCGTCGACCTGCTCTACAACGGCGGCATCGGCACCTACGTCAAGTCACGCCGGCAATCGCACGCCGAGGTGGGCGACCGGGCGAACGACGCCATTCGCGTGAACGGGGCGGAGCTGCGCTGCAAGGTCGTGGCCGAGGGCGGCAACCTCGGCTTCACGCAGCTCGGGCGCGTGGAGTACGCGCTCGCCGGCGGGCGCATCAACACCGACGCCATCGACAACTCGGCGGGCGTCGACTGCTCGGACCACGAGGTCAACATCAAGATCCTGCTCAACGGCGCGATGCGCTCCCGGAGCCTCACCCTGCCGGAGCGCGACAAACTGCTCGCTGACATGACCGACGAGGTGGCCGCGCTCGTGCTGCGCGACAACTACTTCCAGACGCAGAGCCTCTCCGTTTCCGGCGCGCTCGCCCCCGCGCTGCTCGACGCGCAGGAGCGTTTCATCAAGAGCCTGGAAAAGGCGGGGCGCCTAAACCGCGCGCTCGAATACCTGCCCGATGACGAGGAGCTCGCCGAGCGCCGCGCGGCGAAGCGCGGACTCTCCCAGCCCGAGCGCGCGGTGCTCCTCGCGTACGCGAAGATCGCGCTCTACGACGAGCTGCTCGCCTCCAACGTGCCCGACGATCCCTTCATTTCCACCGCGCTCGAGCGCTACTTCCCGGAGCGATTGCGCAGCCGCTACAAGGCGCAGATCCATGCGCATGCGCTACGCCGCGAGATCATCGCCACGCATGTGACGAACAGCATGATCAATCGCGTCGGCAGCACCTTCGTGCACCGCATGCAGGAAGAGACCGGCGCTCCCGCGCCCGACGTGGTGCGCGGGTATCTCATCGTGCGCGAAGTGTTCGGCATGGTGGACCTGTGGCGCGCGGTCGAGGCGCTCGACTACAAGGTCGCCGAC
This sequence comes from Betaproteobacteria bacterium, assembly GCA_005883675.1. Classification (GTDB taxonomy): domain Bacteria; phylum Pseudomonadota; class Gammaproteobacteria; order Burkholderiales; family SG8-39; genus SCGC-AG-212-J23. The sequence continues at coordinate 5,402 of VBCM01000034.1, forward strand.
CGCGCGCAGACGGCGATGGTGATCGACGCCGGGCGGCTCATCGTGCGCGCGACGCTCTGGTTCCTGCGTAACCGCGCGCATCTCGCCGACCTCACGCGCTCGATCGCGCGCTTTCGCGCCGGCGCCGAGCGGCTCGCCGCGCTCCTGCCGGACGTCCTGCCCGCGACGGAAAAAGGGGCGTTCGGCTCCGCCGCCGCGCGCCTGGAGAAGGAGGGCGTGCCGCACGAGCTCGCCGCGCGCTGCGCCGCCTTCGAGCCGATGTTCTACGCGCTCGACATCGTCGATGTGGCGCACAGCGTGCAGCGCGACATCGAGCCGGTGGCGCGGCTGCACTTCGCGCTCGCCGGCGAGCTCGATTTTCCCTGGATCCGCGCGCGCATCGGCGCGCTCCCCGCCGAGACGCACTGGCATACGCTCGCCAAGGCGGCGCTGCGCGACGATCTCGCCAGCATGCTGCGCGCGCTCGCCGCGGAGGCGCTGCGCGCCGACGGCGCCGCCGATCCGGCGAGCCAGATCGCGGCGTGGAAGGCACGCAACGCCGTGCTCTACGAGCGCGTGCGCCAGGTGCTCGGCGAGCTGCGCGCGGCGGAGACGCCGGATCTCGCCATGCTTTCGGTCGCCATGCGCGAGCTGCGCAACCTGAGCTCGCGTTAACATCCGGTCTGATGGCCGACGACCTCGATTTCACCGGTTCGCTGCGCCTGCCCACGGGGCCCGCCGCGCCGGTCTATATCCCCGCGGTAGCGCGCGCCTTCTTCGAATCGGCGGGCCGCGAGGAGACGCTGAGCGCGGGCACCGTGCTCTTCGCCGAGAACGAGAAGGCAAGCCGGCTATTCCTCCAGCGCGACAAGATGTACTTCCTCCTCGAAGGCGAGATCTCGCTCGCCGCCAAGGGCAAGCCGATCGGCGCGCTCAAGGCGGGCGAGATCTTCGGCGAGATGGCGGCGATCAGCGATTCGCCGCGCAGCGCCACCGCGGTGGCGAAGTCGCCTTGCCGCGTGCTCTCGCTAGACGACAAGGGCTTCGCCGCCGCGCTGCAGAAGAAGCCCGAGTTCGCGCTGATGATGCTCGGCACGATGATCCTGCGGCTGCGCGGCATGATCGCCAAGCTCTCCGGTGTCCCGAGCACGGGCGAGCTCAAGGCATCGCGCGTCTTCGACAAGGCGCTCATCGCCACGATGATCAACGGCCTGGGGCAGAACGCCATGGTGCGCTACGACCAGGGCAAGGTCATCATGGTCGCCGGGCAGGCGGGCGCGCTCATGTACGTGGTGACCGAAGGCCGCGTGGCGATCTCGATCCGCGGCGCGGTGGTGGAGCGCGTCGGCCCGGGCGGCATCTTCGGCGAAATGGCGCTCGTCGACCAGTCGCCGCGCGCGGCGAACGCGGTGGCCGAGACCGACTGCGCGCTCCTCGCGATCAACCGCAACGTGTTCCTGAGCCTGGTGAAGTCGGAGCCCGCCTTCGGCATCGCCCTGCTCTCGGCCATGGCCGAGCGGCTGCGCAATACCGCGGCTGCGCTGAACTAGGTAGAATTTTTCAATCGCCCTTGGGAGGAAAACGATGAAGACCGCATTTGCCCTGCTCGCCGCAGCCGCGCTGAGCGTCGCCACGCCGCTGCTGGCGCAGGAAGGCACGCTGAAGAAGATCAAGGACTCGGGCTCGATCACCATTGGCCACCGCGATGCCTCGATTCCCTTTTCCTACTACGACGACAAGCAGCAGCCCGTCGGGTACGCGATGGACCTCTGCCACCGCATCGTCGACGCGGTGAAGACCGAGCTGAAGCTGCCGAAGCTCGAGACCAAGTATCAGCTCGTCACGTCGGCGAACCGCATTCCGCTGATGGCGAACGGCACCATCGACCTCGAGTGCGGCTCGACCACCAACAACCTCGAGCGGCAGAAGACCGTCTGGTTCACGATCACGCACTTCGTCACCGCCAACCGCTGGGTGGCGAAGAAGTCGGCGAAGCTCGATCACCTCGCCGACCTCAAGGGCAAGACGATCGTCTCGACCGCGGGTACCACCAACATCAAGCAGATGACCGAGCTCAATGCCGCGAAAAGCCTTGGCATGAACATCATCTCGGCAAACGGTCACCCCGAGTCGTTCCAGATGGTCGAGACCGGCCGCGCCGCGGCCTTCGCCATGGACGACATCCTGCTCTACAGCCTCGTCGCGCAGGCGCGCAATCCCGGTGACTATCACATTTCCTCGGAGGCGACCTCGGTCGAGCCCTACGGCATCATGGTGCGCAAGGACGACGCGACTTTCAAGAAAGTCGTCGATGCGGCGATGGTCAACCTCTACAAGTCGGGCGAGATCAACAAGATCTACGAGAAGTGGTTCCAGAAGCCGATTCCGCCGAAGGGCCTCAACCTGAACATCCCGATGAGCCCGCAGTTCAAGAAGGTCGTCGCCAACCCGACGGACTCGGGCGATCAAAAAGACTATCAATAGCCGCCGGTAGCCGGCGCGCACCGGGAGGCGCGTGCACTACAGCTGGCACTGGAAGGTCCTGCTTGAGACGGAGCCCGGTGGCACGGGCTCCTATCTGCATTACCTGATCGTCGGCCTCGGCTGGACGCTCGTCACCGCGGCGGCGGCGTGGGTCATCGCGCTCGTCATCGGCGCATTCGTCGGCACAGTGCGCACCACGACGCTCCATTGGGCGGTGCGCATCGGCAATCTCTACGTCGAGATCTTCCGCAACATCCCGCTCATCGTGCAGATGTTCCTCTGGTTCTTCGTCGTGCCGGAGCTGCTGCCGGAGCAGCTCGGCAACTGGATCAAGCAGATGCCGCCGCCCTGGGGCTCGTACCTCCCGGCGGTGATGTGCCTCGGCATCTTCACCTCGGTGCGCATCGCCGAGCAGGTGCGCGCCGGCATCAACTCGCTGCCGCGCGGCCAGCGCATGGCGGGCACCGCGCTCGGGCTGACGCAGGCGCAGACCTATCGCTACGTGATCCTGCCGCAGGCCTTCCGCATCATCCTGCCGCCGCTCACTTCCGAATCGATGAACATCATCAAGAACTCCTCCGTGGCGCTGACCATCGGCCTCCTCGAGCTCACCGGCCGCGCGCGCGCCATGCAGGAGTTCAGCTTCCACGTGTTCGAGGCCTTCACCGCCGCCACGGTGATTTACCTCCTCACCAACCTGGTCGTGGTGCTCCTCATGCGCATCCTCGAGCAGCGCGTGCGCGTGCCGGGCCTGATCGCTGCCGGCGGCGCCCCGCAGGCGGGGCACTGATGGGCTTCGATTTCGACGTCATCGAGCGCTCGCTGCCCTATCTCTTCCGCGAGGGCATGACCTTCACGGTGACGCTCACGCTGATCGCCATGACCGGCGGCATCATCTTCGGCACGCTGCTCGCCATGATGCGGCTCTCCGCGCTCAAGCCCGTGTCGATGCTCGCGGGCGCCTACGTGAACCTGATGCGCTCGATTCCGCTGGTGCTCGTCATCTTCTGGTTCTTCTTCCTCGTGCCCTACATCGGCGCCTGGATCACCGGGGCCAACCAGCCGATCCGCGTCGGCGCATGGATGTCGGCGGTGATCACCTTCACCATGTTCGAGGCGGCGTATTACTGCGAGATCATGCGCGCGGGCATCCAGTCGATCGCGCGCGGCCAGGTGTGGTCGGGCTACGCGCTCGGGCTCAACTACTGGCAGACCATGGGCTACATCGTGCTGCCGCAAGCGTTCCGCAACATGGTGCCGGTGCTGCTCACCCAGACCATCATCCTGTTCCAGGATACGTCGCTCGTGTACGTCATCTCGGCCACCGACTTCCTCGGCGCCGCGGCGAAGATCGCCAACCGCGACTATCGGCTGGTCGAGATGTACAGCTTCGTCGCCGTGGTGTACTTCGTCATCTCGTACTCGTTGTCGCTGCTCGTCAAGCAGCTTCAGAATAGGATCGCGGTCATCCGATGATCTCCATCAAGAACGTGAGCAAGTGGTACGGCAGCTTCCAGGTGCTGACCGACTGCTCGACCGAAGTCGCCAAGGGCGAAGTGGTCGTGGTGTGCGGCCCCTCGGGCAGCGGCAAGTCGACGCTCATCAAGACGGTGAACGGCCTCGAACCCTTTCAGAAGGGCGAGATCCTGGTCGACGGCATCTCGGTGGGCGACTCCAAGACCGATCTGCCCAGGCTGCGAGCGCGCATCGGCATGGTGTTCCAGAATTTCGAGCTGTTCCCGCACATGAGCGTGACGCAGAACCTCACCCTCGGGCAGATCAAGGTGCTTGGCCGCTCGGAGCGCGAGGCGCGCGACAAGGGGCTGAAGCTCCTCGAGCGCGTGGGACTGGTCGCCCACAAGGACAAGTATCCGGGCCAGCTCTCCGGCGGCCAGCAGCAGCGCGTCGCGATCGCCCGCGCGCTGTCGATGGACCCGATCGCCATGCTCTTCGACGAGCCGACCTCCGCGCTCGACCCGGAGATGATCAACGAGGTGCTCGACGTCATGGTAGAGCTCGCGCGCGAAGGCATGACCATGATGGTGGTGACCCACGAGATGGGCTTCGCGCGCAAGGTCGCCCACCGCGTGATCTTCATGGACGCCGGGCGCATCGTCGAAGACGACAGCAAGGACCAGTTCTTCGGCACGCCGCGCTCCGAGCGCGCGCAGCAGTTCCTCTCGAAGATCGGAACCTTGTAGTTCGGATTGTGTTGGCGGAAGGCAGCGAGCTGCTTGTCCGCCTCCTCGTGCCGGCCTGCGCGGCGCAGCTCGATGATGCGCGCGAGCCAGCGCTCGGGCGGCTCTTCCTCGAGCTGCGCAGCGCGCGAGGCGCTACGTGGCATCACCCTTGAACTTTGGAGCTGCGGCGCCGCTCGCATCTCATCGGCGCGCTTGCGCTCTGCATCCGCAGCCGAGCCGGCTGCAGGTGACGCGACGTTCGCATCCTGCGTCGGGGCGGGCGCGGGCGCTGAAGGCGTGCTCTCGGTGCGCGCCGGCGGCTCCGGCGCAAATTGCGCGTCGGGCCGGGCGCGCTGATACGGTACAGGCTTCGCCGGCGTGGCGGCCGGCGCTTCGCGCTCCTGCGGCGCCGCTTGCTCCGAAACCGGCGCCGAGGGCGCGCTCATGGGCACTTGCTCTGGGGGTCGGCGCTCGATTTGCACGACGATCGCGACCGCGAAGATGAGCACCGCCGCCGCCGCGAGCGACGAGTACCAGCGGTGCCGGCTCGTCGCGCGCCGCGCTGCGGCGAGAATGGCGCGATCGAGCGCCGGCGGCGGCTCTGCCGTGCCGAGCTCGCGGTAGCGCTGCGAGATTTGCGGGTCGCGTTCGTCAGCCATCGTTGATTGCCGCCTTCAGCTTGGCCATGGCATAGCGCAGGCGGCTCTTCGCCGCTTCCTCATTGCTGCCCGTCGCGGCGGCGATCTCCGCGACGCTGAGGCCGCTCTCCTCGTGCAGCAAGAACGCCTCCCGCTGCAGCGCCGGCAGCGCGTCCAGCGCCGCGGCAAAGCGCGCCAGTGCCTCGCGCGCCTGCGCCTGGTCGGCGGGGTCGGGATCGCCCGCCGCGGGCAGCTCCTCGCCATCGAGCGCCACCAGCGTCAGGCCGCGTTTTCGCCAATGATCCACGAGGTGGTTGTGGGCGATCGTGTACAGCCAGGTCGTGAAGCGCGCCTGCGGCGCATATCGCGCTCGCGCTTCGATCACGCGCATCCAGATCTCCTGGAAGAGCTCCTCGGCCACCGCGCGTGCCTTCACCGCTCGCAGCACGAAACGATAGAGCCGGGCGCGATGGCGCGTATACAGGGTCTCGAAGGCACCGGCGTTGCCCGCCTTGTAAGCGAGCATGAGCTCTTCGTCCGGGGCCCCCTCCATGCCCCGCGATTATCGCGGGGGATCGGCCGCAAATCGCAGTCCGGAGCCGGGGAACGGCTGTGGCGCCACGCCAACCGGCGGCAGCGGGTCGCGGATTACGCCGCGCGCGACGAGGCTGCGATAGCTGTCGTAGTACAACGTGATCGTCTCCGCGGCCGTGGTCGTGGCGCGCTCGAAGGCTACCTCGCGCGCAAGCGACGTCTCGCGCCGTCCATGTCCCGTGCCGAGCCGCGCGTCCTCCTGCGCACCCGGAGCGGCGGCAGCTTCACGCCGCGCGTTCGCCGGCGCCGGCGCGATGCCGACCGGCGGCGCTTTCCGGCGGAACACGGCAACACCGATTGCGCCGACGTTATCTGGGCGGCCGGTACGCGCGGCGTAGGAGTCGCTGAGCGCCGTGAAGTAAAACGCCGCGGTCTGCGCGAGGCTCTTGCGCCAGCCGAGGATGTCGTAACCCTGACCGGGGCCAAACACATAGCCGGTCTGCGACGGGTCGGCCGTCTCCCCGGAGATGACGTTGACGCCGTCGACCGAAACGACCGTCAGCACGTCTTCACGCAAGCGGTTGCGCACCCTCACCTGATATTCGTTGCCCGGCTTACCCACGATGTACGCCCTGCCTTCGTGCCAGTACACCGGCAAGCGCCGCCCTTCGGTGCGGTCGTACACCGACAGATCCACCAGCCGGCCGTGCGCGTGCACCGCGCCGGCGCATAGCAGCGCTGCCATCGCTAGCCACGTTCGCGTGTTCATGTTCGTTCCCTTGTTTGGTTGACCACAACGCATGAAACGAACGCGGCGGGCAAAAGGGTTAACGGTCAGCGTCGCTGTTTCCGCTACATCACGCCACGGCGCGAGCGCGTAGAATTCGCCGCTTCTCCGCGAGCGGTTCAAGAATGAAAAACGGTAAGCCGTTTCCCATTCCGGTGCGTGTGAGCTACTCCTGCGCGAAGTGTCCGGCGTATTGCTGCAGCTATCCGGAGATCGAAGTCACGTCGCGCGACATCGAGCGCCTCGCCAAGCGCTTCGAGCTCGGCTATCGCGAGGCGGAGGAACGCTTCACCAAGTACGACCCGAAAGACAAGGTGCGGCTGCTGCGCCACCAGAAGGACACGGTGTTCGCGACCGTCTGCATGTTCCTCGACCGCAAGACGCGCCGCTGCACGGTCTACGACTCGCGCCCGGGCGTGTGCCGCGCCTACCCCGACAGCTCACGCTGCGGCTATTACGAATTCCTGCGCTTCGAGCGCGCGCACCAGGCCGACCCCGACTTCATTGCTTTGACCTGAGCGCCTTTGCGCGGATCGCCGAGAGCGTGGTCGCGGGTGTGATCGCGTCTGGATCGATGCGCAGCTCGATGAGCGCCGGCTTGCCGGCGGCCCAGGCGCGCTCGAACGCGCTCGCGAAGTCGGCGGTACGCGCCACGCTCTCGCCGTGCGCGCCGAAGGCGCGCGCATAAGCCACGAAATCCGGATTGTGCAGGCTGGTGCCGTACACGCGCCCGGGATACTCGCGCTCCTGGTGCATGCGGATCGTGCCGTAGAGCCCGTTGTTGACGATCAGCGCCACGAAAGCGGCACCGTACTGCACGGCGGTAGCGAGCTCCTGGCCGTTCATCAGGAAGTCACCGTCGCCGCACACTGCGATCACGGGGCGCTTGGGCTCCGCGATCTTTGCCGCAATCGCCGCCGGAAAGCCGTAGCCCATGGAGCCGTTCGTGGGACCGAGCTGCGTGCGGAAGCCCTTGTAGCGGAAATGCCGGTGCAGCCAGCCGGCGAAGTTGCCCGCGCCGCCGGCGACGATGGTGTCCTCGGGCAGGCGATCGGAGAGCCACCTGATTACTTCGCCGTATTGCACCTCGCCCGGCATCGGCCGCGGCGTGGTCCACTCCAGATAGCTCTGGCGGAGCCGCTCGGTATCGGCGCGCCACGCGGGCTTGTCGAACGCGAGGCGCTCGAGCGCCTGCACGAACTGCGCATGGCCGGCGTTGATTGCGAGCGCCGGGCGATAGACCCGCCCCAGCTCCTCGGCGCCCGCGTGCACATGGATGAGCGTCTGCTTGGGCACGGGCACTTCGACGAGCGTATAAGCGCTCGTCGTCATCTCGCCAAGCCGTGCGCCGATGACCAGCAGCACGTCGGCGTTTTTGACGCGCTCGGCGAGCTCCGGATTGATGCCGATGCCGACGTCGCCGGCGTAATGGCTGCTGCGGTTATCGAACAAGTCCTGGCAGCGGAACGACGTCCCCACGGCTAGCCCATTGGCTTCGATCCAGCGCTGCAGCCGCATACAGGTGTCGTGGTCCCAGCCGCCGCCGCCGAGCAGCACGAACGGCCGCGCGGCGCGCTCGAGGAGCTGGCGCGCCTGCTCCATCTCCGCGGCGGAGGGCGAAGGGCGCACAGTATGGTGCTTCGGCACGTCCGCGACGGCGGCCTGAGCGAACAGCGTGTCCTCGGGCAGCGCGAGTACCACCGGACCCGGCCTGCCGGCACACGCGGTGTGGAACGCGTGGCTCACGTACTCGGGCATGCGCTCGACCTGGTCGATCTGCGCCACCCATTTCGCG
>VBCM01000266.1 GCA_005883675.1 Betaproteobacteria bacterium
CCATCCGCCGCTTGTACGCCTGCAGCTTCGCGAGCGGCGCCCGCGACACCGCCGAAAGCGTGACGTCGTGATTCGCCAGGTGAACGGCGAAGCCGTCGAACCCGTCGGCGATCGTCGAGCAGGTCGCGCACCCCGCCTTGTAGTCGGGCCCGAACATGAAGTGGTAGACGAGGAGCTGCGAGCGCCCTCGGAAGAGCTCTGCCAGCGAGGCGCCCCCCTCGTCGGTCTCGAATCGATACTTCTTGTCGATCCGCACCCACGGCAGCTCCTGCCGGCGCCGCGCCAGCTCGTCGCCCTGCCGCGTTAGCTCCTTCTCCGCCTTGAGCAGCTCGAGCCGCGCTGCGAGCCACTCTTTACGTGTCCCGGTCATATGTGTCATCGCTTTTCCTTCCCTGCAAAGACGTTGAGCGGCTTGCCCGTCTCGAGGAAGCTCTTCAGGCTCGAGAGCACACGCGGCCAGCCGTTGGTGATGCCGCGCTCCATCTCCGATCCCGCCTCGAGCTCGTCGTGCGTCACGGTGAGGCGCACCATGTCCTCCACGCGCTCGATGTCGAAGGCGACGCGGCTGTGCTTATGCTTGCTCGCGGCGTCGGCGGGCGAGGCCCAACTGATGACGAGGCGCCGCGGCGGCGCCGATTCGAGCACCTCGCCCACGATGCGCACCTGCGCGCTCGCCTTGTCGACGTGCTTCCAGGGCGAGCCGACCTTCCAGTCCGACACGTTGTCGTGCATCCAGTATTGGCGCGTCAGCTCGCCCTTGGTGAGCGCCTCGAATACCTTCTCGGGCGTGGTGCGGATGTAAGTCACATACACGAACTTCGTCTTATCCATCGCGTTCTCCTTCCAGGCGCCGTTTCAGGTCGCGCAACGCGCGCAGGCGCGAGCGCTCGAACTTGGCGATCCAGCGTTCATAAATTTCGTACAGCGGCACGGGGTTGAGGTAGTGCAGCTTCTCGCGCCCGCGCCACGAGGTGGCGACGAGATTCGCCTCTTCCAGCAAGGAGAGATGCTGCGTCACCGCCTGGCGCGTCATGTCGAGGTGCTCGGCGAGCTCGCCGAGCGTCTGTCCGTTGGTCGCATATAGCAAGTCGAGGAGCTTGCGCCGGCTGGCGTCCGCGAGTGCCTTGAATACCTTGTCCGTGTCCGTGGCAGTGATAATATGCAAGCAAATACTTGCATGTCAAGGAGGCTGCATGGCAAAGCGCCACCCGGTCGTGTCCGGCAAGGAATGGCTCGCCGCGCGCAGGAAGCTGTTGGCGAAGGAAAAGGCGTTCACGCGCAGTCGCGACAAGCTCGCGGCCGCGCGGCGCGCGCTGCCGCGGCAGGTCGTGGAAAAGCAATACACGTTTGAAGGCCGCGACGGCCGCCAGACGCTCGCCGAACTTTTCGACGGGCGCAGCCAGCTCATCGTCTACCACTTCATGTTCGGCCCGGGCTGGGGTGAAGGCTGCCCGCACTGCTCGCGCTGGGCCGACAGCTTCGATGGCGTGATCGTGCACCTCAACCAGCGCGACGTCACGATGGTCGCGGTGTCGCACGCCCCGTACGCCGAGCTCGCCGCCTACCACAAGCGCATGGGCTGGCGCTTCAAGTGGCTCTCCTCCGCCGGCAGCGACTTCAACTTCGACTTCAACGTCTCCTTCACCCCCGAGGAAGTGAAGCGCAAGAAAGCCTTCTACAACTTCGTCGTGCAGGATCCAGGCATCTCCGAGCGCGAGGGCGTGAGCGTGTTCTTCAAGGACCCGAAGGGCAAGCTGTTCCGCACCTACTCGACGTATGCGCGCGGCATCGATGCCTTCAGCGTCGACTATCAGTACCTCGACATCGTGCCGAAGGGCCGCGACGAGCGTGGCCGCGGTCCCTACTGGGTGCGCCGCCATGATGGCGGCCATGATGCTGCCGGGCGCCGTGCCGGCGATGGCGCGCACCCGAAGAAAGCTGCTCTTCGTGCTCGCCTATCTGGGCCTGTGGAGCGCGTTCGGCGCCGCCGCCGCGCTCCTCCAATTCGCGCTGGAATCCGGCCATCTCCTGACGCAGGACATGGCGCTGCGCAGCAGCGCCGCCGCAGGCCTGTCGCTCGTCGCCATCGGCATCTACCAGCTCACGCCATGGAAGCGCGCCTGCCTGCGGCTTTGCCGCTCGCCGGAGGTCCGGCCGATGCGCTACGGCGTCGCCTGCCTCGGCGCATCGTGGCCGCTCATGGCCATCCTGTTCGTCGTCGGGCTGATGAGCTACTACTGGATTGCGGTGGTCGCTCTCTGGATCGCCGCGGAAAAGGCGTTCCGCTGGGGCGGCGGACTCGCTGCCGTAGCCGGCGTCGCGCTCATCGGGTGCGGAAGCGTCGGCCTGCTTCTTTAGCCTGATAAGATCGCCGCCGGAGAAAACCCCGCATGGAAGAGCTGCTCTACGAGCTGCGCGACGGCGTGGCGTATGTCACTTTCAACCGGCCGCAGGCGCGCAATGCCCTGACCTTTGCGATGTATGAGCGC
>VBCM01000188.1:0-40008 GCA_005883675.1 Betaproteobacteria bacterium
GAGCGTCTTCCACGTGAGCAGCACGCCGAAGCCATACAGCAGCAGGCTGAAAGCCTCCATGCGAGCGGCGGCCTAGTGTCCGAAGAGCGCTTCGACCGGCCCCTTCGGCATGATGACGTCGAAGGCGATCTCGAAGGTGACGAACATCAGGATGGCGAACACCAGCCCGGTGACGAGCGATTTCCACCAGGCGATGCGTCCGACCCACGCCATGAAGCCGGCGATCAGGAGGAAGCTCGCGACATAGAGTCCGAGCCACTGCGTCAGGAGGCAGAACGCCAGCGTGGGGACGAACACTTGCAGCACACGCGTGAATTGCTCGCGCGTGACGAACGTTTCACTCGGCTCCTTACGGGCGCTTGTTTCCTTCACCAGCCCATACAGGCAGGCGCCGGCGAGGATCAGCGCGAGATAGAAGGGGAAGTAGCCGGGCTGCGGCCCGGTCGCGTCCCAGGAAATGCCCGTGCGCCAGTTGTCGAAGCCGAGGAGCGCCGCCAGCGCGAGCAGCGCGAGCGAGACGACGATGTCGACCGCGCGGTTGCTCGTCACGCTTACTTCGCGACGAAGCCCGCCTCGGTCATCAAGCTTTTGTTCAGCGCCTCGTCCTCCTGCAGGAACTTGAGCATGTCCTTGCCGCTGAGGAAGACGGGCTTCAGCGCCTGCTTCTCCATGTAGTCCCTGTACTCCGGCGTCTGCGTCAGTTTCCTGAAGAGATCGACATAGAACGCGCTCTGGTCCGCAGTCACCTTTCCGGGCAGGAACAGGGCGCGCAGCATGAGGTACTGGACGTCGACCCCTTCTTCCTTGCACGTCGGTATGTCGTGCCAGGACATGGTGTCCGTCACCTTGTTCTTGTACTGGATGCGCTCCTTGTCGAACACGCAAAGCGGCCGAACCTGCCCGGCGCGCCACACCTCCAGGTTCTCGGACGGATTGTTCACGTTCGACTGCGTGTGGTTGCCGACGAGCTGCGTGGCCGCCTCGCCGCCCGACTTGTAGGGCAGGTAGGCGAACTTGGTGCCGGTCTTCTTCTCGAGGAACACGGTGAGCACATGGTCTTCGCGCTTGGAGCCCGTGCCGCCCATCTTGAACGGCGGGTTCGCCGCCTTGGCCGCATCGATGAACTCCTTGACCGTCTTATGGGGCAGCGTGGTGTTGTCCCACAGCACGAACTGGTCGAGCGCGATGACCGACACCGGCGTGAGCTCACGCCAGTCGAACGGGATCTTCGCCGAGAGCGGCAGCATGTAGATGAGCGAGTAGGCGATCAGCACCCTCTGGGGGTCGCCGGTGCTCGACTTCATGTACATCAGCGCCTCCGCGCCCGACGCGCCGCCCTTGAGCGAGACCACCATCGGCTGCTTCATCAGCTTGTTCTTCTGCACCGCCGCCTGCATCATGCGCGCCATCTGATCGGAGGCGCCGCCCGCGCCGGCAGCGACGACGATTTCCACGGGCTTGGTCGGCTCCCAGGCATAAGCCGTGGCAGTGAACGCGACCGCGGCGAACGCGGGCGCAAAAAGACGAAACATGCTCATCAGCTCCTCCTCGTTATCATTTACGGTGCGCTGTTAGGCGGCGCGCCGTGCCGGCGTCCGCGCGCACTCCGCAAGGTATTGCATCGCTGCCTGCACGCCCTCTTTTTTCATCGGCACGCCGGCCAATGCAAGGCCCATTTCGACGCCGGCGAGCGTGCCCATCAGCATAAGGTCGTTGAAGTCGCCGAGATGGCCGATGCGGAACATCTTGCCGCCGAGCTTCGTAAGGCCGGTGCCAAGCGACAGGTCGAACGCATCGAGGATCACCTTGCGCACGCGGTCGGCGTCATGGCCTGCCGGCATCAGCACGCCGGTGAGCGAGGCGGAGTACTCGCGCGCATCGAGCGCAAACACCTCGAGGCCCCAGGCGCGCACCGCGCGGCGCGTTGCTTCGGCGTGGCGCTGGTGGCGGGCGAACACCGCATCCAGGCCTTCCTCGTCGAGCAGCATTTTCAGCGCCTCGGCGAGGCCATAGAGCATGTTGGTCGCCGGGGTATACGGGAAGTAGCCGCTCCTGCCGTTGGCGATCATCTCGTCCCAGGCCCAGTAGCTACGCGGTAGGCGCGCCGACTTGGCGGCAGCGAGCGCCTTAGGCGAGATGCAGTTGAACGAGAGCCCCGGCGGCAGCATGAGCCCCTTCTGCGAGCCGGCGACGGTGACGTCGACGCCCCACTCGTCATGCCGATAGTCGATCGACGCGAGCGACGAGATGGTGTCCACCATGTAGAGCGCCGGGTGCGACGCGGCATCGATCGCGCGACGCACATCGGCGATGCGCGAGGTCACGCCCGTGGACGTTTCGTTGTGCACCACGCATACGGCCTTTATGCGCTTGTCGGCGTCGGCGCGCAGCCGCTGCTCGATCGCTTCCGGATCGGCGCCGTGGCGCCAGTCAGCGGCGATGAATTCAACGTCGAGGCCGAGCTTGCCCGCCATCTTCTGCCACAGCGTGGCGAAATGACCGGTCTCGTACATGAGCACGCGATCGGCCGGCGAGAGCGTATTGACCAGCGCCGCCTCCCAGGCGCCCGTGCCCGAGGCGGGATAGATGACCACCTCGGCGCGCGTGGTCTTGAATACGCGCTTCATGTCCGCGAGCGTCTTCTTGCCGAGCGCGCCGAACTCGGGACCGCGGTGGTCGATGGTCGGCAAATCGATCGCGCGCAGCACGCGATCGGGCACGTTCGTCGGCCCGGGGATCTGCAGGAAGTGACGGCCGGCGCGCCGGCTGGAACCTGAGGGCATTGGGGTATTCTAACTGCGGCGCCGATGAACGCTCCCTTGATTCCTGTCAAGTTCGCACGAGCAGATGGTTCCGCGCTCGCCGCGCGGCTGCGCAAGGAGCTCGACGCCGAGATCCTGTTCGACCGCGCGAGCCGCGGCCGCTATGCAACCGACGCTTCGATCTACCAGGTCGAGCCGCTCGGCATCGTCGTGCCGCGCACGGAGGAAGCGGCGCGTGCCGCGATTTCGATAGCGGCGGATGCAGGCGTGCCGCTGCTGCCGCGCGGCGCGGGCAGCTCGCAGTGCGGCCAGGCAGTCGGTGCGGCCCTCATGATCGACCACACCAAGTACCTGCATCGTGTCCTGGAGGTCGATGGCGAGCGCGCGACCGTCCAGCCCGGCGTGGTGCTCGATCAGCTCAACGCGGCGCTGCGGCCCAAGGGGCTCTGGTTCCCGGTCGACGTCTCCACCAGCGCGCAGGCCACGATCGGCGGCATGGCAGGCAACAACTCCTGCGGCTCGCGCTCGATCGCCTACGGCAACATGGTGCACAACGTGCTCGCCATCGACGCCGTGACCGTCGCCGGCGATCGCTGGCGCTTCGGCCCGATCGACGGGCCGCAAGGGCCGAGCGCGTATCAGGCATTCGTCGCCAAGCTGAAAGCGCTTTATGAGCGCGAAAGGGCGGAGATCGAGGCGCGCTTCCCGAAGCTGCTGCGCAAGGTGGCCGGCTACAACCTCGACCATCTCGGAGAGCCGTACCGCAACGCGGCGCATCTCCTCGTCGGGTCCGAAGGCACGCTCGCGTACTCGGAGCGGCTGCATCTCAAGCTCTCGCGCATTCCGCCGCGGCGTGCGCTCGGCGTGTGCCATTTCGCGAAGTTCCACACGGCGATGGATCTCACGCAGCACATCGTGAAGCTCGCTCCGAGCGCGGTGGAGCTCGTCGATCGCACGATGATCGAGCTCGCGCGCGGCATCGCCGCTTTCCGCAAGACGGTGGATGCCTTCATCCGCGGCGAGCCCGACGCCATCCTGCTGGTGGAGTTCGCGGGCGAAGAGGACCCGCTGCCAAAGCTCAAGCAGCTCGGCGCGCTGCTGGCAGATCTCGGCTTGCCCGGCAGCGTGGTGGAGGTGCCCGATGCGCGCGCGCAGCGCGACATCTGGGAAGTACGCAAGGCCGGGCTCAACATCATGATGTCGATGAAAGGCGACGGCAAGCCGATCTCCTTCATCGAGGATTGTGCAGTGCCGCTCGAGCACCTCGCCGAATACACCGATCGCCTGACGCGCGTCTTCGAAAGGCACGGTACCCGCGGCACGTGGTACGCGCACGCGTCGGTCGGCACGCTGCACGTACGGCCGATCCTCGACATGCGGCGCGACGGCGCGGCCAAGATGCGTGCCATCGCCGAAGAAGCTTGCGCCATGGTGAAGCAGTACAAGGGCGCCTATTCCGGCGAGCACGGCGATGGCCTGGTGCGCTCGGAGTGGATCGCGCCGTTCTTCGGCCCGCGCCTGACCGGAGCGCTTGCCGAGATCAAGTCCTGGCTCGACCCGCGCGGGCTCATGAACCCGGGGAAGATCGTCGACCCGCCGCGCATGGACGACGCCTCGCTCTTTCGCTACAAGCCGGGCTATCGCGCCGACGTGCCGGCGAGCGTGCTCGACTGGAGCGAATGGGGCGGCTTCGACAAGGCGGTGGAGATGTGCAACAACAATGGCCACTGCCGCAAGTTCGACGCCGGGGCGATGTGCCCGTCGTATCGCGCGACGCGCGACGAGATCCACCTCACGCGCGGCCGCGCCAACACGCTGCGCCTCGCGCTGTCGGGCCAGCTCGGCGCCGAGGGCGACGAGGCGGTCAAGGCGGCGCTCGATCTGTGCGTCTCGTGCAAGGGCTGCAAGCGCGAATGCCCGACCGGCGTGGACATGGCGCGCATGAAGATCGAGTTTCTCGCCCATTACAACGCGAGCCGCGGCCATAGTGCGCGCGATCGGGCGATCGGGTTCCTGCCGCGCTACGCGCCGCTCGCGGCGCGCATGGCGCCACTCGCGAATCTCGCCACCGCGCTGCTCAAGCGCCCATTGCGCTTCGCGCGCCGTCCGTTGCCGCGCTGGCGAGCCGACTACTTCCGTGCTACGGGCGTGGCCGACGGCGACGTCGTGCTCTTCGTCGACACCTTTAACCGCTACTTCGAGCCCGAGAATGCGAGGGCGGCCCATGCCGTGTTGGAGGCGGCGGGCTACCGCGTGCAGATCCCGCACGGCGTGTGCTGCGGGCGCACCTTCCTATCGGTCGGTATGGTCGATGAAGCACGCCACGAGGCGCAGCGCCTGCTGGAGACGCTGCGGCCGGCGCTCGCGCGCGGTGCGTCCATCGTCGGGCTGGAGCCGTCATGCCTTTACTCGCTGCGCGATGAGTACACCGTGCTGGTCAAAGGGGCGGAAGCGCTAGCCGAGCGCGCCTTCCTGTTCGAGGAATTCCTCGCCCAGCGGCCCGGGCGGCTGCGCTTCCAGGAAATGAAGCACGATGTGCTGCTGCACGGCCATTGCCATCAGAAGGCGTTCGATGCCATGCCGGCGTTAGAGCAGGTGCTCGGCATGGTGCCGGGGCTCAAGGTGCGCACGATCGAGACGAGCTGCTGCGGCATGGCCGGTAGCTTCGGCTACGAAGCCGAGCATGCCGACCTCTCCATGAAGATGGCGGAGATGACGCTGTTGCCCGCGATCCGCAATGCGCCCGAGGCCATGCTGGTCGCGGACGGCACGAGCTGCCGGCATCAGATACTGGACGGCATCGGCCGCAAGCCGCTGCACGTCGCGCGGGTACTCGAGGCGGCGCTCAGCGGCCGGGTTTAACGCCGACTCCATGCGAGTAGCGCGATGCCGCCGGCGATCATCGGCAGGCAAAGCCACTGGCCCATCGTCAGGCCGAGCGCGAGATAGCCGAGAAACGCGTCCGGCTCGCGCGCGAACTCGGCGATGAAGCGCAGCACGCCGTAGCCGATGAGAAAGAGCGCCGACACCTGGCCCCGTGGCCGGGGCTTGGATGAAAACCACCACAGGAGGGCGAAGAGCATCAGCCCTTCGAGCGCAAACTGGTAGAGCTGCGACGGGTGGCGTGGGGCGTCCCCCGCGTTGCGGAACACCATGCCCCAGGGCAGGTCTGTGACCCGGCCCCACAGCTCGCCGTTGATGAAGTTGCCCAGGCGCCCGGCGGCAAGCCCGAGTGGCGCGAGCGGCGCGACGAAGTCCATGAGGCGCAGGTAATCAACGTGGTGGCGCCTCGCAGCGAACACCATGGCGAGCATGACGCCGAGCAGTCCGCCGTGAAACGACATGCCGCCCTGCCAGACGGCGAGGATCTCCAGCGGATGCGCGGCGTAGTGACCCGACTTGTAGAAGAGCACGTAGCCGAGACGGCCGCCCAGTATCACGCCGAGCACCGCGAGGAACAGCAGATCGTCGAACTGCGCGCGGTTGATGGGCGCCCTGCCCCTGTCGATCCGGCGCACGCCCAGTCCCCAGCCGGCGGCGAAGCCCGCGAGGTACATGAGCCCATACCAGCGCACGGCAAGCGGGCCGATGGAGAAGGCGACCGGATCGATGTCGGGATGAACCAGCATTTGCGCGGCGCTATCGTACCGTCGCGTTGCGGCAAAATGGCGCGCTCGAGGAGAAACGCATGGCGACGTACAACCGCCGTTCAAAGCTGATCACCCAGGGCGTGGCGCGCTCGCCCAACCGCGCGATGCTGCGCGCGGTCGGCTTCGGCGACGCGGACTTCGAGAAGCCGATCATCGGCGTGGCCAACGGCTACTCGACGATGAACCCCTGCAACGCCGGCATCCAGGCGCTGGTCGATCGCGCCATGGCGGCCCTCGAGCAGGCGGGCGTGAAACCGCAGGTGTTCGGCTTCCCGACGGTCACCGACGGCATCGGCATGGGCACCGAGGGCATGAAGTACTCGCTCGTGTCGCGAGAAGTGATCGCCGATTCCATCGAAACGGCGGTCAACGGGCAGCTCATGGACGGCGTGCTGTGCGCGGGCGGCTGCGACAAGAACATGCCGGGCTCGATGATGGCCATGGCGCGCATCAATGTGCCGGGCATCTTCGTTTACGCCGGCACGATCAGGCCGGGATTCTGGAAGGGACAGAAGCTCACCATCGTCAGTCCGTTCGAGGCGGTGGGCGCGTTCACCGCGGGCAAGATGTCGCGCGAGGACTTCGAGGGCATCGAGAAGAACGCCTGTCCGAGCGTCGGCGCCTGCGGCGGCCAGTACACCGCCAATACCATGAGCTCCTCCTTCGAGGCGCTCGGCATGAGCCTGCTGGGCTCATCGCAGCTCGCCGCGCCCGATACGGCGAAGGCCGATTCGGCGGCCGAGTCCGCGCGCGTGCTGGTCGAAGCGGTGAAGAACGATCTCAAGCCGCGCGACATCATCACCCGCAAGTCGATCGAGAACGCGATCGCGCTCGTCATGGCGACCGGCGGCTCGACCAACGCCGTGCTGCACTATCTCGCGATCGCTTCGGCCGCCGGGGTCAAGTGGGCGATCGACGACTTCGAGCGCGTGCGGCGCCGAGTGCCGCTCGTGTGCAATCTCAAGCCTTTCGGGCCTTACGTCGCGACCGACTTCCACGCGGCGGGCGGCGTGCCGCAGGTGATGAAGATGCTGCTGGAGGCCGGCCTCGTGCATGGCGAGTGCATGACCATCACCGGAAGAACGCTCGCCGATGAGCTGCAGGACGTGCCGGTGAAGCCGCGCGCCGACCAGGACGTGATCCGCCCACTCGACAAGCCGCTGCATCCGCAGGGCCACCTCGCGATCCTCAAGGGCAATCTCGCGACCGAGGGTTGCGTCGCGAAGATCGCCGGGCTGAAGAGCACGTCGATTACCGGGCCCGCTCGCGTCTTCGACTCCGAAAACGACTGCATGAAGGCAATCCTCGCCAAGCGCATCAGGCCGGGCGACGTCATCGTCATCCGCTACGAAGGGCCGAAAGGCGGGCCGGGCATGCAGGAGATGCTTGCGCCCACCTCGGCGCTGATCGGCCAGGGGCTCGGCGAATCGGTGGGCTTGCTAACCGACGGGCGCTTCTCCGGCGGCACTTGGGGCATGGTCGTGGGCCATGTGGCGCCGGAAGCTTACGTCGGGGGCAACATTGCCCTCGTCAAAGAGGGCGACACGATCACTATCGATGCGAAGAAGCGCCTCGTGCAGCTCAACATTCCCGCGCGGGAGCTCGCTGCGCGGCGCAAGAAATGGAAGCCGCCCAAGCCGCGCTATGCGCGCGGCCTGCTGGCGAAGTACATGAAGCTTGTCTCGACCGCGTCGCGCGGCGCGATCACCGACTCAGAAGCTTGAGCCGGGTTGATTAAGGAATTCGAGCTCCTCGGGCGTGCTGAGGCGCCCGAGGATCGCGTTGCGGTGTGGAAAGCGGCCGTAGCGCCGGATGATGTCCCGGTGCGCGAGCGCATAGCGGAGCGCATCATCGGTCTCGGGAAAGGCGGCAAGCGGCTGGCAAAGCTCGCAGGCGCGCTCCTGGTCTTCGAGCCGTTCGCTATGCTCGAAGGGCAGGTACACGAACAGCCGCTCCACCGGCAACAACGCCCGGTCGTAGGCAAGGAAGACCGCGTGCCGCGCCGCTTCCAGCGCGAGCGCGTCACTGGCGAAGGCCCGCGCCGTGCCGCGAAACATGTTGCGGGGAAACTGGTCGAGCATCAGGATGCGCGCCAGGCAGGCGCGCGGGCTGTCCATCCATTGGTGCTCGGCGCTGAGCTTTTCGTATAGGTTCAGGAAGCGCGCCGCTACCTCGGCATCGAACGCCGGATCTTTCTCGAACCAGCGCTTGTGGCGCTTGCCGTAATCGGCGCCTTGGCCGAACCAGAAGGCAAGCACATCGTCGGGCCGCTGGTCTGTCACTTTTACAAATGTTAAGCTGATCACCAGGATGCGTCGCCTCATCGCCGGTTTGCTCGTGATCTGCATCGCCATGCCGTTGCCCGCGCAGGCCGCCATGGTTGCCACGGACGCTGCCCTCGCCGGCGTGCAGCGTGCCCAAGTGGAGCGCCTGCTCGAGCGCGCCGATGTGCAGGCGCGGCTCGAAACGTACGGCGTGCAGCCGGCGGAGATTAAGGCGCGGGTCGCCGCATTGAGCGACCACGAGGCGGCCGCGCTCGCCGCGAGAATCGACGGCCTGCCGGCGGGCGGCGATATCATCGGCGCGGTGGTGCTCGTCTTCATCATCCTGCTCATTACCGACATCCTGGGCTTCACGAAGATATTTCCGTTCACGCGTCCCGTGCGCTGAGCGCCGCGGCCGACCGCCAGCCCCCGCGCAGGCGGGGGTTTTGCTTTGACGCCTGCAATGGCCAACCGCCTCGCCGCCGAGACCTCGCCCTACCTGCAGCAGCACGCCGAGAACCCGGTCGACTGGTACCCGTGGGGGCCTGAAGCCCTGGAGCGCGCCCGGCGCGAGGACCGGCCGATCCTCCTTTCCATCGGCTACTCGGCGTGCCACTGGTGCCATGTGATGGCGCACGAGAGCTTCGAGGACCCGGCGGTCGCACAGGTGATGAACCGGCTCTTCGTCAACGTCAAGGTCGATCGCGAGGAGCGGCCCGATCTCGACCAGATCTACCAGAGCGCGCACCAGATGCTCGCGCAGCGACCCGGCGGCTGGCCGCTCACGATGTTCCTGACGCCCGATGGCGCGCCGTTCTTCGGCGGCACCTATTTTCCGAAGCAGGGGCGCTACGGCATGCCTGCTTTTGCGGATTTATGCGAGCGCATCGCCGAGCTCTGGCACGAGCGGCGCGCCGACATCGGCGCGCAGAACGAGCAGGTACTGCAGGCATTCGCGCGCACGGTGCCGCGCGCCGCGGCGCAGCCAGCCGAGTTGTCGCCCGACGTGGTGCGTGCGATGCTCGACAACCTGCGCGCCAACTTCGACGCCGCGCTCGGCGGCTTCGGCCGCGCGCCGAAGTTCCCGCACCCGGCGGATCTCGAGCTCTCCTTGCGCGGGGGAGAGAAAGACATGGCGCTCGTCACGCTCGAGCGCATGTGCGAGGGCGGCATCTACGATCAGCTGGGCGGCGGTTTCTGCCGCTACAGCGTCGATGCGCACTGGGCCATCCCGCACTTCGAGAAAATGCTCTATGACAACGGGCCGCTCCTGGGGCTCCTCGCCGATGCCTGGCTCGTCGCGCGCGCCGGGCTTTACGCCCGCTGCGCGGCGGAAACCGCCGCGTGGCTCATGCGCGAGATGCAATCGCCGGAGGGCGGCTACTATTCCTCGCTCGATGCCGACAGCGAGCACGAGGAGGGCAAGTTCTATGTCTGGGGCCGCGACGACGTGCGCTCGCTCCTCACCGCGGACGAATACCGGGCGTTCGCGCGCCGCTATGGCCTCGAGGGCCCCCCGAACTTTGAAGGCAGGCATTGGCATCTGCGCGTGGCGGCGTCGCTCGAGCCGGGCGACGTCGCGCTCATCGAGGCGGCGCGCCGCAAGCTTTTCGCGGCGCGCGAAAAGCGCGTGCGGCCGGGGCGCGACGAAAAGGTGCTCGTTTCCTGGAACGCGCTCGCGATCCGCGGCATGGCGCACGCCGCGCAGGTGTTCCAGCAGCCGGAGTGGTTGCGCTCAGCCAGGCGGGCGCTCGACTTCATCCGCGGCCAAATGTGGCGCGACGGCCGGCTGCTCGCGACGTACAAGGACGGCAGGGCCCATCTCAATGCCTATCTGGACGACTATGCGTTCCTCATCGCCGCGCAGCTGGAGCTGGTGCAGGCCGAGTTCTCGAGAGCGGACCTCGAATTTGCGACCGAGCTCGCCGACGTGCTGCTCGCCGAGTTCGAGGACCGCGAGGCGGGCGGCTTCTACTTCACCGGCACGAGCCACGAGCGGCTCTTTCACCGGCCGAAGCCCGGTCAGGACCAGGCGATGCCGGCGGGAAACGCGATCGCCGCCTGGTCGCTCGGCCGCCTGGCGGCACTGACGGGCGAGGCGCGCTATGCGCGCGCTGCCGAACGTACGGCCGCGCTCTTCTATCCGCAGATGCGCGATTACCCCGCCGGTTGGGCGACGATGACGATCGCGCTGACCGAGCAGCTCGCGCCGCCGAAGCTCGTCGTGCTGCGCGGCCGCGGCGAGGAGCTCGTGCGCTGGCGCGACGAGCTCGCGCGCGAATACCTGCCCGATACCATGGTCATCGCGCTACCCGACGGCATGCCGGGCCTGCCGGCGACGCTCGACAAGCCGCGGCGCGCTGAAGCCGTCAACGGCTGGCTGTGCCGCGGCGTTATGTGCCTGGAACCCATGAGCGACCTCATACAATTGAAGACCGCCTGCAAGGAGAAATCATGAAGCGAACCGTAGTCGTCCTGGCGCTGGCCGTGGCACTGCCCGCGTATGCTCAAGAGGATCTGGCGAAGAAGCACAATTGCTTTGCCTGCCATGCCGTGGACAAGAAGCTGGTCGGCCCTTCCTACAAGGATGTGGCGGCCAAGTACGGCGGCGACCCTGCAGCCGAAGCAAAGCTCTTCGAGAAGGTGAAGAAGGGCGGCCAGGGCGCGTGGGGCCAGGTTCCCATGCCGCCGAACGCGCAGGTGCCCGACGCCGACATCAAAGCCTTGGTGAAGTGGATCCTCGCGCAGAAATAGGTTAGCCGCGCCGGACTGCGGTCGATTTCCGAGGAGGGGCGGAGTTAAGATATCCGCTCCCAAAAGCTACGCACCTCGGAGAATCCGATGAAGAACACGCAGCTCGCCGTTTCGCTCCTCGCGATCGCGCTTGTGGTTGGCGGCTGTAGCAAGGAGACGCCGCAGCAGGGGGCGAAGAAAGCGCAAGGCGCGGCCCCGCAGGCCGGCGCGGGTGCCCTCGAAATCAAGATCGGCCACGTCGCGCCGCTCACCGGGGGCAATGCGCATCTCGGCAAGGACAATGAGAACGGCGCGCGGCTCGCCATCGAGGAAGCCAACGCCGCCAACATCAAGATCGATGGTAAGAACGCCAAGTTCGCGCTCGTGGCCGAGGACGACCAGGAGGACCCGAAGGTGGGCTCGACCGTAGCGCAGAAGCTGGTCGACGCCCAAGTGGCTGGCGTCGTCGGGCACCTGAACTCAGGCACGTCGATTCCCGCCTCACCGATCTACAACCAGGCCGGCATTCCCGTGATCTCGGGGTCGGCCACTAACCCCAAGCTCACCGAGCAGGGCTTCAAGAACCAGTTCCGTGTCGTCGGGCGCGACGACCAGCAGGGTCCTGCGATCGCGACCTATCTCGCGAACGAGCGCAAGCCCAAGCTGGTCGCCGTGGTCGACGACGCCAGCGCCTACGGCGAAGGCATTGCCAACGAGGTAGAGAAGACGCTGCGGGCCGCGAACGTGAAGGTGCTGCCGCGCGAGAAAGGCACGAACAAGACCAATGACTGGAAAGCGGTGCTGACGAAGCTTCGCGGCCGCAATCCGGACGCCGTGTTTTACGGCGGCATGACGTCCACCGCGGCGCCGCTGCTCAAGCAGGGCCGCGAGCTCGGCATGAAGGCCGTATTCAGCTTCGGCGACGGCGCCTGCGAGGGCGAGATGGTGAAACTCGCCGGCAACGCCGCCACCGAGGGCATGCTCTGCTCGCAGGCCGGCATCCCGGTCGAGGCGGCCTCGAAGAAATTCCTCGAGGCCTACAAGAAGCGCTTCAACCAGGACCCGATCATCTACGCGCCCTTCACCTACGATGCGGCGAATCTGCTCATCGACGCGATGAAGAAGGCCAACTCGCCCGATCCCAAGAAGTATCTGCCCGAGCTGCAGAAGATCGCGTTCACTGGCGCGACGGGTCCGATCTCCTTCGATGAGAAGGGCGATCGCAAGGACGCGGAGATCACGATCTTCGCGATGAAGGGCGGCAAGCTCGAGCCGATCGCCGTCTTCAAGGCGGGCAAGGTCGTGCCCTACGCGGAGTTCGTGAAGACCGCGAGCAAATAGCCTCGAGCGCTCGGCAATGAACGGCACCCCCCGGGGTGCCGTTTTTGTTTTTGGTTTAGGCTTGCCGGCCGTGGATACCTTTCTGCAGCAGGTCATCAACGGCCTCACCGCAGGAAGCGTCTACGCCGTAGTCGCGCTCGGCTACACCATGGTCTACGGCATCATCCAGCTCATCAACTTCGCGCATGGCGAAGTCGTGATGATCGGCGCCATGGTGGCCTTCACCGTGATCAACGCGCTTGCGCCCTCGGGCCTGCCGCCGCTCGCCGTGGTGTTGATCGGCGCCGGCTGTGCGGTGCCGGTTTGCATGCTGATCGGCTACGCGATGGAGCGCCTCGCTTACCGGCCGCTGCGCCACGCGCCTCGCCTCGCGCCGCTCATCACCGCGATCGGGGTGTCGATCATTCTGCAGCACCTCGCGCTCCTCATCTGGAGCCGCAACGTACTTGCCTTCCCCCAGATCATTCCCTCGCGCACCTACATGATCGGCGGCGCGGCAATCACGTCGGTCCAGCTCGCGATTCTCGCGATCTGCTTCGCCCTCATGGCCGGGCTCGCGGCCTTGGTCTATCGCACGCGGCTCGGTACCGCGATGCGCGCCACGGCGCAGAACCCCCAGGTCGCCGGCCTGATGGGCATCGACATCGACCGCGTGATCGCGGCGACCTTCCTCATCGGCGCGGCTTTGGGCGCGGTGGCCGGCGTACTCTTCGGAACGTATTACGGGCTCGCGCAATATACGATGGGCTCGATCCTCGGCCTGAAAGCGTTCTCCGCCGCAGTCCTCGGCGGCATCGGCAACATTCCCGGCGCGATGCTCGGTGGCGTGCTGCTCGGCATCGTCGAGGCGCTCGGCGCTGGCTACATCGGCGACCTCACCAATCTCTGCTCGTACGACATGCTCGCGGCGCGCATCGACGACTGTGCGGGCGGCGGCAACTTCGTGCTCTTCGGCTCGAATTACCAGGACGTGTTCGCCTTCATCGTGCTCATCCTCGTGCTCGTGTTCAGGCCGTCGGGCCTACTCGGTGAGCGCGTCGGAGAGCGCGCTTGAGCAACTGGCGCGCCCGCGGCCCGGTGCGGTGGGCCGCCTATGCGCTTGTCGCGGTCGCACTTGCCCTCTTGCCGTTTGCGCTCGCGCAGGTCGGCACGACCTGGGTACGCATCACGAATTACGCCATCCTGTATGTGCTCCTCGCGCTCGGACTCAACATCGTGGTCGGCTTCGCCGGTCTGCTCGATCTCGGCTACATCGCCTTCTACGCCGTCGGCGCCTACACCTACGCACTGCTCGCGAGTCCGCACTTCGGGCTGCATCTGCCGTTCTGGATCATCCTGCCGATCGGCGCGGGAATCGCGGCGCTGTTCGGCGCGCTGCTCGGTGCCCCGACGCTGAAGCTGCGTGGCGACTACCTGGCGATCGTCACCCTCGGCTTCGGTGAGATCGTGCGCATCTTCCTGAACAACCTATCGCGGCCGGTGAATATCACGAGCGGCCCCCAGGGCATCGCGCGCATCGATGCGTTCAGCGTTGACGGCTTCAGCTTCGCGCGTCCTCAGACCATCGCCGGCCTCGAGTTCAGCGGGCCGGTCAAGTATTACTACCTGCTCCTTGCGGTCATGCTCGCTGTGATCCTCATCAACCTGCGCCTGCAGAACTCGCGCATTGGTCGCGCCTGGGAGGCGATCCGCGAGGACGAGGTCGCCGCGCGTGCCATGGGCATCCATACGCGCAACCTGAAGCTGCTCGCCTTTGCCATGGGTGCGAGCTTCGGTGGCGTGGCGGGCGGCATGTTCGCGGCCATCCAGGCATTCATCTCCCCCGAGAGCTTCGTGCTGGTCGAATCCATCATGGTGGTATCGATGGTGGTGCTGGGCGGCATGGGCAACATCTGGGGCGTGATCCTCGGCGCCGTGCTTCTTTCCTTCACCCCGGAGATCCTGCGCTGGACGGTCGAGCCGGTGCAGAACGCGCTCTTTGGCCGCCAGCTCATCGAGCCCGAGGTCATCCGCATGCTGCTCTTCGGCCTCGCGCTCGTGCTGATCATGCTCTTCCGCCCCGCTGGCCTGCTGCCCTCGGCGGTGCGAAAACGCGAGCTTACCGAGCACACCGCATGAGCGCTTTGCTCGAGGCGACCGGCGTCAGCAAGCGCTTCGGCGGTCTGCAGGCGCTCGAGGACGTGTCGTTCGCGATCGCGCGCGACGACATCTACGGGCTGATCGGGCCGAACGGCGCCGGCAAGACCACGCTCTTCAACGTACTCACCGGCGTTTATGCGCCTGACGCGGGCACATTCCGTTTTGATGGGCGCGGCGTGACCGGCCTCGCGCCGCACGAGATCGCAGCGGCCGGCATCGCGCGCACGTTCCAGAACATCCGGCTCTTCGCCAACCTGTCGGCGCTCGAAAACGTCATGATCGGCCGGCACGTGCGCACGCATGCAAGCGTGTTCGGCGCGGTAATGCGCAATCGGCGCACGCTAACCGAGGAGCGCGACATCCTCGCGCGCGCGCTCGCGCTGCTCGACTACGTCGGCATCCGACCGCGGGCCAACGATCGCGCCGGCAGCCTGCCGTACGGCGACCAGCGCCGGCTGGAAATCGCACGCGCGCTTGCTACCGAGCCGCGCCTGCTCGCGCTCGATGAGCCCGCTGCGGGCATGAATCCCGCGGAGCGCCTGGCGCTCGGCAAGCTGATCCGCCGCATCCGCGACGAGGGCATCACGGTGCTGCTCATCGAGCACGACGTGCGCCTCGTGATGAACGTGTGCGATCGCGTGATGGTGCTCGACTACGGCCAGAAAATCGCCGAGGGAGCACCCGCCGTGGTGCAGCGCGACCCGAAGGTCATCGAGGCCTATCTCGGCGCGCCGCGTGCTGCTTGAGGTGCGCAACCTGGCGGTCCATTACGGCGGCATCCACGCCGTTGCGGGCGTCGATCTCGACGTTGCGGATGGCGAGCTCGTTTGCCTGATCGGCGCCAATGGCGCGGGCAAGACGTCCACGCTGAAGGCGATCTGCGGGCTCGTCACCACCAAAAACGGCGTGATCCGCTACGACGGCGAAGACATCAGCCACGCGCCGGTGCACGAACTGCCGCGCAAAGGCCTCGTCATGGTGCCCGAGGGGCGCGGCATCTTTGCGCAGCTCACCGTGGAAGAGAACCTGGCGATGGGAGCGTACGCGCAGGGCGGCGGCGACGCGGCGGCACAGTACGGGCGCTTTCCGCGCCTCGCCGAGCGGCGGCGGCAAATCGCGGGCACGCTGTCGGGCGGCGAGCAGCAAATGCTCGCGCTCGCGCGAGCGCTGATGGCCAAGCCAAAGCTCTTGCTCCTCGACGAGCCCTCGATGGGGCTCGCGCCGATGATGGTGGCGAAGATCTTCGAGCTGGTGCGCGACATCGCCGCGCAGGGCGTCACCATTTTTCTCGTCGAGCAGAATGCGCGTCTAGCCCTGGAGATTTCGCAGCGTGGCTATGTCATGGAGTCCGGCGCGATCGCGCTCACCGGGCGCTCCGCCGAGCTCCTGGATAACCCACGCGTCCGTGAGGCCTATCTCGGCGAATAGAATAGCCGCATGCAGCGGCTCCTCGTCATCGGCTACGGCGACATCGCGCGCCGCGCGGCGCTCTTGCTCGCGCCGCGCTTCACGATCGCTGGCGTTTCGCGCCAAATGGGCTTCGACCTCGACCAGCGCTCCACGCTCACCTTCGGCGAAGCCGATGGGTTGCTGCATTGCGCACCGCCGCCGCCTGAAGGCGAGCACGATTCGCGTACCGCCAATCTGCTCGCCGCGCTGGACGAGCAGCGCGTGCTGCCCCGGCGCGTTGTGTATGTCAGCACGAGCGGCGTGTATGGCGACTGCGGTGGCGAACGCGTTGCAGAGACGCGAGCGCTGAATCCGCAAACGGCGCGCGCGCGGCGCCGCGCCGACGCCGAGCGGCAACTGGAGCAATGGTGCGCCGCTCGCGAGGTAGCGCTCGTCATCCTGCGCGCGCCGGGCATCTACGCCGTCGAGCGCCTGCCGCTCGAGCGCCTGCGCTCGCGAGTGCCGGTCCTGCGCCGCGAGGACGACGTTTACACGAGCCATATCCACGCCGACGATCTCGCCGCCGCCGTGGCGCGCGCACTCGAAGCCGATGCGCCGGCCGGCATCTATAACGCCGCGGACGACACCGAGCTATTGATGGGCGAGTGGCTGGACCGGGTAGCCGACCACGCCGGCCTGCCGCGACCGCCGCGTGTGTCGCGCAGCCAGATCGCCGCTCTTGTGCCACCGGAGACGCTCTCGTTCATGCAGGAGTCGCGCCGCCTGGACAACACACGCCTGAAGCGCGTGCTGGGCGTGCGCCTGCGCCATCCCACCGTGCACGAAGGACTGCGCCATGAGCACGCTATTGGTGTTCACTAATCTGCCGGAGCGGGCCGCGGCGGAGCGGCTCGCTGATGCGCTGGTGGAAAAGAAGCTCGCCGCCTGCGTCAACATCCTCGCGCCTTGCCGCTCCATCTATCGGTGGAAAGGCGCGCTGCAGCACGACGAAGAGCATCCCATGCTCATCAAGACGACGCGTGAGCGCTACGCGGCGCTCGAGCGCGAGCTGCGCGCCGGGCATCCGTACGAACTTCCCGAGATCATCGCGGTCCCAATCGAGCGCGGGCTGCCCGCCTACCTCGAATGGCTCGCCGCCGAAACCGAGAGTTGAGAGCGCTACTTTTCCTGGTTGGATTGCTTGGCGCCGCGGCGGCGAGCGCGGCCGATCTGCTCGAGCCGGAGCAGGCCTTCCGCTTCTCGGCGCGCGAAGCGGACCGCGCCGTGGAAGTGCGCTTCGCGATCGCCGACGGCTACTACCTGTACCGTGATCGCTTTCGCTTCGCCGCCACAGGCAATGTGCAGCTTGGCAAGCCCGAATTTCCGGCGGCGCTGCCGCACAAGGACGAGTTCTTCGGCGACATGCCGATCTATCGCAGCCAGGTCAGCATTCGGATCCCGGTGCAGGGCGACGGGCCCTACGAGCTGAAAGTGCTGTCGCAAGGCTGCGCAGATGCCGGCGTCTGTTACGTGCCGATGGAGTCGCGCGCGACGTTGCGCGCAGTGGCCGCGGGCGCGGCCAGCGAGCCGACGCTTTCGCTCTACGCGAGCGATACGGACATCGCCCGCCTGCTGCAGGGCAATTTCGTGCTCGTGCTGGGCGGCTTCCTCGTGCTCGGGCTGCTGCTCGCCTTTACGCCGTGCATGCTGCCGATGATCCCGATCCTCTCGGGGATCATCGCTGGCGAGGGCAGCCGGCTCACCAAGTCGCGCGCCCTCGCGCTGTCGCTCATCTACGTGGTCAGCATGGCGCTCACCTACGCCCTGGCCGGGATCGGTGCCGCGTATGCGGGCTCGCTCATCGCCGCGTACTTGCAGAATGTCTGGGTGCTGGGCGGCTTCGCGCTTATCTTCGTGCTGCTTGCGCTTTCGATGTTCGGTGTTTACGAGTTGCGCCTGCCCGGCTTTCTGCACCAGCGCCTGTACGCGAGCCAGGACCGGCTGCGCGGCGGACGCATTGCCTCGGTGGCGGCGATGGGCGTCTTCTCGGCGGTGATCGTAAGCCCCTGCGTCTCTGCGCCGCTCGCAGGCACGCTGCTGCAGATTTCGCGTACCGGCGATGTGGTCCTCGGTGGCGCCGCGCTCTTCGCTCTCGCCACCGGCATGGGGCTGCCGCTCATCGCCGTCGGCGTCTCCGAGGGCGCGCTGCTGCCAAAGGCCGGGCCTTGGATGGTGACGGTGCGCAAGTTCTTCGGCGTGCTGTTGCTCGCGGTGGCGTTGTGGATCGTGAGCCCGGTGATATCCGCTTTGGCGGAAATGCTGGCATGGGCGGCGCTGGCCATGGGCACCGGCGCCTATCTCTTGCGCCACGGGCGGCTCGGCAAGGCGCTTGGCGCTACGGCAATGCTCGCTGGCCTTGCGCTGCTCGTCGGCGCGGCAATGAACCAAACGACGGTGAAGACGAGCACGCCGTGGGTACGGGTGAGCTCGACGGCGGAGCTCGACGACAAGCTGCGCACCGCGGGCCGGCCGGCGATGCTCGATTTCTATGCCGACTGGTGCGTCTCGTGCAAGGAGATGGAGAAGCTCACGCTGTCGGATGCGCGCGTGCGCAAGGAGCTCGAGAACGTGCTGCTGCTGCAGGCCGACGTCACGGCGGCGAACGCAGCGGACCGCGAGCTGCTGAAGCGCTTTTCGCTCTACGGACCGCCAGGCATCATCTTCTTCGACGCCGAGGGGCAAGAAATCCCGGGATTGCGGGTGATCGGCTACCAGCCGCCGGAGCGCTTCCTCAAGACGCTTGCCGCTGCAACTCGCCATTGACCATGCGGTGATCGCGGTGCGCGATCTAGACGCCGCAGCGGCGAGCTTTCGCGCGCTCGGTTTCACGCTTACGCCGCGCGGCTTGCACAGCATCGGCTCGCAGAATCACTGCATCATGTTCGCAGCCACCTATGTCGAGCTGCTTGCAGCGCCGATCGAGCATCCGTGGCTGGATTACTACCGGCGTTTCCTGCACGAGCACGGCGACGGCTTGGCAGCGATCGCGCTCGCGACGCACGACGCGGATGCCGTCTATGCGGAGCTGCGCGCGCACGGCGTGGCGGTAAAGCCGCCGATGGATCTCTCGCGACCCGTGGAGGGCGGCGTGGCGCGCTTCCGGCTGGTGCAGATCGACGGTACGCCGAGCGCTTTCATCTGCCAGCACCTGACGCGCGAGCTCGTCTGGCGGCGCGAATGGCAGACGCACAAGAACGGCGCAGCCGAGCTTGTCGGAGCTTCGCTCGCGACCCAAAAACCATTTGATGGGATGCCGCAGTCGATCGAGTGGGAACGCGGCGCGGCGCTGCGCATTCGCGGCTTGCGCGGCGCGCGCGAATCGTACGGCGTGCGCTTGCTGCCGGCCTAGTGCTTGGCGAGCGCCCTCGCGGCGTCCAGGGCGAAATAGGTGAGCACGCCGTCGGCGCCGGCGCGCTTGAAAGCGACGAGCGCCTCCATGACACAGGACTCGGGCAGCCAGCCGCTGGCGATCGCCGCGCGCAGCATCGCGTACTCGCCCGACACCTGGTAGACGTAGGTCGGCGCGCGGAACTCGTCCTTCACGCGTCGCACGATGTCGAGGTACGGCAGGCCCGGCTTCACCATCACCATGTCGGCGCCCTCGGCGAGATCGAGACCGACTTCCCACAGCGCCTCGTCGGAATTCGCCGGATCCATCTGGTAAGTCTTCTTGTTGCTCTTGCCGAGGAACTTCGCCGAGCGCACGGCGTCACGGAACGGCCCATAGAAGCCTGAGGCGTACTTCGCGGAGTAAGCCATGATCAGCGTGTGAATATGGCCGGCTTTTTCGAGCGCGTCGCGGATGCGGCCGATGCGGCCGTCCATCATGTCGGAAGGAGCGACGATGTCGACGCCCGCCGCGGCCTGTACGAGCGCTTGCTTCACCAGGATGTCGAGTGTCTCGTCGTTGAGGATGTAACCCTCGTCGTCGATCACGCCATCCTGGCCGTGCGAGGTATACGGATCGAGCGCGACGTCGGTCATCACGCCGAGCTCGGGAAAGCGTTTCTTCAGCGCCGCCGCGGCGCGCGGAATAACGCCTTTCGGGTTGTATGCCTCGCGGCCATCGGGCGTCTTAAGCCGCGCGTCGATCGCGGGGAATAGCGCGAGCGCCGGAATCTCGAGCTTGAGGCACTGCTCGGCGAGGGGCAGCAGGCGATCGAGCGTCAGGCGCTCGATGCCCGGCATGGAATCCACTTTCTGGGTGCGGCCTTTGCCGTCGATGATGAAGACCGGATAAATCAGATCGTCGGCGGTGAGCACGCTCTCGCGCATCAAGCGGCGCGCGAATTCCGCGCGGCGCATGCGCCGCATGCGCACGGCCGGAAAGCTGCCGTAGACCTTCATCGCGGTTGGGTTTTTTGGCTTTTTGGGGGGTTGAACTTTTGCCCAGCGGGGCCATCTTAACCTGCAGACGAGTTGATCGTCTCCCGCTTCTCCTCCCTGAGCGGGTGCCTTAATCCCAAAGTTAAGGCGTTTTCGCCCCCGGTTTACATCCCCTTTACCGGGGGCTTTTTATTTTCGCAGCCTGCTCGGAGCCACTGCTCGAGGAGGTCGCGGCATTCGACGACGCCTTGTCGCGTAACGCTCGAAAAGAGCGTCACCTGGTGGCGACGAAGATGCTGGCTGACCTGAGCAAGAACTTCCTGCTGGGCACGGCGCGAAAGTTTGTCCGCTTTCGTGAGCAGCACGAGCAAGCGCGCTTCACCGAGCCAGTCGATGAGTTGTTCATCGAGCGGCGTGAGCGGATGGCGAGCGTCCATGAGCAGCACAATGCCCACCAGTGTTTTCGCCGAGGCGAGATACGCGCCCACCAGCTCGCGCCATTGGACGCGCAGCGACTGCGGCACTCGCGCGTAGCCATAGCCGGGCAGGTCGACGAGGCGCCCCGCCTCCGCCAGCGCGTAGAAGTTGATGGTCTGCGTGCGCCCCGGCGTCTTGCTCGTGCGAGCGAGCGCCCTCCTGCCGACGAGCGCATTGATGGCGCTCGACTTGCCGACGTTGGAGCGGCCCGCGAACGCGATCTCCGGCGGCCCGGGAGGCGGCAGCTCGGAGCCGCGGCCGGCCGCGCGCAGAAACGCCGCGTGCGCGAAGACCGACATAGCGAAGGCGGGGAATTCTAATAAAATCGCGCCTTTCGCATCGGGGATCCGGATGAGGTGCGTACTGGGGCTCGCTGCTGTGCTCCTCGCGGCCGGCGGCGCCTTGGCCCAGGACAAGGCGCAAGGGATCGCAGCGCAAACCTGCGCCGCCTGTCACGGGCCCGACGGCAACAGCGGCGCGCCGGCCAACCCGAAGATCGCCGGACAGATTCCCGAGTACCTGCAGAAGCAGCTGCGCGACTTCAAGTCGCAGGATGGCCAGAAGCCGGTGCGCGAAAGCACGATCATGAACGGCATGGTGGCGAATCTCTCCGACGCTGACATGAAGGGGCTCGCGGCCTACTACGCCGGGCAGGCGCAGAAGCCCGCCGCGGCCGCGGACAAGGAACTCGCCGCGCTCGGCCAGAAGCTCTGGCGCGGCGGCGACTCGATGCACGGCATCCCGGCCTGCGCCGGCTGCCACGGCCCGGCCGGCGCCGGCATCCCGGCGCAGTTCCCGCGGCTCTCGGGCCAGTTCGCCGAATACATTGGCGCGCAGCTCACCGCTTTTCGCGAAGGCAAGCGGGCCAACGACCGCAACGGCGTGATGCGTGGCGTCGCCGCGCACATGAACGATGGCCAGATCCGCGCCGTCGCCGAATACGCCGCCGGCCTCAGGCCCTAACGGCGGCCTCTAGCGGAATAGCCAGTGCTCGACAGTGTTCGCTTCCGGACCCCCACCCAGGAGAACCCGATGAAAAGAAGCGGTGCAGCAGCAGTGGTCGCTTTAGCGCTCGGTGCCCTAGCCGGCGCCGCGCTCGCGCAGGTGAAGCCCGAGCTTCTCGTCAAGCAACGCCAGTCGGTGATGACATTGCAGGGCAAGTACTTCGGGCCGCTCGCCGCCATGGCGCAAGGCAAGGTGCCGTACAACGCCGACATCGTGAAACGCAATGCTGCGTTCCTCGACAACTTGACGCGCATGCCATGGGACACGTTCGATCCGAGCACCAAGGACATGAAGAGCAATGCGCTGCCGGCGATCTGGGAGCAGCCCGATAAATTCAAGGAAGCAGCGAGCCGTCTTGAGAACGAGGCGCAAAAGCTCTACCAGGTGAGCCAAAGCGGCGACGAGAACGCGGTGAAGGCGCAGATCGGCGCCGTCGGCAAGGCGTGCGGCGGCTGCCACGAGAGCTTCCGCCAGAAGCAGTAGCCATTGATCGCCAAGGGCCCCGCGCTGGCGGGGTTTTTTTTTCTGCTCGGCGCAGGCCTCGCCGCGGCGCAGGGCGATGCCAAACGCGGCGAATACCTCGCCGCCGCGGGCGGCTGCATCGGCTGCCACACCGAGACGCGCCAGGGCGCCACGCCGTACGCCGGAGGCCGGGCGCTGAAGACGCCGTTCGGCACGTTCTACGGCCCCAACATCACGCCCGATCTGCAAGCTGGTATCGGGCGCTGGTTGCTCGCTGATTTCACGCGCGCCCTGCGCGAAGGCCGGCGCCCCGATGGCGCACACTACTTCCCGGCCTTTCCGTATCCCTCGTTCACGCGCGCGAGCGACGCGGATCTGCGCGACCTGTGGGCGTATCTGCGCACGCTCAAGCCGAGCGCGCAGCCCAGTCGCCCGCACGAGCTCGGCTTTTTCTTCCGCTGGCGCTTCCTCGTCGCCCTCTGGAAGTGGTTGTTCTTCACGCCGGGCCCGTTGCAGCCCGATCCGGGCAAGAGCGCGCTCGTGAATCGCGGCGCGTACCTCGCGCAAGCGTTGGGCCACTGCGGCGAATGCCATACGCCGCGCAACTGGCTCGGCGCACCGAAGAAGAACCGCTACCTCGCCGGGGCCAAGCTTGACGAAGGCACGGCCGCTCCGAACCTCACGCCGACGCGGCTCAAGCGCTACGGCGACGGCGAGCTGAAGGACATCCTGACGAGCGGGCTGTTCCCGGACGGCGATGTGCTCGGCGACACGATGAGCGAAGTGGTACGCAACACGACGAGCAAGCTGACGCCGCCCGATCTCGATGCGCTCATCGCGTATCTGCGCAACCTCCCGCCATTGCCTGGCGAGCCCAAATAGCGTGGAATAGGCGGCGCGGGAGGGCTGTTCCCCTTGGATGAAGCGAAGCGCCTGGTCGAGCTGATCCCACGACTGCGCCGCTATGCGCGCGCGCTGGTCGGCGAGCGCGCCGGCGCGGACGATCTGGTGCAGGACACGCTCGAGCGTGCCTGGACGAAGCTGCACCTTTACCGGCAGGGCACCGACCTGCGCGCCTGGCTTTTCACCGTCATGCACAACGTCCATGTGAATCGCATGCGCGCGACGCGCCTCACCGATCCGCTCGACGACGAGATGCCGGAGCTTGCGCAGCGCGGCACGCAGCCCGACGCGCTCGTGCTGCGCGATCTCGACCGCGCGATCGCCCGCCTGCCCGCGGATCAGCGCGCCGTGCTCCTGCTCGTGACGCTGGAAGAGATGAGCTACGAGGAGGTGGCGCGCACGCTCGGCATTCCGATCGGCACGGTCATGTCGCGCCTGTCGCGCGCGCGCGAAAAGTTGCGCGCGATGATGCTCGGGCAAAGCCCGCCGGCGAAATTGAAGGTCGTGAAGTGAGCGAACCGCCCGTGAGCGAAGCCGAACTGCAGGCCTACGCCGATGGCCGGCTCACGCGCGAGCGGCGCGCCGTGGTGGAGGCATGGCTCGCGGCGCATCCGGAGGAAGCCGAGCGCATCGCCGCTTACCAGCGCCTGGGACAGGAAGTGCGCGCGGCCTACGAAACGATGCTGTCCGAGCCCGTGCCCGAGCGGCTCGCGCAGGCGGCGGCGCCACGCTTCGCCTGGCGGCGAGCTGCCGCGATCGCCGGCTCGATCGCGCTCGGCATTGCCATCGGCGCGCCGGTAGGCTGGGAGCTACGGCCCGAGCGCACCATCGCGCAGAGCACGCCCGACGGCGCCATGATCGCGCGCCGCGCGGCGATCGCGCACGCCACGTACTCGCCGGAGGTGCGCCATCCGGTCGAGGTGGGCGCCGACGATGAGCAGCATCTCGTCGCCTGGCTCTCCAAGCGACTCGGCATCAAGCTGCGCGCACCCAAGCTCGACGAAGCCGGCATGTCGCTCGTTGGCGGGCGGCTCCTTCCCGGCGAGAACGGCCCGGTGGCGCTTTTCATGTACCAATCACAGAACGGGCGCCGCCTTACGCTGTACGTGCGCACCGAAGCGTCGCGCAACCGCGAGACCGCCTTCCGCTACGCGCGCGAGAATAACGTGGGCGTGTTCTACTGGATCGACCGTGAAGTCGGCTACGCCTGCGCATCGGCCGATCTCAGCAAGGACGAGCTGCTGCACATCGCCAACCTCGTCTACAAGCAGCTCGAGCCTTAGCGCACGAGAGAGGCGTTGAGCGCTTGCGCGAGCGCCGCTTCGCCGCTCACGAGCGCCTTCCAGCCGAGTTCCACGCCTTTGCGCTTGCCCTTGGGAACGAGCTTCAGTCCCTCGGGGCTGATGGTGAGCATGTAGGGCGCGCCGTCGATCGCGACTTCACGGCGCAGCGGCTTGTCGAGTTTGGTCGCCATACCTGCTTAGAGCCGCCGGCCGTCATTCGGTTGCCGAGCGCAGCGCCTTGAACAGGCGCACGAGTTGCGGCAGCTGGTAGTTGGCGTTGAGCCCGCTCGGGTTGGGGAGCACCCACACCCGCGCCCCTTCGAAGCGCACGGGCTGCTCGCCGATCGCGGCGCGCGCCAGGTCGAAGGCGTGGCAATAGGCGCCCATGCCGAGGAATGCGACCACGCGCGGCCGCAGCCGCCGGACCTTGGCGGCGAGCCGCGCGCGGCCGGCGACGAATTCGGCGCGCTCAAGCTCATCGGCCGCCGCCGTGGCGCGATTCACCAGGTTGGTGATGCCGTAGCCATGCCGGAGGAGCTCGCGCTGTTCCGACGGATGGAGCAGGCGGTCGCTGAAGCCCGCGGCGTGCAACGCCGGCCAGAAGCGGTTTCCCGGGCGCGCGAAGTGATGCCCGGTGGCCGCGGAGTAAAGGCCGGGATTGATGCCGACGAAAAGCACGCGCAGCCTGGGCGCGAGCACATCGCGGATGCCTTTGCCCGCGGCGACCGCGAGCTCGGCGGGCGTTGGCTTATGCGGGGCGGATGAGGTAGCCGCCCGATTTCTCATCCGGCTCGAGCTTGACCAGGCCGCGCTGCTCGGCTTCCTCGAGGAGATCGGAGAAGGCGCGGAAGCCGTAGTAGGACTCGTTGAAGCCGGGCTTTCTGCGCTTGAGCGCCTGCTTGATCATCGAGCCCCAGATGCGCTCGCCCTCGCCGCGCTCGGCAATGAGCGCGTTGAGCGTCTCCAGCATGAGCTCGTAGGCCTCCTGCTTCTTGTCCTCCCCCGCGGGCGCCGACTCGCGGCGCTTCTTCGCCGCGCGGCGCTTCTGCTCGTCGGCGCGCACCAGGTCGTCGTAATAGATGAACTCGTCGCAATTGGCGATCAGGAGGTCGGAGCTCGAGTTCTTGACGCCGACGCCGATCACCGTCTTGGCGTTCTCGCGCAGCTTGGAGACCAAAGGCGAAAAGTCGGAATCGCCGCTCACGATGACGAAGGTGTCGACGTGCGACTTGGTGTAGCAGAGATCGAGCGCGTCGACCACCAGCCGGATGTCGGCCGAGTTCTTGCCCGACTGGCGCAGGTGCGGGATCTCGATCAGCTCGAAGGCCGCGGCGTGCATGGTCGCCTTGAATTCCTTGTAGCGCTCCCAGTCGCAGTAGGCCTTCTTCACCACGATCGAGCCCTTGAGCAGCAGCCGCTCGAGCACCTTCTCCATGTCGAACTGCGCGTAGCGCGACTCGCGCACGCCGAGCGCGACGTTCTCGAAGTCGCAGAACACCGCGAGGTTACGCGCGTCGTGGTTGCTCGGCATGCGACTGCGCGTCGTCGCCCGCGGGCCGGTTGAGCCAGCCCTGCAGGCGCTCGAAGTAGAGGTAGATCACCGGCGTGATGTAGAGCGTCAGCACCTGGGAGAGCACGAGGCCGCCGACCACGGCCAGGCCGAGCGGCATGCGCGCGCCGCCCCCCGCGCCGAAGCCGATGGCGATCGGCAGGCTGCCCATGAGCGCGGCCATGGTCGTCATCATGATCGGGCGGAAGCGGATCAAGCCGGCCTGATGGATGGCCTGCTCCGGCGCCAGCTTCTCGTTGCGCTGCGCCTCGATCGCGAAGTCGATCATCATGATGGCGTTCTTCTTCACGATGCCCACCAGCATGATGATGCCGACGAAGGCATACATGTTGAGCTCGACGCCGAAGAGCATCAGCGTGAGCAGCGCGCCGAGGCCGGCGGTGGGCAGGCCAGAGAGAATCGTGAGCGGGTGGATGAAGCTTTCGTAGAGGATGCCGAGCACGAGATAGATCACCACCACCGACAGCAGGATCAGGATCCCCATGCCCTGCAGCGAGCTCTGGAACGCCTGCGCGGTGCCGGAGAAGGTGCCGGTGAGCGTGGCAGGTGCCGCGAGCTCGCGCGTGCCGGCCTGCACCTGGCCGATGGCTTGCGAGAGCGCGACGCCGGGGCGCAGATCGAACGAGAAGGTGACCGAAGGCAGTTGGCCGAGGTGCGTCACCTGCATCGGCCCGACGCCGTAGCTCAGCTTGGCGAGCGCGTTGAGCGGCACCAGCGCGCCGGTGGAAGAGCGCACGTAGAGCAGGGGCAGTACCGAGGGGTCGGTCTGGTAGTGCGGCGCGAGCTCCAGGATCACGAAGTACTGGTTGGTGGAGGTGTAGATCGTCGACACCTGATGGGCGCCGTAGGCGTTGTTGAGCGCCATTTCGATCGATTGCGCGGAGACGCCGAGCGCCGAGGCCTTCTCCCGCTCGATCTGCACGGTGACTTCCGGTCGCGTGATCTGCAGGTCGCTCGAGACGTCGACCAGACCGGGCAGCGAGCGCAGCTTCTGCTCGATCAGCGGCGCCCAATGGTAAAGCTCGTCGACGTTCGCACTGCGCATCACGTATTGGTAAGGACTGCGCGTGAGCTGGCCACCGATACGGATCGCGGGGATGTTCTGCAGGAAAACCTTGGCGCCGAGCACGTTGGCGATTTTCGGCCGCAGCTCGCGCACCACCTCGTCGGCGGGCTTCCTCTCGCCGAAGGGCTTCAGGCTGATGGTGATGCGCCCGACGTTGAGGGCGCTCGAGATGCCGCCCGCACCGACGAACGACATCACCGCCTCGACATTGGGGTCCTGGCGCAGGATATCGGCGACACGGCGCTGCAGATCGACCATGGCATCGAAGGAGACGTCCTGCGGACCCTCGACGAAGCAGAAGAGCTGCCCGGCGTCCTCGGAAGGCAGGAAGCCTTTGGGCGCGCGGGCGAACAGCACGCCGGTCAGCACGCAGATGGCGAGAAAGGCGACGATGACGGCGCGCCGGCGCGCGAGCGCCCACGCGAGGCTCACGTCGTAGGCGTGGCGAGCGCCGTCGAACACGCGCTCGAACGCCATGTACAGGCGTCCGTGGCGCTCGTCGGCACGATGCGGCTTCAGGATGCGGCTGCACATCATCGGTGTGAGCGTGAGCGACACGAAGCCCGAGATCAGCACGGCGGCGATGATCGTCACCGCGAACTCGTGCAGCAGCCGCCCGAGGATGCCGCCCATGAAGAGCACCGGGATGAACACTGCGGCGAGCGACAGCGTCATGGAAATGATGGTGAAGACGATCTCGCGCGAACCTTCGAGGGTCGCCTGCAGCGGGCTCTTGCCCGCCTCGATGTGCCGCGTGATGTTCTCCAGCATGACGATCGCGTCGTCCACCACGAAGCCCACGCACAGCGTAAGCGCCATGAGCGAGATGTTGTCGAGGCTGTAGTTCAGGAAATACATCACCGCGAAGGCGCCGATGATCGACATCGGTAGGGCGATCGTCGGGATGACGGTCGCGGGGATGTTGCGCAGGAAAAGGAAGATGACCAGCACCACCAGCGCAAGCGCGAGGAACAGCGTGAACTTCACCTCGTCGACCGAGGCGCGGATCGACTGCGAACGGTCGTAGAGCACCTCGATCGCGATCGCGGGCGGCACCTCAGCGCGGAACGTCGGCATCAGCTTCTTGATTTCGTCCACCACCTGGATGGTGTTGGTCCCCGGCTGGCGGAAGATGGCGAGCACGATGCCGCGCTTGTCCTTGTACCAGGCGGCCACCTTATCGTTCTGCACGCTGTCGACGACGCGCCCGAGCTCCTGCAGCCGTATCGGCGAGCCGTTGCGGTAGGTGACGATGATCGGGCGGAACGCCTGCGCATCCTGCAGCTGGCCGGTGGCCTGCACGGCGTACATGCGCTCCTTGCCGTAGAGCGTGCCGGTCGGCAAGTTGACGTTGGCCTGCGAGACGGCCTGCTCCACTTCATTGATGCCGACGCCGCGCGCGGCGAGCGCGTTCGGATCGACCTGCACGCGCACCGCGTACTTCTGCTGACCGAACACCTGCACTTGCGCGACGCCGCTGATGGTCGAGATGCGCTGCGCGAGGAACGTCTCGGCGTATTCGTTCACGGTGGAAATCGGCAGCGTCTCGGAGCTGAGCGCAAGGAAATAGACCGGGAAGTCCGCCGGGTTCACTTTGCGGAACGACGGCGGTGCCGGCATGCTCGCCGGCAGCTGGCGCGCGGTGGCGGCGATAGCGGAGTTCACGTCCTGGGCGGCGGCGTCGATATCGCGCTCGAGCGCGAACTGCAGCGTGATGCGCGTGGCGCCCTGGCTCGACACCGAGCTCATCTCGTCGATGCCCGGAATGGTGGAGAACTGCTTTTCGAGCGGCGTGGCGACCGCGGAAGCCATGGTCTCGGGGCTCGCGCCGGGTAGCTCGGCACTTACCTGGATGGTCGGGAAGTCCACGTTCGGCAGCGTCGACACCGGCAACAGGCGATAGGCCGCCAGGCCGAAGATCAGGATGCCGGCCATCACCAGGATGGTCATCACTGGCCGCCGTACCCAGATCTCGCAGAAGTTCATGACGGTGATGCTCCCGGCGCGGTGATCTGCACGCGGACCTTCGGGCCAAGCCGCAGCTGGCCGCGCGTCACCACGCGCTCGCCCGGCGCAAGCCCGCTCGCGACGATCGTGCGCTCGCCCTCCGTGCGTCGTACGCCGATGCGGCGAAGCTCCGCGGTCATCTCTTCCGACACCACATAGACGTAGGGGCCTTCCGGGCCGCTCTGCACTGCGGTGGAAGGAACGAGGAGCGCATCGGATTCCTCGTACAGCCGCACGCTCACGTTGACGAACTGGCCGGGCCATAGAGCCGCGTCCTCGTTGTCGAACTGCGCGCGCAGGCGAATGGTGCCGGTGCTCGGATCGACCGCGTTGTCGACGAATATCAGCCGCCCCTTCGGATGCGGCTGGTTCGGATCGCCGGGCAGCGCCTCGACTTCCAGCGAAGCGTCGGCCATGCGCCTGCGCACCTCGGGTAGGCTCTGCTCGGGGATCGCGAAGTTGACGTAGATCGGCCGCACCTGGTTGATGACCACGAGCGGATTGACGTCGTTCGCCTTGACGAGGTTGCCGGCCTGCAGCAGCACTCTGCCGACGAAGCCGTCGAGCGGCGAGCGGATGGTGCAGTACTCGAGGTTGAGCCGCGCCTGCTCGAGGGCCGCGTCGCTCGCCTTGGCGACCGCGGCGGCGGTTGCGGCGTTGGTACGGATCTGTGCGTAGGCTTCCTTCGAGACGAAATTCTTGTCGAGGAGCTCCTGATAGCGCCGCTCCTGCGAGTGCGCCTGATCACGCCCCGCCGCATCGCGCAGCGCGTTCGCCTGCGCCTGGCGCAGCGCCGCGTCGTAAGGCCGCGGGTCGATGCGAAAGAGCACGTCGCCCTTTTTCACCGGCGCACCCTCCTTGAAGTTCACTTCCACGATCTGCCCGTCGACGCGCGCCTTCAATGCCACGGTGGAATAGGCCTCGACGTTGCCGATCGCCGTGAGCCGCACCGCCACCGTTTCCTTCGCCACCGTGGCCACCGTGACCGGCACGGCCGGCGGGCCTTTGGCGGCTTTGCGGCCTTCCTTCGCGCGGCTCTCGATGCTCAAGTACGGGCCGAGGCCGAAGTACGTGGCGAGCGCCGCTGCGAGGATGACGAACAGCGCCCCACCCATCAGCAGGCGGCGGCGGGAGGGAGTCATGTACGGGCCGGGTCGGGAAGAACGGCGATTGTCATCCCGGAATCTGCTCGGCGGCAAACAGGTCCTCGACCGACTCGCGGCGCCGCACCAGATGGGCGCTCGTGCCATGCACCAGCACCTCGGCAGCGCGCGGGCGGGAGTTATAGTTCGAGCTCATCGCCATGCCGTACGCGCCAGCCGAGAGGATTGCCAGCAGGTCGCCCTCGCCCGCCGCGAGGCGCCGCTGCCGGGCGAGGAAGTCGGCGCTCTCGCAGACCGGCCCGACCACGTCATACACGCTCTCGGCCGCACCGCTCGCGCGCACGTTGCGCACTTCGTGCCACGCGTCATAGAGCGGCGGCCGGATCAGGTCGTTCATCGCCGCATCGACGACCAGGAAATTGCGCGCCGCGCCGGGCTTCACGTATTCGACGCGCGTGATGAGCACGCCGGCATTGCCCACGATCGAGCGGCCCGGGTCGAAGATCAGCTTCTGCGGCCGCGCGCCGAGCGCGGCGAGCGTGCCCCGCACGAACGCGCCGATCGGCTGCGGGGACTCCCCTTCGCGGTAGCGGATGCCGATGCCGCCGCCGACATCGATGTGTCGCAGGCGCACGCCCGCGGCCGCCAGGCGATCGACGAGCTCGCCGAGCCGCCCCGCCGCGGCCACGAAAGGCGCGGCGTCGGCGAGGAGCGAGCCGATATGGCAGCCGATGCCGACGAGCTCGAGCTCGGGCATGCGCGCGGCGCGCAGATAGAGCCGCTCGGCCTCGGCGTGCGCGATGCCGAACTTGCTTTCGCGCAGGCCGGTGGAAATGTAGGGGTGCGTGCGCGCATCGATATCGGGATTCACACGCAGCGCCACGGGCGCGCGGCGCGCAAGACGCCGCGCAATGCGCGCGATGCGCTCGAGCTCCGCTTCCGACTCAACGTTGATGCAACCGATGCCTTTCGCCATCGCGAGCTCGATTTCGGCCTCGCTCTTGCCGACGCCGGAAAAGAGCGTCTTGCGCGCATCGCCGCCCGCCGTCAGCACGCGCGCGAGCTCGCCGCCCGACACGATGTCGAAGCCCGCGCCCAGGCGCGCGAGCAGCGCGAGCACCGCTAGGTTCGAGTTCGCCTTGACCGAGTAGCAGACAAGCGCGTCGCGATCGGCAAGGGCGGCTGCGAATTCGCGATAGGCCGATTCGATGGCCGCGCGCGAATACACGTAGCACGGTGTGCCGTAGCGACGCGCAATATCGTCGAGCGGCACGTCCTCGGCGCAGAGCGCGCCGTTGCGATAGTCGAAGGACAAGCGCGCGCCTAGGGGTTTTCTTCCGGCGCGGACGGCGGGTAAGGCACGGGCTTGTAAGTGTCGCGCTTTTCCGGCTTCACGCCCGGCGGCGGGTTGTCGCGCAGGTAAAGGGGTCCGCGCTGGCCGCACCCCCACGCAACGAGCGCGAATGCTGCTGCGAGGGCGAGTAAGCGCATAAAATTCACGATGTTAACGCATGGACGAGCGTGAGTTTGCGAAGCGCGCCGACGAGGCGCTCGAGCGTATCGAAGCGGCGCTCGAGGCAACCGGGGTCGAGGCCGATGTCGAGCTGAAGGAAGGCGGCGTGCTCGAGATCGAGTTCGAGGATGGCTCGCGCATGGTGATCAATCGCCATGGCGCTGCACGCGAGCTGTGGGTCGCGGCGCGCGCGGGCGGCTTTCACTTCCGCTGGGATGGCACTGCGTGGCGCGACACGCGCGAAGGCGCGGAACTCTTCGCTGCGCTCTCCAAGCTCGTTTCGGCGCAGAGCGGCCGCAGCGTGCGGCTCGCTCCCTAGGCGGGCGGCTGCGGCACCGGTTCCGGCAGCGGCGCCGCCGGCTGGGGCGGGGGCTCGGGCCGCAGGACTTCCGGCGGCGGCACGGCTTCCTGATAGAAGTATTCGGGCACGAGCCGCGTGTCGCCCGTCACTGGCGGAAACGGCCCCGTCGGTATCACGACGACGCCGGGCGGCATCTCGCGCGGCATCTCGGGCACGTCCTTCAGCGCCTTCTCCATATAGGACACCCATATCGGCAGCGCCACGACCGCGCCCGTCTGGTTTTTGCCGAGCGTCTTGGGCTGGTCGAACCCGACCCAGGAAATCCCGACCAGCGCGGGCTGGTAGCCGGCAAACCAGGCGTCGACGAATTCGTTCGTGGTGCCGGTCTTGCCCGCGATGTCGGTGCGTCCCAGGCGTGCCGCGCGCGCGGCAGTGCCGACGCGCGTCACGTCCTGCATCATGTTGTCGAGGATGAAGGCGTTGCGCGCATCGATGACGCGCAGTGCCTCATCGCCGGAGCGCCGCGGCTCGGCGAGCGCGAGCACATTGCCCCGGTCGTCGACGATCTTGTGGATGAAGTAGGGCTGCACGAGATAGCCGCCGTTGGCGAACACGGAATAGGCACGCGCCAGCTGCCACATGGTCACGGAGCCGGCGCCGAGCGCCATGGTGAGGTAGGGCGGGTGGCGCTCGGCGTCGAAGCCAAAGCGGGTGACGTACTCCTGCGCGTACTTCGGCCCGATCGCGTCGAGGATGCGAATCGAGACCATGTTCTTCGACTTGGCGAGCGCCATGCGTAGCCGCATCGGCCCTTCGAACTTGCCGTCATAGTTCTTGGGCTCCCAGCGCTGGCTGCCGGTCTCCTCGGCCTCCAGCACCACCGGCTCGTCCGGAATCACCGTCGCCGGGGTGAAGCCCTTCTCGAGCGCCGCTGAGTAGATGAAGGGCTTGAACGCGGAGCCCGGCTGGCGCCAGGCCTGGGTCACGTGGTTGAACTTGGTGCGCGCGAAGTCGAAGCCGCCCACCAGGGCGCGAATCGCGCCATCGCGCGGATCGAGCGATACGAACGCGGACTCGACCTCCGGCAGCTGCACGATCTGCCAGTTCCTGCCCTCGCGCTGCACGCGAATGATCGAGCCGCGGCGAATGCGCCTTTGCACGGCGGTCTTCGAGTCGAGCGCCCGCGCGGCAAAGCGCAGGCCTTCGCCGCTGACGGTGATTTTGTCGCCGGTGCGAAGCGCGGCCTCGACCTGCCGCGCATCGGCCGAAAGCACCACCGCGGCGAGCAGATCATCGCTNNNNCGGGCCCGCGGTAGCCTTGGCGCCGGTCGTAATCCAGGACGCCTTTGCGCGCCGCCTCGTACGCGACCTCCTGATCCGCAGAGCGCAGCGTCGTGTAGACGCGAAAGCCGCGCGTATAGACGTCTTCGGGGTAATGCTCG
Source organism: Betaproteobacteria bacterium (assembly GCA_005883675.1). GTDB lineage: Bacteria > Pseudomonadota > Gammaproteobacteria > Burkholderiales > SG8-39 > SCGC-AG-212-J23. The sequence continues at coordinate 33,797 of VBCM01000188.1, forward strand.
GCGAGCGCCTGGCGCACCATTTCCGCGAGGTATTCGGCATGCACTGAGTATTCGCTCACTTCGCGTCTCGCCCGCAGCGGAGTTTTGAACGATTCTTCATATTGCGCTGCAGAAATGTAGCCCAGCTCAGTCATCCGGCGTAGCACATACTGCTGGCGCTGCTTGGCGCGCTGCGGGTTGGCGATCGGGTTGTAGAGCGAGGGCGCCTTAGGCAGGCCAGCGAGCATCGCCAGCTCGCCGAGGCTGAGCTGCCCGAGCGCTTTGCCGAAGTACATCTGTGAGGCGGCGCCAAAGCCGTAGGCGCGCTGGCCCAAGTAGATCTGGTTTATGTAGAGCTCGAGGATCTGCTCCTTGCTCAGGCTGTGCTCGATTTTGAAGGCAAGGAGCGCCTCGTAGAGCTTGCGCGTGAGCGTCTTCTCCGATGAGAGGAAGAAGTTGCGCGCCACCTGCATCGTGATGGTGCTTGCGCCCTGACGCCGCCCACCCGCCACCAGGTTGGCATAGGCCGCACGCAGCACGCCGATGTAGTCGATGCCCGGATGCTGGTAGAAGCGCTCGTCCTCTGCCGCAATGATCGCGTTCTTCAATTGGGCGGGCACTTCGGCAATCGACACTACCGCGCGTCGCTCTTCGCCGAACTCCCCGATCAGTGTCCCCTCGGCCGTGTAGATGCGAAGCGGGATCTTCGGCTGATAGGCGGTCAGCGCGCCGAGCTCCGGCAGATTCGGATAGGCGAGCACGATGACCAGCGCGAGCAGCAGCACCGCAGCCGTGCCCAAGCCCGCCAGCAAAGCCAGCGGGAAGCCAAGAAAACGAAGCCACATCGGGGTTTAGACCGTAAAACGGGGCGCTATTGGAGGCGCTTGGCCGATCAGCGGATCATACCGCGTCACCTGCGGCGGATAGTCAACTAGACACCCGGAGGGGTTGTTGCTAGCATTTAACGCCAATTCTACGTATCGCAGCTAAATCGCGATACGCAAAGGGGAAATAGTAATGGATTTCGACCTGTTCACGCCCAAGGCGCCGCCGCTCTTTGGACTCGACATCAGCTCGTCGTCGGTGAAGATGCTGGAGATCGTCGATGCGGGCAAAGACACTTATCGCGTCGAGCGCTACGCGATCGAGCCGCTCGCGCGCGATGCGGTGGTCGACGGCAACATCAATAACCTCGAGGCGGTCACCGACGCGGTGCGCCGTGCGCACAAGCGCCTCGGCACGCGCACCAAGCACGTCGCGATGGCGGTGCCCACCGGCGCGGTGATCACCAAGAAGATCGTCGTGCCGGCGAGCCTGCGCGAAGAGGAGCTCGAAATCCAGGTCGAGAGCGAAGCGAACCAGTACATTCCGTTCGCGCTCGAGGAAGTGAACCTCGACTTCCAAGTGGTCGGTCCCTCGGCGGCGACGCCCGATGAGCAGGAAGTGATGATCGCGGCGACACGCAAGGAGAAGGTCGAGGACCGCGTCGCCGTCGCCGAATCGGCCGGGCTGAAGGCGCTCGTCATGGATGTCGAATCGTTCGCCCAGCAGACCGCGCTTTCGCTCGTGGTGCAGGCGCTGCCCAATGGCGGCAGCAACCAGCTCACGCAGGAGATCGTCACGCGCTACGGCATGAGCCCGGAAGAGGCGGAAAACGCCAAGCGCTCCGGCGGCCTGCCTGACGACTTCGAGGCCGAGGTTCTGCGGCCGTTCATGGAAAACCTGGCCACCGAGATCCAGCGCGCGCTGCAGTTCTTCTTCACCTCGACGCAGTACCACAGCGTCGAGCACATTCTGCTCGCCGGTGGCTCGGCCGTGATCCCGGGCCTCGACGAGGTGGTCAACACACGGGCGCAAGTGCCGACGAGCGTCGCCAATCCGTTTGCCCAGATGCAGACCTCGCCGCGCGTGCAGCTCAAGCGCCTTATCGTCGATGCGCCGTCGCTGATCGTCGCCTGCGGCCTCGCCATGAGGAGATTCGACCCGCAATGAACGCCGCCCGCATCAACCTGCTGCCGCACCGCGCCGAGCGGCGCGCGCGCGCGAAGAAGCACTTTGCTCTGGTCTCGGGCCTCGCGGCGGCGCTCGGGCTGGTCATCGTGCTCGCGGTGCACATCACCTACGCCGACCTGATCAGCAACCAGGACGGCCGCAACCAGTTCCTGAAGAGCGAAATCGGCAAGCTCGACAAGGAGATCGCCGAGATCGACAAGCTGAAGGACGAGATCGCGGCGCTGCTCGCGCGCAAGCAGATCATCGAGACGCTGCAGGCGGACCGCGCGCAGACCGTGCACCTGCTCGATGAGCTGGTGAAGCAGATGCCGGAGGGCGTGTTCCTGAAGTCGATCTCGCAGAAGGGCATGCGCGTGCAGCTGCTCGGCTACGCGCAGTCGAACGCGCGCGTCTCCACGCTGATGCGCAACATCGAAGCCTCGCGCTGGCTCGGCGACCCCGAGCTGATCGAAGTCAAGGCGGGGACGCTCGACAAGCGCCGCGTCGGGGAGTTCACCCTGTTCGTGTCGCTGAAGCGTGTGCCGGTGGAGTCGTCGCCCGCGCCGAGCACCGCGGCGAAGAAAGGCTAGCCATGGCGGTCAATTTCAACGCCATTCTTGACGAGTTCAAGCGCACCAACTGGAAGGATCCGGGCACTTGGCATACCGTGCCCAAGGTCTTCGTGTGGCTGGTGATCGTCGTCGCCGTGCCGGTGGCCGGCTACCTGGCCGACACGAGCTCGCAGATCGATGAGCTCGAGCAGCTGCGCGGCAAGGAAACCAAGCTGAAGGAGGAATATCTCGCCAAGAAGAAGCAGGCGATCAACCTCGACCTGCACCGCCAGCAGCTGCGCGAGATCGACACCCAGTTCGGCGCGCTGCTGCGCCAGCTGCCCAACCGCTCGCAGATGGACGCGTTGCTCGTCGACATCAACCAGGCGGGCCTCGGCCGCGGGCTGCAGTTCGATCTGTTCCGCCCGGCGCCCTCCGAGATCACGCGCGACTTCTACGCCGAGCGACCGATCTCGGTAAAGGTAGTCGGCAACTATCACGACATGGGCGCCTTTGCGAGCGACGTCGGCCAGCTGCCGCGCATCGTGACGCTGAACGACGTCAACATCACGGCGGGCAAGGACAACCAGCTCACGATGGACGCCACGGCGCGCACCTTCCGCTACCTCGATGAAGAAGAGATCGCCGTGCAGCGCAAAGCGGCCCAGGCGGCGCGCAAAGGGGCGGCGAAAAAATGAACCGCCTACTGCCTATTGCGCTCAGCGCGAGCCTCGCGCTGCTCGCCGGCTGCGGCGGCGAGGAGCATCGCGACCTGAAGCAGGAGCTCGCGCAGCTCACCAAGGACTTTCGCGGCCAGGTGCCGCCGCTGCCGCAGGTCAAGCCCTACGAGCCGGTACCGTATACCAGCGAGGGACAGGTCGATCCGTTCCGCTCCGAGCGCATCGAGGTCGCGCAAGGCTCGCGGCACTCGGCCGGCCAGAGCAAGCTCGCGGAGCACGAAAAGCGCGTCAAGGAGCCTCTCGAAGCCTTCCCGCTCGAGTCGATCCAGATGCTCGGCACCATCAGCCAGGAGAAGGAAACCTTCGCCCTGGTGAAGGCCGGGCCCAACCTGTACCGGGTGAGGAAGGGCAATTACATGGGGCAGAACTTCGGCGTGATCACTGGGATCGACGAAGCCCAGATCAAGCTGAAGGAGCTGGTCCAGGACGGCACCGGCGAATGGGTGGAGCGCGCGAGCGCCCTGCAACTCGTGGAAGCACCAGCCAAATGAGGCGAAGACCGCTCGTGTAGCCCCGCTTCAAAATCGTGGAGGCACAAGAATGAAAACGAAAATGCTTCTTTACGTGTGCGCCCTGTGGCTCGCCGGCCTGGGGCTGGCACTGGCGCAGGCGAATAGCATCGAGGCTCTCGACGTCACCCAGCAGGGCGGCAAAACGCTCGTGCGCATCACGACGAAGGAGCCGCTCGCGGCCGTGCCGCCGAATTTCGCCGTCAGCAACCCGGCGCGCATCGCCTTCGATTTCCCGAACACCGTGAACGCGCTCGGCCGCGCCTCGCAGGACGTCGGCCAGGGCGACCTGCGCAGCATGAACGTGGTGCAGGGCACCGACCGCACGCGCGTGGTGCTCAACCTGCGCCGGCCGGTAGCGCACGAGGCAACGGTCGATGGCCGCAATCTCCTGATCACGCTTTCCGAGCCGCCGGTCGCCGCGACCGCGCCGGGCGGGCAGGTGGCGCGCTTCGCCGCCGGGCGCGCCGACACCAAGCACGCGATCCGCGACGTCGACTTCCGCCGCGGGCGCGGCGGCGAGGGGCGCGTGGTGGTCGACCTCTCCGACACCACCACCGGCATCGATATCCGCCAGCAGGGGCAGAACATCATCGTCGAATTCCTGCAGACCGCGCTGCCTGAGAACTTGCGCCGTCGCCTCGACGTGGTCGACTTCGGCACCCCGGTGAACACCGTCGCCGCGTTCCAGCAGGGCGAGAACGTGCGCATGGTGATCGAGCCCAAGGGCCAGTGGGAGCACACCGCCTACCAGTCCGACACCCAGTTCGTGCTGGAGGTGAAGCCGGTGGTGCTCGATGCCTCGCGCGCCGCCCAGCGCGGCCGCTACACGGGCGAGAAGCTCTCGCTCAACTTCCAGAACGTCGAAGTGCGCGCGGTGCTGAACGTGATTGCCGACTTCACCGACCTCAACATCATCACCAGCGACACGGTGACGGGCAACATCACGCTGCGCCTGAAGGACGTGCCCTGGGACCAGGCGCTCGACATCATCCTGCAGACGCGCGGCCTCGACAGCCGCCGCAGCGGCAACGTGATCTGGATCGCGCCACGCGACGAGCTTGCCACGCGCGAGAAGCTCGCGCTCGAGGCGCAGCAGCAGATCTCCGACCTCGAGCAGACGCGCACCGAGAGCTTCCAGATGAACTACCAGAAGGCAATCGACGTGCAGAAGCTGCTGTCGGATCCGAACCAGCGCATTCTCTCCAAGCGCGGCAGCGCCGTGGTCGACACGCGCACCAATACGCTGTTCGTCCAGGACACACCGAGCCGACTCGACGAAGTGAGGAAGCTGCTGGCGAAAATAGACGTGCCGGTGCGCCAGGTGATGATCGAGGCGCGCATCGTCGAGGCAAACGAGACTTTCAGCCGCAACCTTGGCGTCAAGCTCGGTTATCTGGACAACCGCGGCCTTCGCGGCGGCACGCCCGGCTCGCCACTGGGCGGCGGCGCGCGCATTTTGCCGAGCGGCAATTACCTCGGCTCGGGCGAGCAGACCGCTAACACGACCGTCAGCCAGCCGACGCCTACGTTCATTCCCGATACGCAGAACGTCGTGCTGCCCGCGGCCGGCCTCAATGGATTCAACGCCGGTTCGCTCTCGCTTTCGATCTTCAATTCGGCGATGGAGCGCTTCCTCTTCCTCGAGCTCAGCGCGCTGGAAGCCGACGGCAAGGGCAAGATCATCTCGAGCCCGCGCGTGCTTACCGCCGACCAGGTCGAGGCGGTGATCGAGCAGGGCACGGAAATCCCGTACCAGCAAGCGACCTCTTCGGGCGCGACCTCGGTTTCCTTCCGCAAGGCCAACCTCGCGCTCAAGGTGAAGCCGCAGATCACGCCCGACGGCAACGTCATCATGACGATCGACGTGAACAAGGACCAGCCCGGCGCGACGACCCCGGCCGGCGTGCAGATCAGCACCAAGCACGTGAAGACCGAGGTGCTGGTCGAAAACGGCGGTACCGTGGTGATCGGCGGCATTTACGAGCAGAACGACCGCACCGACATCACCAAGGTGCCGCTGCTCGGCGATTTGCCGCTGCTCGGGTGGCTGTTCAAGAACAACTCGGTGGCCACCGGCAAGACGGAGCTGCTCGTCTTCATCACGCCGCGCATCATGAACGAGCGCCTGAGCATTCGCTGATTGCCGCTTTGCGCGGCATTGCACGGCCGGGTCCCCCCGGCCGTTTTTGTTCCTACAATGCCGCCATGAAGCGGCCGGGCAACCTGTTCCTCGTCGGCATGATGGGCGCTGGCAAGACCACCGTCGGGCGGCTGCTCGCACGGCGGCTGAAGCTGCGCTTCGTCGATTCGGACCACGAGATCGAGCACCGCTGCGGCGTAAGAGTGCCCACCATCTTCGACATCGAGGGCGAGGCGGGCTTCCGGGTGCGCGAAGCCCAGACCTTGGCGGAGCTCACCGCGCTCGAGGGCATCGTGCT
>VBCM01000188.1:40014-42674 GCA_005883675.1 Betaproteobacteria bacterium
GGCCGGAGGACCTCTACGAGCGGGTGCGGCAGGACCGCAACCGGCCGCTGCTCGCCACCCCCGATCCGCTCGAGCGCCTGCGCGTGCTGCATGCCGAGCGCGATCCGCTGTATCGCGCGATCGCCGATCTCGTGGTCGACAGCGGCCGCCAGAGCGTCCAGGCGCTCGGCCGCACGATCGCCGAACAGCTCGCCGTGCGATGGAAACAGTCAGCGTAGCGCTCGGTAGCCGCGGCTACCCGATCCACATTGGCGCCGCGCTCATCGATCGCAGCGAGCTTTACGCGCCCCACCTCGGCCCTGCCGCCGCCGTCGTCACCAACGCCGTCGTCGCTCCGCTTTACCTCGCCCGCGTGCGCGCCGCGCTCGAGCGCGCAGGCGCCCGGGTAACTGAAATCGTGGTCGAAGACGGCGAGCGCGCTAAAGCTTGGGCAACGCTCGATCGCGTGTTCGACGCGCTGCTCGCCGCGCGCCTCGGCCGCGACGCCACCATCGTCGCCCTGGGCGGCGGCGTCGTCGGCGATCTCGCCGGTTTCGCCGCGGCGGTCTACCAGCGGGGCGTGCGCTTCATGCAAGTGCCGACCACGTTGCTTGCACAGGTCGACTCCTCCGTCGGCGGCAAGACGGCCATCAATCATCCGCGCGGCAAGAACATGATCGGCGTCTTCCACCAGCCGCTCGCCGTGATCAGCGACGTGGCGACCCTGGATTCGCTGCCCGACCGGGAACTGCGCGCGGGCCTTGCGGAGGTGATCAAGCATGGCGCGGCGCTCGATGCGCGGTTCTTCGTCTGGCTGGAAGAGCACATCGGGCGCCTCCTCGCCCGCGAGCGAGACGCGCTTGTCTACGCGGTGCGCCGCTCCTGCGAGCTCAAGGCGGCCGTGGTCGCGGAAGACGAGCGCGAAACAGGCCGGCGCACCCTCCTCAACCTCGGCCATACCTTCGGGCATGCCATCGAGGCCGCTACCGGCTTCGGTGCGTGGCTGCACGGCGAGGCGGTCGCCGCCGGCATGGTGATGGCCGCCGAGCTTTCGGCCCGCGCCGGGATGCTCCCCCGCGACGATGCGCGGCGCATCACCGATCTCATCTCCCGCGCCGGCTTGCCTGCGCGCCCGCCCCGACTCGCGCGCGAGCGTTGGCAGGAGCTCATTTCGGTCGACAAGAAGAGCGCCGCAGGCCGGGTGCGCTTCGTGCTGCTCGAAGGCATGGGCCGCGCCAAGCTGCAGGCGGATGTGGACGAGCGCCTCATCGACGAGGTGATCGACGCTTCGACCCCGCAATCCTTGTAGTAGGCGCACTGCGAAGGTATATTGGAAGGTCTTTTGTGCGCAGCCGCATAGCTCTCCATCACCTCTAGGATCATGGGCTTAGAGCCGCAAGGGCTGTATCGGCCTGAAAACGAGCATGACGCTTGCGGCGTCGGCTTCGTCGCGAACATCAAGGGCCGCAAGTCCCACACCATCGTCGAGCAAGGGCTCACGGTGCTGCGCAATCTCACGCATCGCGGCGCGGTGGGCTGGGACCCGAAGCTCTCCGACGGCGCCGGCCTCCTGATCCAGATCCCCGATCGCTTCTATCGCGAGGAGATGGCGAAGCAGGGCGTGAAGTTGCCGCCCGCGGGTCAGTACGGCGTCGGCATGGTGTTCCTGCCGCGCGATCCGGCCTCGCGCATCGCCTGCGAATACGAGATCGAGCGCGCGATCAAGGACGAGGGCCAGCATCTGCTCGGCTGGCGCGACGTGCCGGTCGACAATTCCGACCTCGCCCAGCCCGCGATCCAGCTCGAGCCTGTGGTGCGCCAGGTGTTCATCGGCCGCGGACGGCGCGTCACCGTGACCGACGCGCTCGAGCGCAAGCTCTACATCATCCGCAAGAGCTCCGGCCACGCCATCCAGGCGCTGAAGCTCAAGCACGCCAAGCAGTTCTACGTGCCGTCGATGTCGGCCCGCACCGTCTGCTACAAGGGCATGCTGCTCGCGCACCAGGTCGGCGAGTACTACCTCGACCTCAAGGACGCGCGCGTCGAATCGGCGCTCGCCCTCATCCACCAGCGCTTCTCGACGAACACCTTCCCGTCGTGGGACCTGGCGCACCCCTTCCGCATGATCTGCCACATGTGGCCGCTCATCTACCCCGGACAGTCCGACTCGGCCTCGTTCGACAATGCGCTGGAACTCCTGGTGATGGGCGGCTACTCGGTAGCGCACGCCATGATGATGATGATCCCGGAGGCGTGGGAGAACCACACGCTGATGGACCCGCAGCGGCGCGCCTTCTACGAGTACCACGCGGCAATGATGGAGCCGTGGGACGGACCGGCGTCGATCGCCTTCACCGACGGCCGCCAGATCGGCGCCACGCTCGACCGCAACGGCCTGCGGCCCTCGCGCTACATCGTTACCGACGACGATCTCGTCATCATGGGCTCGGAGTGCGGCTGCCTGCCGGTACCCGAAGAGCGCATCGTCAAGAAATGGCGCCTGCAGCCGGGCAAGATGTTCCTCGTCGACCTCGAGAAGGGCCGCATCATCGACGACAAGGAGCTCAAGGACTCGCTCGCGAGCGCCAAGCCCTACGCCGAGTGGATCGAGCGCATCCGCGTCAAGCTCGACGAGGTCGAGAGCGAGAAGACCCAGCCGTTCAAGTCGAAGGTAGCGCTGC
>VBCM01000035.1:0-10347 GCA_005883675.1 Betaproteobacteria bacterium
CGCGTACGCTTCACATGCGGGTCGAAATCGCGGTCGGCGTAGTCGTTGATCGCGCAGCCCGCCGAGCGCATGAGCAGCGTGCCGAGGATGAAGATCACCACGATGCCCGGCGACGGGCGGCCGGCGGCCGCGAGCCAGACGGCCCAGAGCGTTGGCCAAAGCAGGAGCAGCGTGCCGATCGGCTTGTCGAGGCGGATGAGACGCTCATAGGCGTCGAGGCGCCTTGCGATGAAGGCGAGATCCACGCGCGAAGGATAACTCAGGCTGCCGTTGCGCCTTTACGTTTGGCTCAGATCTTTGCGCCGGCCAAGCCAGCGCTCCACGTGCGCCCGCGCAGCCACTGGATGGCGCTCGAGCATCTCCTCTGCCGCGTCTATCGCCTGCTGGACGAGCTCGCCGTCGCGCTCGAGGTCGGCGAAGCGCAGGAGCGGCGCCCCGCTCTGCCGCTCACCGAGATATTCGCCTGGGCCGCGCAATTGCAGGTCGCGCTTGGCGATCTCGAACCCGTCGGTGCTCTTGAAGATGATCTGCAGTCGCGCGCGGGCAGTTTCGGAGAGCGAGTCGCCAAAAAGCAGGATGCACACGCTCTCACGCGCGCCTCTGCCAATGCGGCCGCGCAACTGGTGCAGCTGCGCGAGGCCGAAGCGCTCGGCGCTCTCGATCACCATGAGCGAGGCGTTCGGCACGTCGACGCCGACCTCGATCACCGTGGTGCATACAAGAAGCTGGACCTCTCCGGCGACGAAGCGCTGCATAACGGCCGAGCGCTCCGCGGGCGACAGCCTTCCGTGCAACAGACCGACTTGAAGCGCCGCCAGCTCGCTGCGCAGACGCTCGTAGGTTTCGACCGCGGTCTGCACGCCCTCCTTCGAGTCCTCGATCACCGGACAAACCCAGTAGGCCTGCTCGCCTTCGGCACACGAGGCGCTGATGCGCGCCAGCACCTCCGCGCGCCGCCCGGCAGCGAACCTGCGCGTCGTCACCGGCCGGCGGCCCGGCGGCAGCTCGTCGATCACCGAGACGTCGAGATCGGCGAAGTAGGTCATCGACAGAGTGCGCGGGATCGGCGTCGCGCTCATCATGAGCTGGTGCGGCACCGCGTCGTCGCCTTTCCTGCGCAGCGTCAGACGCTGCTGCACGCCGAAGCGATGCTGCTCGTCGATCACCGCAAGGCCGAGGCGCCGGAACTCCACTCCCTTCTGCACTAGCGCATGCGTGCCAATGGCGATCTGCGCCTCGCCGGAAGCGATCCCGGCGAGCGCCCGCTTCTTCTGTCCTGCCGAGAGCGACCCGTGCAACCAGGCAATGCGAATGCCGAGCGGTTCGAGCCATTCGCTGAACTTTCGCGCGTGTTGCTCGGAGAGGATCTCAGTCGGCGCCATCACGGCGGCCTGGTGATCGGAGTCCGTTGCGGCGAGGCAGGCGATGGCGGCAACGATGGTCTTGCCGCTGCCGACATCGCCCTGCAGCAGGCGCTGCATCGGATGCGGCTGCACCAGATCTCGCAGCACCTCGTTCATCGCGCGCGTCTGCGCGCGGGTCAGCTTGAATGGCAGTGCGCGCGCGAAGGACTTGAGGAGCGCGCCGTCGGCGCGCAGCCGCGGCGCCGAGCGGCTGCGCCGCTTGCGGTAGGCGAGCTTGAGCGAGAGCTGCTGCGCCAGCAGCTCGTCGAACTTCACGCGCCGCCACGCCGGATGCGTGCGCTCGACGAGCGAGATCAATTCGACGCCGGGCGGCGGTCGGTGCAGCAACCGGACCGACTCGTCAAACGCTGCGAGCGCAAATCGACTGCGCAGCTCCGGCGGCACGGTGTCCTCGATCGGCCCGGCGTCAAGCGCCTCGAGCACCTTGCCACGCAGACGGGTCTGACCGATGCCCGCCGCCGCGGGATACACGGGCGTGAGGGTTTGCGGCAGCGCTTGGTCGGGCTTGACGAATCGATAGCGCGGGTGCGCCATCTCCGCGCCGAGCAATCCGCTGCGGATCTCGCCGAAGGCCCGCACGTACAGGCCTTGCTCTATGGCTTGTTTGAATTGATCGAGCTGGGCGTTGCGGAAGTGGAAGAAGCGCAGCACCAGTCCTTCGGCGTTCACGACGAGCTGCCGCTTACCACGGAAAAGGATCGCCGCGCGTTGTACGCGCGCCTGCACCAGTACTGGGTGTCCGGGCGGGGCCGCGTTAAGCGGAGTAAGGACTGTCTCGTCCTCGTAGCGCAGCGGCAGATGCAGGATGAAGTCGAGCGGGGATCGCAGTCCCAGCTTGTCGAGCTTCGCGGGTTTCACCCCGCGTGCAGGGTGGCGTCGATCTCGACGAGCGCGCCGCGCGGCAGCCCGGCTACGCCCACCGCGGCACGCGACGGATAGGGCTCGCGCACGTATTGCGCCATGATCTCGTTGACGCGCGCGAAGTGGGCAAGGTCGGTGAGGTAAACGGTCATGCGCACGCAGTGCTCAAGCCCGAGCCCGGCGGCCGCCGCGACGGCGGCCAGGTTGCGGAACACGCGGTGCGTCTGTCCCTCGATGCCTTCGGCGAGCTGCAGGGTGGCCGGATCGAGGCCGATCTGGCCGGAGAGATACACCGTGTTGCCCGCGCGCACCGCCTGCGAGTACGTGCCGATCGCCTCCGGCGCATCGCGCGTCTGGATCGCGGTCTTCATGGCGGGTAATCTTAGCCGAATGATTTCGAGCCTAGAGAAACTGCTCGGCACGCCGCGCGACGGCGCGTTGCTGCGCTACTCGCTCGGCCTCGAATATGCCAAGGCCGGCGATCATGGGCGCGCGGCGCAATACCTGCGCGACGCACTGGAGCGCGATCCGCTGTACTCCGCGGCCTGGAAAGCGCTTGGGCGCTCGCTTGCGGACGCCGGCCGCGCCGGCGAGGCGATCGATGCCTACCGGCGCGGCATCGAGGCGGCGCGCACCAAGGGCGACCGCCAGGCGGAAAAGGAAATGACCGTGTTTATGAAACGGCTGGAAAAAGCCGCCCGAGGACCTGGGCAAGGCCGGAGATGAAGCTTTCCTTGCCCACCAGCTCGTCGGCGCCCGCGCGCTTCGCCGCGGCGAGCGCTTCGGGCGTTTCGAACAAGGCGAGCGCCACTACCGCGGGCGCGGCTGGCGAGGCTTTTACCTGCCGCACGAGCTCGAGCCCGCGCTTCGGTGCCATGCCGAGATCGAGCAGCAGCACATCGGGGGCTGCCGATTCCACGAGTGCGAGCGTCTGCGGCGGCGTGCTGGCAATGCCAGCGAGCATGAATCCGGGAATCGTGGCGATGTAGTTCGCGGCGGCGGCCAGGAAGGCCGGACTGTCGTCCGCGATTGCCACTTTGCGAAGCTTCGTGCCCTCCTCCATAGGACGTGAGGATAAATGAGCGCGCCGCGCCTGCGGTATCGGGTCGTTCACGGATTGCGTTTCGGAAATCCCTGAGGATCGGTCAGAACTTGTTAACCGTCCGGCGGCACGAGCCCGGTGCGCAGTGCATAGCGCACGAGCCCGGCGACATCGCGGATGCCGAGCCGATCCATGATCTGCGCGCGATGCGTCTCCACGGTTTTCACCGAAAGATTGAGCAGAAAGGCAATTTCCTTCGTGCTCTTGCCGCCGGCGACCAGCCGCAATACCTCGCGTTGGCGTGCGGTGAGCACCTCCGGCGCGGCGTCACCGCCCCCGGTGCGCTGCACGTAGCCTTCGACCACCTGGCGCGATACCGCCGGGCTCAGCCAGCTCTCGCCGCGCATGACGCTCCTCAGCGCGAGCTCAAGCTCGCCGGTCGCGGCATCCTTCAATAGATAGCCCGCCGCGCCAGCGCGTAACGCCTGCAGAACGTATTCCTCGCCCGAGTGCATGGAAAGAATTACAACGCGCACCGCGGGCGAGCGCTCACGCATGAGGGCCGCGGCTTCCAACCCGGTGATGCCCTTCATGGCGATGTCCATCAGGACCACATCCGGTTGCTCGCGCTGCGCGAGCGCGAGCGCTTCCTCGCCGCTCGAGGCTTCTCCAACGACGGCCACTTCGGCCATGGCGCCCAGCAGTGACCGGATGCCGGCGCGTACCAGCGCGTGATCGTCCGCGAGCAGAACACGGATCATCAGGCGGCCTCGCTCGCGCGTCGGCGCACCGGGAACGTGGCAAGCAGCACCGTCCCCTGGCCGGGCGCAGCGCGCAACTCGAAGCTGCCGCCGGCAAGTGCGATGCGCTCCTCCATGCCGACGAGCCCAAGGCTCGCGCCGCTCGCAGCGCACCGGCGCACCGCCTCGAGATCGAAGCCGCGTCCGTCATCGCGCACCGACAGCGCCAGACGCCCGCCCGCCGTAAAGAGCCGCACCCATAGATTATGGGCATGGGCGTGGCGCAGCACGTTATTGATTGCTTCCTGGGCGACGCGAAAGCAGGCGGTCTCGGTGTCCGGATCGAACTCCTGGGGCGCCTCGGCGGCATCGAAATGCGGCGCAATGCCGCCGACGCCGGCCTGGCGATCGAGGTGCGAGCGCAGCGCGGCCGCAAGGCCGAGGTCATCGAGCTGAGCCGGCCGGAGGCTCAGCGATAGCTGGCGCACGCGCTCGAGCGTGTGCTGCACCGTCTCCACGCCTTCGGCCACGCGGGCCCGCAGCGCGGGGTCGCCTACTCGCTGGAGCGACTCCAGTTGGATCTTGAGCGCCGTCAGCACCTGGCCGATGTCGTCGTGCAGGTCGCGCGCCAGGCGGCCACGCTCTTCTTCCTGCACCTCGAGCAGCCGCCGCGACAGGGCGCGCAGGCGCTCGTGCGACAGCTCGAGCTCGCGATTCACCCGCTCGAGCGCTTCCTGCGTGCGAATGCGCTCGGTGATGTCGTTCAGTACGACGAGCCGCGCGCGGCGCCCACGCCAGCTTACGAGGTGCGCCACTGCGTCGATGTCGAGCGGCTCGCCGCTCTTGTGCTGGTGGCGGAAAACGCCGCGATACACCGATTCGCCGGGCTGGTTGCGCAGGAAATCGCGCCGCTCGTCCGCGCGCCGCAGGTCCCCGAGGCTCATGCGCAGTAACTCCTCGCGCGCGTAGCCGTAGACGCGCAGCGCCGCATCGTTCACCGCGAGAAAGCGCAGCGTCTCGTCGTCGAGCACGCACATCGGCAGCGGGCTCGCTTCGAACAGCATGCGGTAGCGCCCCGCATGCGGATCGATGCGATCGACAAGCTGCTGCAGCTTTGCGGCAAGCGCACGCATCGCGGTCATGGCGGCGCAATGGTACCGCCGGCACGCGAGTTGCCAAGGCCAGGGCATGAACGCGCTTTTGGCGCCTGAGGCCGCGGAGGTCGCGGGCCTGCGCTATGTAAGCGGTGCGGGCGCCGGCATCCGCCGGGTGCGGGCGGGCAAGGCTTTTCGCTACCTCGGCCCGGACGGACGCACGATCCGCAAGCGCGCCACACTGGCGCGCATCGGCGCGCTCGTCATTCCACCGGCCTGGACCGAGGTGTGGATTTGCCCGCATGAGGACGGCCACCTGCAGGCATGGGGGCGCGATGCGCGCCGGCGCAAGCAATACCGCTATCACGATCGCTGGCGCGAAGTGCGCGATGCGACGAAGTACGCGCGGCTCGCGTCGTTCGGGCGCGCGCTGCCGCGCATACGCCGCCAGGCGGCGCGCGATCTCGCGCGGCCCGGCCTGCCGCGCGAGAAAGTGCTCGCAACCGTGGTGCGCCTGCTTGAAAGCACCTTCGTGCGCGTCGGCAACGCCGAGTACGCGCGCGAGAACTCATCGTTCGGCCTGACGACGCTGCGCGAGCGCCAGGTGCGCGTCCAGGGCTCGCGGCTGCGCTTTCGCTTCCACGGCAAGAGCGGGGTACTGCACGAAGTGGCGCTCAGCGACCCGCGCCTTGCCCGCACCGTGCGCCGGATGCAGGAGCTCCCCGGTGAGGAGCTTTTTCGCTACGTCGATGACGACGGCGCGACGCACGCCATCGAGTCTGCCGACGTCAACGCGTATCTCAGGTCGATCGCCGGCGATGAGTTCACGAGCAAGGACTTTCGCACGTGGGCGGGAACGCTGCTCTGCGCGCGGGCGCTGCGCGCGATGGCGCCGCCCGCTTCGGCGAAGGGCGGGCAGAGCGAGCTAAGGCGCGCGATCGAGCACGCTGCGCGCGAGTTGCGCAACACGCCCGCTGTCTGCCGCAAGTGCTACATCCATCCCGCCGTCATCGAAAGCTACCTATCGGGCCGCCTGCAGCAGGCGATGCGCGGCCGGACCGAGGCAGCGGGGCTGATCCGCGTGCTCGAGAGCCGCGGCAACGGCCATCGGGTCCAGGCACGCACATTGCGGCCCCGTCACACGGGAACACGCCATGCGCATACTGGCGGCACTCTTTACACTGCCCGCAGCGGCGTGCGCCGCTACCAGCGCGAGCTATCCACCGGTCCGAGCGGGCGGTGACGCGGGCGGCTCGCATGCGCCGGGAAGCACCGGCCTTGGTGCCGGCACCATGGGGCGTAGAGAACGCCGCCCGCACGGGTTCGGCACGGTGAACCATGGATATGCGCTCGCGCTCGGCGCCGCGCTCACTGCGTCCATTGCCTGGGCCGATGGTCCCGGTAGTCGCATCCGGAGCTCGCCCGAGGTTCCTCAAGCGCTAACGCAGTCGACGCCAGGCGATCAGGCCAAACTCTGCGAGCGGCTGCGCGGCGAGCGGCGCAAGCGCTGTCTGCTAGCGCTGCGCGATGCAGCGACTCCGCATGGTTCTAACGGCCCTGAGGCGACCGGCACGGGCTCCGGCCCGGCCACCACGGGAATAAGCGGTGGTGCAGCCACCGGCACGACCGCGCCGCGCTGATGCGGCACGGCCCTTGCCAGTAGGCGTACGCAGTCCTTTCTCTTATCAATTACAGGAGCAATTCATGAGATTGAAACTGTTGGTGAGCGCCACCGCTGCGGCTCTTTTCGCCTTGGGAGCGATGGCGCAGACATCGTCGAGCCCGAGCGGCAGCATGGGAAGCGGCAGCAGCACCGGCAGCAGCGTCGGCGGCAGCACCAGCGGCCCCATCGGCGGCAGCAGTGGCAGCAGCATCGGCAGCAGCCCGAGCGGTTCTGCCAGCACCACCGGAGCGGGCGCATCGAGTTCGCGCTGCGCCACCCTTACCGGCCTCGAGAAGGATCGGTGCCTACGCGAAGAAGGAAGCGTGAGCGGCGCTGGCGGTACATCGGGCAGCACGTCGAGCGGTATGGGCGGCAGCACGTCGGGCGCCGCAGGCGCCGGCACGAGTTCGAGCGGTCCGCTCGGCGGTGGCGGCCTCGGCACCGGCACCGGTTCGAGCACGGCTGGCGGCACCGGTGGCGCATCGTCGTCCGGCACCGGCGCCGGCAAGTAAATCGGCGCATCCATAAGGCGAACGGGCCGCGAAAGCGGCCCGTTTCGTTTCAGCGCAATCTGGTGGAGTGGAGGAGGATCGAACTCCCGACCTTCGCATTGCGAACGCGACGCTCTCCCAGCTGAGCTACCACCCCTCGGAGAGCCGCGCATTCTACCGCAAGCCAACCAGCGCGGGCTATGATCGACTGATGCAGATTGCTCCGCCATTCGGCTACAAGGAAGTCGTTCCATTCCTCAAGAACCAGAAAGTCCGCTTGCTTGCGCCCGGCGAGGTGCCCGAGTTCGCGCAACGCGGCAATGCGATTCCCATCAGCCTGTCGGAATTTCAGCCGGTCGCGCGCGAATACCCGATCGTCTTCACGGCGAGCGACAGCGCGCAATCGTTCGCGCCGGTGGCGGTGCTCGGCCTCGGCGCCGGCGAGAATGTGTTTTACGAGAACGGGCGCTGGGCGAACGGCGTCTACATTCCCGCGTACGCGCGCCGCTATCCGTTCTGCATGGCAAAGCTTAACGTCAACCGCATCGAGCAGAAGGACCGCCTGATCTGCATCGAGAAGACGCATATCGACGACGGCGGCGAGCCGTTGTTCGACGACCAGGGCCAGGCTAACGCCAAGTGGCGCGACCTCGAGCGGCTGCTCGGTGAATATGAGGCCGATCTCGAGCGCAGCCGCGAGATGTGCTCGATCCTCGCCGATTACAGCCTGTTCGAGCCGTTCACCATGCAGGCAAATCTGCGCGGCCAGGAAGCGAAGCCGCTGCAGGTGACGGGCATGTACCGCGTCGTGGAGAAGAACCTGGAGAACCTCAACTCCGCGCAGCTCAAGAACTTGGTGCGCAAGGGCATCCTACCGCGCATCTATCTGCACCTCATCTCGCTCGAAAACTTCGCCCGCCTGCTCGAGCGCAAGGCCGCGCGCCAGCCAGACTAGGCTGCTGGCCGCCAAGCGGCCGCGCCGCCGCGCTCAACCCGGCTCATCGCAATGCGGCTCGCGCAGGACGGGCAGCGCATGAAATAGCCGCCGTCGTCGCGCTCGATCTTCGGGCTTTCCGGCGTTGCGGCAACCACCGCATCCTCGAGCGATGTCGCGCTATAGAGCGTCTTGCCGCAGCGCGGGCAGGGCACCTCGTGCGTAGGCAGCATGTCCCGTCCTAGCAACCGCTGTGCCGCCGGTCAGGATTTGTAAACAGCGCGGTACTTTGTCAGCACCGCGGTTTCGCTTCGCCGCCTCTGGAAAAATCCGCGCAGGTCCAACGCAACTTGGGAGGTGGTATGAACCAACGTCCGACCTTGACGGCGAGCACCGCGAACACAAAGCGGCGCGCATTGCTCGCAGTACTCGGTGCGCTACCGTTCGGTGCAACTGGCACGCCGCCGCCCCGCACCGGCGCCTCAGCACTCGCAGCGGCTATCGCGCGGCGCTATCGCGTGGAGCCCTCGGCGGTCGAACGGGTAATCACACTTGCGGAGAAGCACTTCCCTGCTGATCCGACGCTGCTCCTCGCCATCGTGGGGGTGGAGTCGTCATGGCGACCCTGGGCGGTCGGTCAAGCCGGAGAAGTAGGCCTCTGCCAGGTCAGGCCCGATTTGCACGGTGCCAGTGCAACCGCGCTCGCCGATCCGATCGTCAATATTCGCACCGCGGGGCGGGTGCTGTGCAAATGCCTGGCCCGAGCACGGGGCGACGTGGCAGGTGCGGTTGCGCGCTACAACGGCAAAGGCTCGCCGGCGGAGGAATACGCCGGGCGTGTGCTTTCCGAGCGCGAAATATTGCTGGCGATGATCGAGGCCGGCACGCCCTGGAAGCCTGTCGAGGCCAACTGATGATGGGCCGGGTTGGATTCGAACCAACGACCAAGGGATTATGAGTCCCCTGCTCTGACCGACTGAGCTACCGGCCCGTCAATGACTTAGCGCGTGTAAGCCGACTGCCTGGTGCAATTCCGGTGCAATCGACTCGAAAAAACCGGGGGTCGCACGCCTTGCCGCGACGGCGCGGCCCCCGGATGGTACTACCCATGCGTGCTGGCCCTGCGCAGCACGATGAATGGCTTAACCGCCTTTTGCGACGTGGCCTCGGCTTCCGCCGGCTCGCGCTGCTCCTCAACTGCCGGCCGGTAGCGCCGCTCTAGGGCGCTCATTGCCGCCTGCACGTGCGCGCCGTTCGCATGCGCGTACCGGGCGACCATCGCTAGGGTCTTGTGCCCGCTGATACGCTGGACGGTCGGAAGGTCGATGCCGGCCTGCACAAGATGCGTGATCGCCGTATGTCGCAGCGTATGCCGCACGATCGTCTTGGGGTCCAACCCCGCCGCCGCCACTGCTCGGCTGAACGGGCCGTCAATATCGGCCAAGTGCCCCGCCTTCGCGCGCTTCGAGGAGAAGAGCCATTGGCATTCCTTCGGCAACGTGGCCACGTGCTCGCGTAGTTGCTCCGCCAATCCGCCGGTGATGGGCTGCTCGCGCGCGCCGGCCTTACCAAAAAGAACCAAGGGCATCAGTCAAGATTCTCGCCGGGCACGGCATGAATGTGCGGATTTACAACCACCAACTTTGTCTTCTCGACCGGGAACTCTGGCCTTACGCCGTTCAGTCGATTAGCGACTGGAAGAACGAACACATCGAGGAGTGCGATGCTTGCGATGTACGCGACCGCTGTGGCGGCTTCTTTTCGTCAGCAAAATACCGACACAGCGGCCACATCAAGGCTATCAAACTGATGGTTTAGCGGCGGTTCGCGGGAAGACATTCCGCTCCAGCGCGTAACTTCTGTCCGAGTAGATACTGCAAGAAGCGCACTTGCGGGAACGGTTTGCTCTGAAGCTATCGTCAAATTCATTTGGTTCGGCCCTGCATTCTTCGCGTGATTTCCTCCGCCTTTAAAACGCTGTTATCTCTGGTGTCCTGTGCGCCCATCAACCGCCATTTGCTATACGGTGGCGGTGAGCCAACTGGCGCGTCTGCGAGGAATACAAATCGAACTCGTTCCTTCCGATAAATCAGATATC